>NZ_JAUSCC010000027.1 GCF_030651745.1 Methylophaga sp.
TAATGAATACCTACGCACATCGAAATTATTAAGGATATTTGTGACTGTAAAGGTACTGATTGTTGATGATTCAGCATTTTTCCGCCGGCGACTGACTGAAATCATTAACGCCGATCCGCGGCTGGAAGTTATTGCCAGTGCCGCTGATGGTTTGGAGGCGGTAGAACAGGTATCTCGTTATAGACCCGATGTGGTCACCATGGATTTGGAAATGCCTCTACTGGATGGTATTGGCGCCGTCAAGAAAATCATGCGACGACGTCCTACTCCGGTATTAATGCTGTCAACATGGACAACTGATGGTGCCAAAGCAACTCTGGATGCTTTAGATGCAGGGGCTATGGACTTTTTACCAAAACGGTTTGAAGATTTAGCCCAGGACAAGGCCAGTGCCCGCCAAAAACTCTGTGATCGCATTAATTTTCTGGCAACCCATTCCAAGCCCAATAAACATACATCCATTGTTAAAGCTCCGGAACAACCCGCCACACCCGTTATTCCTGCTGAAAAGAAGAAAATAGAATTAGTGGTGATTGGTACATCAACCGGTGGGCCAGTAGCGTTACAGAATGTTTTGTCACAATTGCCGGCTAATTTTCCATTTCCGATTATTCTCCTGCAACATATGCCAGCGACATTTACACCATCATTTGCTGAACGATTAAATTCACAATGTGATATTCAGATTAAAGAAGCTCAACAAAATGATCCTCTACGCCCGGGGGTTGCTTATTTGGCACCTGGTGGTCAGCAGTTATTACTTAAAGGTCGCCGCGGTCAGCTCTATTTGCAGGTAGACCCAGGCCCTGAAACTGCTACTTACCGACCCTGTATAGATGTCACTCTGGAATCAGTGTCACAGATTTGTCCGGCACAAACCCTGACCATTATCCTCACCGGAATGGGGGCCGATGGTTGTGAAGGTGCAATAAAAATGCATCAAAAAGGCGCGACTATATGGGCTCAGGATCAACAAAGCAGTACCATCTATGGCATGCCTATGGCCGTTGCCAAAGCAGGTATAGCAGATAAAATTTTGAGTCTGACGGAAATTGGTAAACTACTGACGGCGCTTAAATAGCCATGGATATTCTCAGCATACTGGGCTTATTGATTGGGTTTGGCGCCATCATTGTAGGCCAGTATCTGGAAGGTGGTCATCTCGACACCATTCTTAACGCCGTAGCGCTGTTAATCGTGTTGGGCGGCACGCTCGGTGCGGTAATGTTACAAACGCCGATGAATACCTTTATCCGTGCGCTTAAAATGACCGTGTGGATCTTCAAGCCTCCCCAACAATCCGCTAAACGATTATTAGAAAAAATTCTCGACTGGAACCAAATCGCCCGACGTGAGGGTTTACTCCGTTTGGAGGCAATGGCCTTGCAGGAATCCGATATCTTTACCCAAAAAGGCTTGCAGCTTATTGCCGACGGTGCCGAGCCAGAAATCATTCGGGAGATTTTGGAAACCGATCTCGATATTATGGAAAACAACGATTTACAGGCAGCTAAAGTCTATGAGGCCATGGGCGGTTACTCGCCGACCATAGGTATCATTGGCGCAGTATTAGGACTGATACATGTGATGGGAAATCTAGCAGATCCTTCATCTCTGGGCTCGGGTATCGCAGTGGCATTCGTGGCTACTATCTATGGTGTCGGCTTGGCAAATTTATTGTTTTTACCGATTGGTAACAAACTCAAAACGCTGGTGCAACGGCGCACCCAATTACAAATGATGTTGATAGATGGTTTGATCAGCGTGGCTGACGGAGATAATCCACGCAATATCGAGAGCCGTCTGCAGGCATATTTAACTTAGTTATGGCCCGCAGAAAACGGCATGAAGAACACGAAAACCACGAACGCTGGTTGGTTTCCTATGCTGATTTCATTACCTTGTTATTTGCGTTTTTTGTAGTGATGTATTCCATCTCGTCGGTCAATGAAGGTAAATACCGGGTATTGTCAGAAACCTTGGAAAGCGTTTTTTCGCAGCCGAGCCGTAGCAGTGATCCGATTCAGGTCGGTGAGGTGAGTCGTGGACAAGGTGAACGTGTCGCCTCTCCCGGCAAACCGGATGTGCCTGATTTTGAAATTGAATTGCCGGAACTACCTAGAGAACGACCACCGATTTCTGAGCAAAGCGTTCGCACTATTAATGATATTTCACAACAACTCAGTAGTGCACTTGCAGATTTGATTACTAATGAAGATGTGACGATTAAACAAACCGGAGACTGGTTGGAAGTGGAAATTAACTCCAATTTTCTGTTTGCTAGTGGTGATGCGCGGTTAGCCCGTGAAGCCGTGCCAGTTATTGGTCAAATTGCAGATGTACTGGCACCGGTAGCAAACCCGCTACAGGTCGAAGGCTTTACCGATGATCAACCCATCAATACAACGCGTTTTCCATCTAACTGGGAATTGTCCGCCGCCAGGGCCGCTAGCGTAGTCAATTTATTGGATCGCTTTGGCATTGAACCGGGCAGGATGTCTGCGATTGGTTATGGTGAATTTAAACCCATTGCAGATAATGAAACAGAAGCTGGCAGGCAAAAAAACCGCCGCGTTGTATTAGTGATTTTGGGCAGTCAGGAAAGTCGAAGAACCCTTGAAGTATTTGATGAGCAATTAAATCAACCTGCAACAGAGGTGGAGAATATTCGTACACCTATTACAGACAGCCTGACCTCGCCGATTTTGGCCCCCACTGATATGGACGATACGTCACCATGACAGTCTGGGCCATTGCCAATCAAAAAGGCGGCGTCGGCAAAACCACCACGGTGGTCAGTCTGGCCAGCCATCTTGCGTTAAAAGGTCACTCCACATTACTAGTGGATATGGACCCGCATGGTTCATTGACCACTTATTTTGGTTTTGATCCTGACACGATTGAACACAGTGTCTACACTTTATTTCAGCAGTCAGACCAGCAACCTCTGAATGCAATATTCAAAACATTAAAAAAGACCGGTCAGGAGAATATTTACCTGTTACCCGCAGCAACGGCCATGGCTACCTTGGATCGTCAGTTAGGTATTCAGAGTGGTAAAGGTTTGGTTATTCACAAAACCCTACAGCAACTTCATGATCGTTTTGAATATGTATTGATAGACTGCCCACCGATGCTGGGCGTATTGATGGTAAATGCTTTGGCGGCCTGTGATGAATTATTAATACCGGTACAAACCGAATTTCTGGCGTTGAAAGGACTTGAACGCATGTTGCATACCCTGCAACTGATCAATCACTCCCGCCAGCACAAACTGCCTTATTTGATCGTGCCTACCATGTTTGATCGCCGGACTCGCGCCGGCACGCAGACTTTATTGAAAATGCAACAGGATCATGAGGAGAATCTCTGGCAGGACGCTATCCCGATTGATACTCAATTTCGTGATGCCAGCAAGTCAGGTATCCCGTTACCCGCACTGAATCTTGAAAGTCGTGGCAGTATGGCCTATGAAAGGTTAATGAAAAAACTCCTCAAAGCCACTACGACAAAGTCGGACAAAAATGTCTAAGCCAACGCAAATTAAAGAGCCTCAGCAAGCCCTGGCAAATTATCTGCAAGAGTTATTGCTGGATGAAGAACTGGATACGCTTGAGCAAAATGTAACTGAAACCATTGAAACAGATCCAATAGTTGCTGAGTTTGAACCTGACATAAGTGAATCCATCAATAGTCTACCTGGGCAAAAAGGTCAGGCATTATTGTTTGAAGTTGCCGGTATGCAATTGGCATTGTCACTCGATGAACTGGATGGCATTGAAACCTGGCCGGAAGAAGGTCTTTCGCAAATACCAGGATATGCAAGCTATGTGGTTGGCACCTTAAGCCGCCCTAAACAACATACAGAAGTGATTGATCTGACAACATTAATTACCAATCAATCAAGTAATTCAGAAGATAACCGCTACATATTACTAGTGAATAATAAACAGTTAGGATTAGCAGTCTCTGCTATACGTCATGTAGTGAAGCTTGAGGACGAAAATGTGCGTTGGCGACGTGAGCCTGGTCAAAGACCATGGCTGGCAGGTATGTTGATGTCTCCATTAAGCAGTATTATTTCATTAACTGAACTATTGAAAATATTACGATAACAGAGCAAAAAAACTGGCACAAACTGTGCTTTGATAGGATTAGATAAAGAACGTCATAAAATTGGCAGCATCACCTGAGTCAATGTTTTGTGAATAAGGAAACAAAAATGAGCGAACAAGCAAATCAGGCCGGAAATGATCCGATTCTTCAGTGGGTTTCTTACCAATTGGAGCAGGAGGTATACGGCATCAATGTGATGCAGGTGCAGGAAGTATTGCGACCTACTGAAATCGCCCCGGTACCCGGTGCGCCAGATTATGTATTGGGCATCATCAATCTGCGTGGCAATGTCGTTACTGTCATCGATACCCGTAAGCGATTTGGTCTGCCTTCTCGGGAAACGGATGAGGACTCGCGAATTATCATCGCTGAAGTGAATGGCAACGTTATTGGCATGTTGGTTGATAGTGTTGCAGAAGTGGTTTATCTACATCAATCAGAAATCGACACCGCACCGAATGTCAGCAGTGAAGACAGTTCACGCTTTATTCAGGGTGTCTGTAGTCGAGATAAAAACCTACTGATTCTGGTTGATGTGAACAAACTGCTGAATGATGATGAAATAGCTGATATCGCCAGCTTTTAATGTGATCAAATGGCCGATGAAATCCATCCTGCTCAACCACTGGTGCCCTCCACCCATGTGGATACACCGGCGGATGAGAAAAGGCGTTATAAACCGAAAAAGCCGGATGAACGAAAACCGGAAGACCATGAAGACATTCCACCTAAACGGCCGCCTAAAACCGGCATTATTGATGAATATGTGTGATTTTGGGAGCACATTATGATCTTATACAGCTTATACATACTGATCGGTTTACTGGGCCTTGTTTTGCTGATGACCAGCTATAGGTTTTTTCGATTAAGTCGGGCGCAAGCCAGTCAAATAACCTCCCTGCAACAACAACTGTCAGCACTCTGCAGTGCAGCGGTGGGTTCCGACGAACGAATTGTGCGATTTGAACAAGCTCTGATGAAGATGCGTGAACAACAAAACACTATGGATTTAGGGCAACCGCAACAGCAAAGCTACGAGCATGCTATTCGCTTAGCCCGCAAAGGCGTAGATATTAACCAGCTGATTGATAATTGTAATTTAAGTGAAGAAGAAGCTTTATTGATTACCCGCCTGCATGGCGCGCAGCGTCATTCAGTAACAGACTTACACTAATGCTTCGGCGGCAATGCACGTTGCGGCTTACCGATTAAATAGCCTTGCACAAAGTCGACACCAAAATCCTGCAGCATTTTCAGCGTATCTCTGTCTTCGACAAATTCCGCCACGGTTTTCTTGCCGAGGCTATGTGAGATATCGATCATTGATTTCACCAATAACTGATCCACCGGATCATTATGTAAATTGGTGATAAAACCACCATCAATCTTCAAAATATCCACCGGGAAGTGTTTTAAATAACTGTACGAGTTAAATCCAGCGCCAAAATCATCCAACGCAAATCGACAGCCTAAATGGCGCAGCCTATCCACCATTTGTTTGGTTTGATCAAAGTTGGAAATGGCAGAAGTTTCGGTAATTTCAAAGACTAAACGTGATGGATCGACTCCGGTTTCCAACAGTTTGCGTTCAACCAACGGATATAAATTTTTATCCAGAAAAATATTGCCTGATAAATTCACTGCCAGAGCAATGTCTCCCGGAATATTTCTGAGTAGTTCAAAGGCATGGCTGACAACCCATAGATCAATCTGATGAATCAGTCCCATGGCTTCTGCTACCGGAATAAAATCCTGAGGGTAATACAGTTTGTCGCCCTGCCCGCGCATTCGAATCAAACATTCATAATGATTGATTTTGTTTTCTTTCAGCGAGTAGATAGGTTGAAATTCGAGGATGAAATTTTCTTGCTTTAACGCCGCACGAATTCTGGGTGCCCACTCTACACTGTGTCTTAACGCATACATTTCCCGATCTGCAGGGCTATATACATGAACTCGATTGCGCCCACGCTTTTTAGCTGTATAGCAGGCTTGATTGGCATGAGACAGGATTTCACCCACGGTCGAGAGGTTGGCTTCAGTAATGCATTTAACACCGATACTGGCGGATAAATGATATTCATGATCATGAAAGGTGAAACTATAGCCATCAAACAAATCTCGCAACCCTTCGGCCCGAGCAACCGCTGTCTCTGGATCGATGGTGTCCACTAATACAGCGAATTCGTCTGAACCGATTCTTACCAGGGTATCGCGGACTTTAAAAAAGCCCCTTAACGAATTTGCCACCTGTACCAATAAGGTATCGCCAGCTTCATGACCTTCTGCATCATTAAGCACTTTGAAACTATCCAGATCGATATAAAATACCGCGCTACTGGTATGGAAATTTCGTACCTGGGTTAAGGTAATATCAAGAGCCTGTTCCAGGCGGCGCCGATTAGCGAGGCCAGTTAAGTCATCGTGATTTACTGAAAATTGCAGACGTGCTTCCATAACCCGCAATTGGGCATTTTCATCTTCAATCTGTTGTTGGCGAAGATGATAGTGATCCCGCTCGCGTTTGATAGCTAAAGTGGTCATAACAGCTGGAGGTAACGCTTCTGCGGTTAAAGGCCGATATAACAAAGATGTAACACCATGGCCTAAATCGGTTAACAGCTGATTGTGATTCCATTGGGATTTTTCGGTTAAGGCGATCACCGGGATCAATCGCCACTCATCGAATTGGTCCAGCTTGAGACGCAATTCGCGGGCATTACAATCACCTAAACGACAGTCCAGAATAATTAAATCAATATCACAATGATCGTCGGTAATGGTCTGTCTCAATACCTGCATCAGCTTTTCGGGGCCATTTGCGGTGGTGATATTGGTAAAACCACTCAATGACAACATGGTTTGTAGAAAAGCCAGATCGGATAAACGCGTGCCACCAATCAAAATACGAGCAGCCAATAAATCATTAACTTCCGCAGCAGAGATCGGTGCCGTCAGGCTCTGCTCGGATGTCTTTGACATCGGTGACTCAATGGTGAGTAGCGTATTCATCTGTTTTTGTAGGCGGTTTCTTATGACCGGTTGTGAAATACATACAAATGAAAATAGCTGCTTTATATTTTAAAATCAATACTTAATACGATTTTCATAATGCTATTTATAAAGTATTAAAGAATAAACCCCACCCAAAACGGTTAAAAAATGCTTTAACACTGATTAATGCGATAGGAATTTAACTTTTTTCCTTAGGGAACTTTCCTGAAACAATATAGGCATAAGCAATCACTTCTGCGATAACGCGATACAAGGCTTCAGGGATGGCTTCGCCTAACTGCATATCTTTAAGCATATCCGCCAAGACAGCATCTTCGCGCAATGGAATATTGTGTTGCTTGGCAATGCGGATGATTTCAGCAGCAATATCCCCTTCACCACTCGCTGTGACAGTTGGTGCATTGTCACCATCATAATGCAGGGCAATTGCCCGTAAAGGTTGTGATGGTTGTTTCATACCGAGATATCCAGCAACGCATCTGACTGGGAAGACGGAGAAACCGGAGTCAACCATTCAACCGGAGCGCAATGGCAACTTAATTGACGCACCTGTAAATTCAGGGCGGACAATTTCTGATGCAGGATATCTATATTCTCTTCCAGCAGCGCCACTGCTTTTGGATCCTCAGCCGTTAGGGAAACACTGACCATGGTTGCTTGCAAGCCAATAGAGGCACGCAATTTACCGAGGTTTTGAGTTTCCAGATTAAGTGTTACTTGCCACTGTTCATCAGCATCTGAGTCCTGCTTTGCTCCTTTTTGCAGTTGTAACTGCATCCAGTGCAATTGTTGTTTGTCTCGCAACGGTACATCCATCAACCAGACCTGTGGCTGAGTTGGATTATCAGCTTCCCTTACCATGGTCAGTTGGTTTAGCTGCACTCTGGCAATAGCTGTTTCGACCTCCCGAAGTAACACCTGCAATCTGGCCAAATCAGTTACTCCAGCCTGTAACTGCGCATTCTGAGCAATTTGCTGGGTAGCTATATTCTGCGCCGTCAGAGTCTGTTGACTATTGGTCATCGTACCCACTGTTGTTTGCCCAGCAAGTAACATGGTCAGTAACTGAGCGGGAGTCTGGCCGTTTGCCAAAAGTGCATTGGTAATATGCGAAGGCAACTGCTGCAATGCCGATGACTGATTCAGTAAATTGATCAGCGCATTACGAATTTCCACGGGAAGGTTCTGGGCGTTGATTTGCCCATTCGCCGTTTGCCGGATTTGCCCTTCCAGCGCCGCAGCCAGCTTCAGCAAGTTGGCCTTGAAATCACCGCTTACTTGAGGGTTTGGCTGCATCAGTTGGCGTTCGAGAAATACACCAGACTGTTGGATAGCTTGCTGCAAACTGGCTGGTTGTTGGACAGACTGCAGTTCGCGAATGTTTTGCCACATCTGGCTTACCGCATTTTGTACCGGCACCATGGATTTTAATTCGGGTAGCGCATTAATCACATTCTGTAATTGTGGCGGTTGCGCTAAAACCAATGGTAACAATCGACGCTGTTGAGAATTGAGGGTTTCTGCAACATTCAGAATGGGATTCTGTAACGAGACATTTAAAGGCGAGCTACTGAGGATTTGTACTAAAAGTTGTTGACCGGGCTTAAAACTGGAACTCAATCTACTGATATCCAATTCCAGGGGAACAGGCAATTTTCCGGTTTGCTGCAGTGCCATCAAAATAGATTGCTGCGGCAGTATTTTAATAACCTCGGCAAGCAGCGTCTGACCTGGGCGAAGGTCCGTTAGAACCGGTTGAGCGGTGGTGACGGAGAGGATCTTCAAAGCTAGTTTATCGCCAGCATCAGTGCGCTGTAGCTCAATAGTCTGACCACGCTGCAAATCAATCCCGGCCTGAATGGTAAACACCTTACCAGCCAACTGAATATCAACATTCTCGCCAGCTTTACCGGTCGAGACCACCACAGCTTGCGCAATTGGTCCGGCCGTTAATGGCAGCGTTTGATTTACCGAACCACTTACAGTGACCTGAGCAGCCTGTGAGGTCTGAGGTATTTGCATGAATTCACCCAGCATTAAACACAATGCTAGTATAACAACCAACTTGCTGCCAAAGACCGGCCAATGAAAAAATTCAGTACTAAATGGTATACCCGTCAGAATCAGACCATCAGTGGTCCATTCACTATGGCTTTACTAAAAAGTAATCTGCAATTGGGCAGGATTGATACTCAAACTGAGATCAGTGCAGACCAGCAGCATTGGCAACCATTGAGTGAAGTTCTTGAGCAGGAAGTTGTCGAGCCCATTATTCCCCCTCCCTTGACCATTGATGAACGTGATGGTTTTGATCGGCGTAATGACCAGCCACTGACAGAAGCCGAACGTGAAATGCGTCGGGAACAAAGACGTAAACAGGAACCAGACTTTTTAATTCAACAACGTCAGCAACGAAGTGAATTATTGCAAAAACTCAAACCAGAACGTCCAGCCCGTTTCTGGCCGATGATGATTATTGGACTGATTTTAATCGGAATTTTTGCCAACGCCTTTTTATTTCCTACGCCTTCTAATGTTTCAGAAGCAGATTGTGACAGTGTTCCAGCACCAGGAGTAAATTGGGAAAATTGTCTGAAACCCGGCATAAATATTTCTTCGACCAACATGACCCAAGCCAATCTGCGTAATAGTGCACTGGCAATGTCAAACATGATGAATACTGATTTGCATGAAGCTGACTTGAGCTATGCCGACCTTCAGCTCACCAATCTGAGCTATGCCAATCTGCAAGGAAGTAATTTGAAAGGCGCAAATCTGCAGCAAGCGGATCTGTCTTACAGTAATTTAACGCACGCTGATTTGAGCTTTGCCAATTTGCGGGATGCCAAATTGGGCGGCAGTGATCTGCAAAACGCCATACTGGATAAAGCTATCTGGATTGACGGACGGATTTGTGCGACCGGTTCAATTGGAAAATGTTTATAACCCTGCGTTTTTCAATGTAACTTTTGTGGTGCCGCCAGAGTAAACGCAGGTATATCAACAGCAAAACGACTGCCGTTATCATCCATCATATTGTAATGCCCCTGCATCATGCCGACAGGCGTATCCAGCATGGCCGCACTGGTGTAGGTGAAAGTCTCGGTCGGTGCCAGATAAGGGTGTTGTCCTACAACACCGTCACCTTCCACCTCCTGCTCATGACCATCTCCACCGGTAATTTTCCAATAGCGCGACAATAGTCTCGCCGGCGTGTCGCCTTCATTGGTAATGGTGATGGTATAAGCAAAAAGATATCTTGCCTTCGCTGGATCAGATTCGTGATCCAGATAGGTGGTTTCTACATTAACCAGTATGTGATTTTTTTTATCCGTCATGTTGGACATTATACAACGCTTTTTGAGCCAACAGACGAGCACCTATCAGTCCCACATCAGGATTATTGATGAGATAGACTGGAATTTGCTCCAGCACCTCACGCATCCGTCCTTTGGCAAGGAAAGCCTGCATAAAATGGTCTTGTTCAAATAATGCTAAATTTTTGGCTGCAATACCGCCGGCAATGAACAGCCCGGCTCTGGGCAAGGTGGTCAGCGCCAGATTACCGGCCTGAGCACCATATATCTGCAGAAATGATTGCATAACGCTTAACGCTAATGGTTCAGCATGCAGGAGCGCCTGTTCACTGATCTGCTCGGCAGATAATGTTTTATCACTCGTTATGCCCTGCTGCTCCGCAATAAATTGATAGAGCATAACCAAACCTGAGCCGGATAAAATCCGCTCATACGAAACATGTTCAAATTGCTCCAACAGCCTGGTCAGCAATGCTTGCTGGGTTTGATCCAACGGCGCGAAATCAGTATGTCCGCCTTGAGTTGCCCAGACCCTCCAGCCTTTATGAATGGGAGACATAATGGCTTGACCCAGACCAGTGCCAGCACCAATAACAGCTCTTAACGCCTTGGCCTGTGGTTCGCCATGCTGTAAGACGATAAAATCTTGCTCAACCAGTTCGCCAATACCATACCCCACTGCAGCAAAATCGTTGACCAGTTCAAGCTCAGCAATTGGAAATTCAGCTAGCAGTTTGTTGGTATCAATTATCCAGGGAAGATTAGTTAATTGAACTCGTCGACCAGATACCGGGGCTGCAATGGCAAAACAGGCACTGGTGATCGGCAGAAAATTGGCTGGAATTGAAGATAAAAACGTTGTCAGCAGACTTTCAATATCAGCAAAAGCACTATTGTCAAAACGTTGCTGCGCTATCACCTCGCCATTGGCATGGCTCAATTGCAACAAGGTTTTGGTACCACCGATATCAGCAGCTAACAACGTTTTCATATTATTGCGCTGCGGCTGCTTTATCCATAAACCAGTAATAATCACCGGTTGGGTCAAGTCGTTGCACCGGTAATCCGATTACTGCCCCAGAAGTGATATCTCTGACAATTTCAGCTTTGGAATCACCGGCAATAAACACGATGACCTGTCTGGCTGCATTGATAACCGGATAGGTCAAGGTCACTCGCCAGGATTGAAATTTCTCTACAAACAGGCTGGTAGTCAAGCTATCGGTTACTTCAAGCGCCGGAGTTTCAGGAAACAATGAGGCAATATGACCATCCGGACCCAAGCCCAACAACACTAAATCAAAGGGTTTATCTTCCATAATCAGCTTGATGGTTGCCTCATAACGGCTGGCCACATCAGCAGCATCACCACTTTCGGTTGGCATACGATGTACATTTTCAGTGGGGATAGGTAATTGATCGAGCATTGCCAGTCTGGCCATTTTGAAATTACTGTCATCGTGCGTCGCCGGTACACAACGCTCATCGCCAAAAAAGATATGTACTCTTGCCCAGTCAATTTGTTCTACATAAGGAGATGTTGCGAGTTTTTGATATAAACCTTTAGGAGTCGACCCGCCCGCCAGAGCGACATAAAAGACGCCGCGTTTTGCAATAGCAGCGCGTGCCGTCACGACGAAGTGTTCGGCAGCTGATTCAATCAGGCGCTCTGAATCAGGCAGAATTTTTTGTACAGCTTTCATGTCTATCCTCAACGTTAAAATAATTTTGTGCGTTAATCCGCTGACAGTGTCAGTCAAATACTGTTAATTTAGCAACCATGCTGCGCAGACAGCAAGCCAAACTCCGCGAACATTCTCTCTCACAGGAATCATAAAATATGAAAAACACCTTTTTTGTTATAGCAATGCTGTTGTTTTCAGCCACTGCGACGGCAGAATCTGAATTGAACTTTAACCTAATCAATCTCAATGCAACAGCGTCGACTGAAGTGGCTAATGATCAAGTGACCAGCGTGATTCAGGTTATGCTCAATGGTACTGACCCGACCAAATTAGGCCAACAAGTCAACCAGCGCAGTAACCAGTTGCTGGAAAAAATCAAAGCTTATGATTCGGTGAAATCTCAAACCACTGGCTATCAGACCCGCCCCATGTATAAAGACAGTCAAATTGTTTCCTGGCAGGTCAGCCAACAAATACGTTTACATAGTCATGATTTCACTCAAATGAGTGAATTGCTGGGAGATATTCAAGCTTTAGGTACAGTGCAATCGATTGAATTTTCATTGTCTGATGGCTTAATCGAAACCACCCAGAACGAGTTAATGCAGCAAGCTATCAGCAAGTTCCGTGATAAAGCGTCGTTAATTCAGCAACAGTTCAACGAACCCGGTTACCGCCTGGTCAATATGTCAGTCAACACCAGTGGTTATTCGCCGGTATATCGGATGGAAACCCAAATGATGATGTCAGCCGATATGAGCAGTAAAAGTGCACCTGCTGCCCTTGAAGCGGGCAGCAATAAAGTCTCTGTTGATGTGCATGGACAGATTCAATTAATCAGCGATACCACTACTTTGAGCAATTAATCACTTCAAAAACAAATCATAGGCCGGGTTGTCGGTTTCCAGCCAATAGACATAGCCCAGATTATCCAGAAACGCCTGAAATTCTTCATTGAATTCAGGCGTTACCTGAATTCCCACCAGCACACGACCATACGCTGCACCATGATTACGGTAATGAAACAGGCTGATATTCCAGCGCTGGCCAATATGGGTCAGAAAGCGTAACAAGGCCCCCGGTCTTTCAGGAAATTCAAAGCGAATCAAACGCTCATTTTCAGCTTGCGGTGCATGACCGCCCACCATATAACGAACATGTAACTTAGCCATTTCGTTATCAGTGAAATCAATCCACTGATATCCCGCCTGAGTCAGATTATCAAACAAAATCTGCCGCTCTTCGTCACGTCCAGACATCCGTACACCGACAAATACATGTGCCTGCTGGTTATCCGCGTAACGATAATTAAATTCGGTAATACCGCGATCGGCCAAGGCTTTACAGAAACGTTGGAAACTGCCCGGCTGCTCATCAATGGTGGCAGCAAACAATACTTCCCGACGCTCACCGATCTCGGCACGTTCAGCCACATGCCGCAGCCGATCGAAATTCATATTCGCACCGCTGTTGATAACCACCATGGTTTTATTACGTAAACCATTTTGCTGAATATATTTCTTCGCACCGGCTATAGATAAAGCACCCGATGGTTCGGCAATTGAGCGGGTATCATCAAACACATCCATTATCGCAGCGCAGATTTCATCTGTTTCCACCGTGACAACATGATCAACAGTCTTTTGTGCAATACGGAAAGGTTCCTCACCCACCTGTCTGACAGCGGTGCCATCGGCAAACAAACCGACCTGGTCTAATTTGACCCGCTCGCCAGCATCCAAAGCCGCTTTAAGACTGGCCGCATCGGCAGGTTCCACCGCGATAATCTTGATTTCTGGCCAGATGGCTTTGATATAAGCCGCCATACCAGCCAGTAATCCGCCACCACCTACCGGAATAAATACCGCATATACCGGATCCGGGTGCTGGCGCATGATTTCCATCGCAATGGTGCCCTGACCTGCAATCACTAATGGATCGTCGTAGGGATGAATAAACACCCGGCCCTGGTCGGTGGAAACTTGCTGAGCAAAATCAAACGCTTCGTCATAGCTGTTGCCATGCAAGGTAATATCTGCGCCCAACATTCGAACCGCTTCAACTTTGATAGGTGGAGTTGTAATCGGCATTACGATCATCGCCGAAATACCCATTTTATTGGCGGCCAGTGCCACACCTTGTGCATGATTGCCTGCTGATGCGGCAACTACGCCCTGTTTTCGTTCGGCTTCGGTCAGATGGCTCATGCGGTTATAAGCGCCACGTAACTTAAAGGAAAACACGGACTGTAAGTCTTCACGCTTAATCAGAATCTGATTATCCAGCCGCTTGGATAATCTTGGCATTAAATCCAAAGGTGTTTCGATAGCGACATCATAAACGCGCGCTTTGAGGATTTTTTCTACATAGCCTGTGAGCATGGGGTTCCAGATTCGGTCTGTTAAGTTAAACAAAGATGACTACGTTACCATTGCCGGCCATTTATCTCTATAATTGGCCGGATAAATCAAGCCATTCAAATTAACAAGGAATCGCAATGACTGCTGATGAAATGAAGAAACAGGCTGCCTGGGCGGCTTTGGAATACATTACCACTGACGGTGTAGTAGGTGTAGGCACGGGTTCTACGGTAAATCACTTTATTGATGCGCTGGCCACTATCAAACATCGTATTGAAGGCGCTGTCTCCAGCTCGAATGCTTCCACACAGCGTTTAAAAGATTATGGCATTGAAGTATTTGATTTAAATGACGTCAAAGAAGTTGCGGTCTACGTCGATGGTGCGGATGAATCCAATCATAATCTGCAACTCATCAAAGGCGGCGGCGGTGCGTTAACCCGCGAAAAAATTATTGCTGCGGTAGCTGATAAATTTGTCTGTATTGCTGACGCAACCAAATTGGTTGATGTATTGGGTAAATTCCCGTTACCGGTTGAAGTCATTCCGATGGCACGTAGCTATGTCGCTCGCGAGATTGTCAAACTGGGTGGCCAACCGGTTTACCGTGAAGGTGTGATCACCGATAACCATAACGTTATTCTGGATGTGCATGGTCTGGACATTATGGAACCAATCAAACTGGAAAAAACGCTGAACGATATCGTAGGCGTAGTGACTAACGGCTTGTTTGCAATGCGTCCTGCGGATGTGTTGTTGCTTGGCACCGAAACCGGTACCCAAACCGTCCATCCTAAATAATTTGCACTTGCCCGCTATAAAGGCGGGCTTCTTGCCAGAGCGAGTATATGTTCAGACCACTAAGTGTCTATATTGGCGCCCGTTATACCCGGGCCAAACGGCGTAATCATTTTATTTCGTTCATTTCCATGACCTCTATGCTGGGTGTTGCACTCGGTGTGGCTGCATTAATTACTGTGTTATCGGTGATGAACGGCTTTGAAAAGGAACTACGTGAACGCATTCTGGGCATGACATCTCATGCATTTGTCACCGGCTCGGATGGAACATTGGCTGACTGGCAAAAAGCCGAAGCACTGGTTGAGGGCTTTCCACGCGTGGTCAGTACGGCACCTTTTGTTGAAGGCCAGGCCATGTTGAATCAAGGCAGCCGGGTTCGCGGCACGCAAATCCGCGGGGTGGATCCAGCTTTGGAACCCAAGGTTTCCACTATTGGCGACAAAATCATTCAGGGCCGTTTTGACTCACTACAACCGGGTAGCTATGGCATTATTCTGGGGAAGGATTTGGCTATTGCCATGGGTGTTGGCACCGGTAACAAGATTACTGTCATAACCCCTCACGTTACGCCTACCCCTGCTGGCGTTATTCCACGACTGAAACGTCTGACCGTCTCTGGTGTTTTTGAAATTGGCATGTATGAATATGATAGTGCCTTAGCCATTATGAACATTGAGGATGCGGCTAATTTATTTCGTATTCCCGGCAAGGTGACAGGCCTGCGATTGCAATTAGATGACGTCTATCAGGCACCACGCATTACCCGCGATTTATTGCATAGCTTACCGGCAGAATATCGTGCAGCTGACTGGACCTACCAACACGCCAACTTTTTCCGCGCATTAAAAACCGAAAAAACCGTGATGTTTGTCATTCTGATGCTGATTGTCGCTGTTGCTGCATTTAATATCGTTTCAACGCTGGTAATGATGGTGACCGATAAATACTCAGATATCGCCATTCTCCGAACATTAGGTATGTCCCCTCGCGGCATCATGGGTATCTTCATGGTGCAAGGCATTGTTATCGGCTTGATCGGTACGCTGCTGGGGGTGATCGGCGGGGTGATCCTGGCGCTGAATGTTTCCAATATTATTGCCTGGATAGAAACCCTGCTGGGTTACCAATTTCTGCCAGCCGAGGTCTATTACATCAGTGACCTGCCCTCAGAGTTAAATTGGAATGATGTGACCGTTATTGGTATTACCGCCTTTGTCCTGTCGATTCTATCAACCATTTACCCTTCCTGGCGTGCAGCACAGGTGAAACCGGCTGAGGCATTACGCTATGACTAATACCAATGTAATTCGCTGCCAGAATCTGGCGAAGCGATACAAAGATGGCAATCTGGAAACCCCTGTTTTACAAGACATCAATCTGAAAGTAGTGGCGGGTGATCGAATTGCGATCGTCGGCAGTTCCGGTTCGGGGAAAAGTACCCTGCTACACCTGTTGGGAGGCTTGGATAGCCCTACCAGCGGACTGATTGAGGTGTTGGATCAGGATCTTAGTACACTTTCTGTCAGTGCACTTAGCAAACTACGTAATCAGTCTTTGGGATTTGTTTACCAGTTTCATCATTTATTGCCAGAGTTTACTGCCGAAGAAAATGTCGCTATGCCTTTAGTCATCGGCGGTATGCATCCTAAATCGGCTAAAAAGCAGGCAACCCAATTACTGGAACAGGTTGGTCTTGGCCATCGCGTACATCACAAACCCAGTGAATTATCCGGTGGTGAGCGGCAGCGTGCGGCTCTAGCTCGAGCCTTGATTACCAAACCCGCCTGCCTGTTGGCCGATGAACCCACCGGAAACCTGGATCATCATACGGCTGAAGGCATTTTTGATTTGATTATGCAGCTGAATGCCGAGCTGGGCACGGCGCTGGTGATAGTAACCCATGACCGCCAATTAGCCGCCAAAATGGATCAACAGTTAACCTTAATCGACGGTAAGTTACAAAACTGATTTATGGCTGGTTTTTGTCGTTATCGCGTCGCGCTTTTTGACGGCGATAACGCTTTAACCAGCTATGAATAACCACTAAGCGCCAGATTAGTCGAACGACTATCACCCCCATCACTGCAGCCAACACACCACAAACAACTGAACCAAGTAAGAATGGCTGCCAGATAAAACCTAATTCTTCCCACAGCCATTCCAGACTAAAAGCAAATTCATGGGTGCGTAATGGCACATCCAATATCATCGCGCCAATTTTGTAACTGAAAAAGAAAATGGGTGCCATTGTCAGCGGATTAGTGATCCAGACACTCATCACCGCGATAGGTAGATTGACGCGCAGCCAGATAGCAAAAATGGCTGCGACAAGCATTTGTGCCGGCATCGGAATAAACGCCAGAAATAGCCCTATCGCAACAGCTACCGACACTGATTTACGGTTCAGATGCCATAACTCAGGCGCCATGATCTTCTCACCAAAACGACGCAAGTGCTTATGCTCGCGCATGGTGACGTGATCTGGCATTATTCGTTTCAGGAACTTACGAGGCATTGCGTCTCAGTATTACGGACAAACGGCGGTCATTATAGGGATATATGGTCAAACCTGCCATTGCATTTTTGTCGGGCTGTTTGCTGGTGGCATGGTTGCCGCAGCTACCGGCTTTGTATTGGCTGCTCACGCTTTTCCCCTTGATTGTAATTGCCTGGCACAGGTCACAGTGGACCGTTCTGACATTTATTGCAGCGTTAATTTGGACAAGTACCCAAGCCTATATCAGATTGGATAATCAACTCGATCCCCTGCTTCAGGGACAAGATCTTCTGCTGACAGGTTTCATTGATTCGCTTCCCCATCATAACGATCAGCGGGTGCGTTTTGAATTTAAACCTGAAACTAACCAGACAAAATTACCTGCAAAAATTCGTCTGAGTTGGTATTTCCCACCGGAGACAATCCCTCAAGCGAATGAAAAATGGCAACTTCTGGTCCGCTTAAAAACACCCCAAGGCATGGCAAATCCGGGTAGCTTTGATTATGAATCATGGTTATTTCAGCAGCAGATTGGAGCGACCGGCTACATACGGCAATCTGATTTGAATCAGCAAATCCAATCGGCTTCGATATTTTCGATCAATCATTGGCGAGCGGTGTTAATTGCCAAAATGTCTGCCAGTTTGGAACACAGCCCTCATTTGGCTCTGATTGAAGGTTTGGCTGTCGGCAACCGAGATCGCATGTTGCCAGCACAATGGGAAACATTGAGAAAAACTGGCACCAGTCACTTGTTAGCAATATCCGGTTTACATATTGGTCTGGCGGCCGCATTGGGTTTTTTTGCTGTCAAAACCGTTTGGCGAATACGCAGTCAACAGCTACTGAAATTAAGTGACCGGCAAGCAGGTGCAATTGGCGGCTTATTGCTCGCCATTTTCTATGCCTTGTTAGCCGGTTTATCCATTCCTACGCAACGTGCTTTGATAATGGTCACGGTGGTCATGCTCAGTATCTTTATTAAACGTCGTATAGAACCCTTGCAGGTACTCAGTCTGAGTTTAATATTGGTTTTGTTTATCGATCCATTTGCTGTGTTGGCAGCTGGTTTTTGGCTGTCATTCGCCGCGGTGCTTAGCATCCTGTATATAGCGCAATATCGTCAACCTGCACGAAAATGGCTTTGGTTACATATTCATCTCTGGATAGCTGTGGCATTGACACCATTATTAATGCTGTTCTTTCAGGAAACGTCTCTAATTGCTCCACTGGCCAATTTAATTGCTGTACCGCTGGTAAGTTTTTTGATTGTGCCGTTGTTGTTATTGACGATGGCGCTATTAAGCATGGACATACAAATAGCGGTCTGGTTACTGGATATTATTGAGCGTTTGTTATCCATTTTATGGTGGTATCTGGATTTTCTGGCCGGCTCCCCGCTATCAGTTTGGCAGACACCCGTGTTTTCCCTCCCACTGCTGAGCTTATCAATTATTGGCATCTTGATAATGCTCGCCCCACGTGGATGGCCATTACGCTGGCTAGGTCCTGTCTTGCTTCTGCCATTATTTTTTTACAGCCCCAATCGGCCGGATCCTGCAGAGGTCTGGTTTACTTTATTGGATGTAGGTCAAGGTTTATCAGCTGTCGTGCAGACCCAACATCACAGCTTAGTATTTGATACCGGTCCCGCTTTTGGTGAGTTTGATACTGGCTCCGCTGTTGTTGTTCCTTTTCTTCGTTATCAAGGTATTCAACAACTGGATATGCTGATGATAAGTCATGCTGATAATGATCATATGGGTGGAGCCAGTGCGGTGTTATCTGCTTACCCTGCCAGAAAGATTCTGACCAGTGATCCCGATAAACTGAGTGGCAGTGAGTTATGTGAGCAGGGGCAATCATGGGAATGGGATCAGGTCCAATTTGAGATACTACATCCCTCAATTAACTATACCGGTAGTAGCCGTAACGACGCATCTTGCGTGCTTAAAATCACTAGTCAATATGGCAGTATCCTGTTAACCGGCGATATTGAACGTCGGGGCGAAATCGAGTTAGTACGAAAGTATGCTCAACAACTCCGTGCCGATATTATCGTTGCACCCCATCATGGCAGTCGCAGCTCATCTTCTGCCGCTTTTATTCAACAGGTATCTCCCAGATTGGTTTTATTCGCCAGTGGCTATCAAAACCGCTATAACTTTCCGGCGGCAGATGTAGTTGCCCGTTACCGTAAAATAGGTAGCCAAGCCTATCAAACGGGTACACAAGGCGCGTTACAGCTAAAAATCGACCCACAAATGAATTTAACCCCCACAGGCTGGCGCGAACAATACCGTAGAATTTGGATGCGCAACGCTACTGAATAATCGCGTTTTCACGTATCATGGCAACATTTCACTGACTGGGACGGATGGAGCATGCTGGAACTATTTAAAGCAGGTGGCTGGCTGATGTTACCGCTACTTGGCTGTTCAATAATTGCAATTGCGATTATTGCAGAGCGATTTTGGAGTCTACAAAAACGTCGAATCGCACCACCTGAATTAATCACCCAAATCTGGCAATGGTTACAGTTCAAACAAATCGACCAATACCGCATTAATTCGCTGCAAAAGAACTCCCCTCTCGGTCAAATTCTTGCCGCCGGTCTGATTAATCGTAATAGCTCCCGTGATATCACAAAGGAAAGCATTGAGGACACTGGCCGTCATGTAACCCAGCAATTGGAACGCAACCTCAATACTCTGGGTACTATTGCCGCTATCTCTCCATTGATCGGTTTATTGGGAACGGTCATTGGTATGATCAAAGTGTTTGCCGTTATTACGTTGGAAGGCGTTGGTAATCCGGAAACTTTGGCTGGCGGTATTTCAGAAGCTTTAATCACCACTGCTGCCGGTTTAGTTGTGGCTATCCCCAGCGTTATTTTTTATCGCTACTTCCGCGGAAAAATTAATCAGCTGGTGGTGAGCATGGAAGAACAAGCCATGCAATTAATTGAAATGTTACATGGTGAGCGTGAATTTGACCCCGATGAGGCGCGTGCGCAATGAAATTGTTGCCCCGTAAATCTGAGGAACCGGATGTCAATCTCACCCCGATGATTGATGTGGTGTTTCTGCTGCTGTTATTTTTTATGGTATCTACCAGTTTTATCCGGGAAAGCTCGTTAAAAGTCGATTTACCCGAAGCCAGCGGTCAGGCATTAACTGAACAGGAAGCATCGATTGATATTGTCATTCGGGCTAACGGTGAGGTACTGGTCAACGATACTGCCATGGCCGAACTCTCACGAGATGCACTGCGTGATTTACTGAAAACCACGGCAGGTGATAATGAAGATCCGCACATTATCATCAGTGCAGATGCCAATGCCGAATACCAGCATATTGTCACTGCCATGGATGCAGCCCAATTACTTGGATTTACCCGCTTAACACTAGCAACACGTCAAAAAACAACAGAGATTCCATGAAACAAATTGCCACTGAGATGAGCGCTTTTCAACTCTATAAGCGCCTGCTGAAATACGTCAAACCTTATTGGTTTGGATTTGTAGCTGTTGTTTTGGCTATGGTGGTATATGCCGCCACCGAAACCGGGATGGCAGCGTTAATGAAACCATTGATGGATGGGAGTTTTGTAGATCGCGACCCAACGATTATCAAACTGCTGCCTGCCGCACTGATTGGTTTGTTTATTATCCGTGGCTTATCAGATTTTTTTACGACCTATGGCTTGGGCTGGATTTCACGGAATGTAATTAAGACATTACGTGAAGAGATGTTTAATCGACTTATCGGGCTTCCTGCCACGTTTTATGACCACAGCACCTCTGGTCAACTGATGTCCAAGCTACTCTACGATGTAGAACAGGTCGCTGAAGCCGCCACTGACGCGATTATGACCATCATTCGCGATACCCTGACCATTATCGGTTTACTGGCATGGATGATCTATCTGAATGGATTACTCTCGCTTATCATTTTATTGACAGTGCCATTTATTGGCATGCTGGTTTATCACATCAGCGTTCGCTTTCGCCGACTGAGTAAAAATATTCAGGATTCTATGGGTGATGTCAGCCATGTCTCCAGCGAAGTTATCGAAGGACATAGAGAAGTCAAAACCTTTGGTAGCCAGGAATATGAGATTCGACGCTTTGACAAGGTCAATCAGCTTAATCGTCGGCAACGAATGAAAAAAATTGGTACGGATGCAATCAGTCAGCCCATTATTTCGCTGATTGCAGCTGTTGGTATGGCGATGGTTATTTTCCTTGCCACAACCCCGACTATGCTGGAAACCATTACTGTCGGCAGCTTTATCTCGTTCATTACCGCTATGTTAATGTTGCTCACCCCTTTGAAGCGTTTAACCAAAGTGAATTCCAAGCTGCAATCGGGGATTGCCGCTGCAGACAGTATTTTTGGCTTACTGGACCAAAAACCGGAATCGGATAACGGAGAAAAAACCTTGGATCGTGCCAAGGGTGATATCCGTTATGAACAGGTTGGTTTTCATTACGACAGCTCAAATAGTCAGGTTTTGGAGCACATCAACTTTGAAGTCAAATCGGGACAGACGATAGCCTTCGTTGGACATTCGGGTAGCGGAAAAACCACTTTGGTCAGCTTGCTTACCCGTTTTTATCATCCAACCAGCGGACGGATTTTAATTGATGAGATTGATATTAATGAGTTGCGACTGGCGGATTTACGCAAGCAGATATCGCTTGTTAATCAGCAAGTAATTCTTTTTAACGACACTATTGCCAATAATATTACTTATGGTCAGACCGAAAAAATTGCTGAAGAGCGCATCATAGAAGCCGCTAAATCTGCTCACGCATGGGAATTTATCAAAAAATTACCTGACGGTTTGCACACTCAGGTGGGACAGAATGGGGTATTACTTTCTGGTGGACAACGTCAACGATTGGCTATTGCCAGAGCGTTGCTGCGCGATACACCTATTTTAATTCTGGATGAAGCCACTGCCTCTCTCGACTCTGAAGCTGAAAGACATATCCAATCAGCATTGGAAAATCTGATGCAAAGCCGGACAACGTTGGTGATTGCTCATAGGCTTTCCACCATAGAAAAAGCCGATCTTATTGTGGTGATGCATGACGGTCATATTGTTGAGACTGGTACCCATCAGCAGTTGCTGGATAAAGGACATCATTACGCCGAACTCTATCGACTGCAGTTTCAGCAACGTTAATGAAAGCAGATTGGCTGACCAATAGCTGGTATCAACCTACTCTGTTAACTTGGTTGTTATTGCCTTTAAGCTGGCTATATCGACTGATTATCATGCTGCGACGTCAGGCATATCGAGTTGGCATATTTAAACAGCTCTCATTGCCGGTACCGGTGGTTGTGGTGGGTAATATCAGTGTGGGTGGCAGCGGCAAAACGCCTTTCGTCATCTGGTTGGCCCAGTATTTAAAACAACAGGGTTGGCGGCCGGGTATTATCAGTCGCGGTTACGGTGGCAAAGCCGATCATTATCCCTGCAGTGTTCATGAGCATAGTCAGGCTTCGCAAGTCGGCGATGAACCACTGTTGATCCATCGGCGTACTCAATGTCCGGTAGTGGTTGCAGCGGATCGGGTGGCAGCGGGCGAACAGTTACTGGCAGAAAATGACTGCAATATCATTATCACTGATGATGGTTTGCAGCATTATCGACTGCAACGTGATTTGGAAATCGTCATTATTGATAAAAAACGCGGTCTGGGAAATCAGGCATGTTTACCAGCCGGGCCATTGCGTGAGCCCATCTCCCGTTTGAATACCGTTGATTTTGTTATTCAGCATGGCGCAGCCAATCCTGCCGATCTGAGCATGCAACTGCATATCCAATACGCCATTCAATTGCAGAATGAAACATCTCAAAAATCCTTAAGTGAATTTAACACTACACCTGTTCATGCCGTTGCTGGTATTGGCCATCCACAGCGTTTTTTTGACCAGTTACAACAGTTGGGCTTAACCATTGTCCCCCATGCTTTTGCTGATCATCATCACTACACCGCCGCTGATTTCCAGTTTGCCGAGTCATATCCCATACTGATGACAGAAAAAGATGCGGTAAAATGTCAGGCATTTGCGTCAACCAATATGTGGTACGTGCCAGCTGAGGCACAGCTGAGTCCTTCACTTGGCCCTGAAATCGACCAAAAACTAAGAGAGCTTTTAAATGGATAAGACTTTATTGGAAATACTCGCCTGTCCTGTCTGCAAGAGTAGTCTTGTTTATCAAAAACAATCACAGGAATTGATTTGCAAACCCTGTCGGATGGCGTATCCGATTCGTGATGAGATACCAGTCATGTTGATTGATGAAGCGCGTGAACTGACTGCTGAAGAACTCGACTGATGCAATTTAAAATCATTATCCCTGCCCGTTTTGCCTCAAGCCGGCTACCTGGCAAGCCTTTACGTGAAATCGCTGGCAAGCCGATGATTCAACATGTCTATGAACGTGCATTGGCCAGTGAAGCCAGTGAGGTGATTATCGCCACAGATGATCAGCGGATAGCTGATTCAGCAAAGAATTTTGGGGCGGATGTCTGCATGACCCGCGAAGATCATATTTCCGGAACAGATCGGTTGGCGGAAGTGGCGCAATTAAGAGCGTTTCATGGTGATGATTTAATCGTCAATGTGCAGGGAGATGAGCCTTGTTTGCCAGCAGTATTAATCAATCAGGTGGCGGCCGATCTGGCACATCATCGAGAAGCCTCAATCACCACGTTGTATAGTCCCCTGGAACATGCTGAACAGGTGTTTGACCCCAATATCGTTAAGGTGGTAGTGGATGCCAAAGGTTATGCGATGTATTTCAGTCGCGCCCCCATTCCATGGTTACGCCAACATTTCAGTGATAAACAACAGCTGGACGCTATCCGCATGCCGCATTTCAAACATGTTGGTTTATATGCTTATCGAGCGGATTTTCTACATCGCTATCATGAGTTGCCCCCAGCACCACCAGAACAGTTCGAGTCACTGGAACAGCTCAGAGCGCTCTATCATGGTAATCGGATTCATTTAACAGAAGCCCAGGTTGCTCCTGGACATGGAGTGGATACAGAGCAGGATTTACTGGCCGTAGAAGCCTTGTTCTCTCAGTAGTATATCGAGACCGGCAGCGACAAGTTCGGTATGTAACTCACCTTCGCCATCAAAAACCGGTAACACATGAGTAACGGGAACCGGGCGATGCCCTTCTCCATATTGTGTTGGCTGGATATTTTTATCTTGATTGAGCTCTTGTAACACCAGCTCACAACCATCCAGCAACTCAATAATCTCACAGCGTTGATGGTGATATACGACTTGCTGACCAATAAGGTTCAGCAAGTCGTCACAGCTAAATTTATGATTCCTTGGCATCTGCTTTAGGACTCTCTTCAGTTGGTTTTGGTTTATCAACCTTCTGAGTCTCATTATCAGCCGAAGCAGGATTTTTTTCTACTTCATTCGCTTCGCGTGGTTCTTTATCTTTCGGTGGTGCACCGCGACGGCGACGATTATTGGTACTGGCACTGGTGCTGGTACGCGAACGACGTGGTGCCGATTTTTCCGGTATTTTATTACCATCCACCTCAGGTTCAGTAGAAGCCGGAATTGCATTGCCGTTTATTTCAGGTTCCGGTGCAGGAATTGCGTTGCCGTTAACTTCTGGTGGCGGTGTCGGAATGGCATTGCCTCTTTCGA
Organism: Methylophaga sp.; assembly: GCF_030651745.1. Next base: position 25,488 of record NZ_JAUSCC010000027.1, read on the forward strand.
CGCGTTCCACTTTTTCAACTTTCTCAATTTTTTCAACAGTTTCGTTAGCCGTTGTTTCAGTCGCTGCAACATCACCTTCACCACGTCCACGGCGGCGGCGTCCACCACGACGAGAACGTTTAGCGTTCGGGTTACGTGGTTTTTCCTCACCGTTAGCATCGACTGCCGGTTTGTTTTCAGCTTCAACAGCATTAGCCACAGACGTTGGTGCGGTCACTTTAGCAGCAGGCAAGTCTTCACCTGTTGCACCTTCCGGACGGCGTGGACGGTTATTATTACGTCGATTATTATTGTTGCGACCACGATTGCGACGATTCTGATGGCGAGCTTCTCTCTCAGCATCCGTCTCTTTGTCTGCAGCATGTGGTTTGGAGGCCTCTGCAGGCTCTTCAACAGGCGAACCGGTTAACACACCTAACAAACGTTTTAACAGGCTTGGTTTACGTTCAGCTGGTGCAGTTGCAGTCGGCTTAATAATAGGTGCCGGGGCAATAGGTGCTATTCCAGTAACCGCAGGTTGTTCCATAACCGGTTTTTCTTTTAACACTACGGCTGCTTCAATTTCAGGCGTGCTAATTAATTGATGGCTGCTGGTTTGTTTTTCATTGCCATCCTTAATACGCTCGATATCGTAGTGCGGTGTCTCCAGATGCGGATTAGGAATCAGCAACAAACGCACACCATGACGTTTCTCAATCGCATCAATCTGCGCGCGTTTTTCATTAAGCATGAAAGTCGCTACAGACACAGGCAACTGGATCACCAGTTGGCTGACGTTATCTTTGGTGGCTTCTTCTTCAACCAGTCGTAATACAGCTAAGCCTAATGATTCAACACCTCGTACATGGCCTAAACCGGCACAGCGCGGGCAGACTTCCTGATGGGCATCACCCAATGCCGGACGCAAACGTTGACGCGACATTTCCAGCAAACCAAAACGGGAAATACGGCCGATTTGTACCCGTGCCCGATCCGATTTGAGATGGTCACGCAGTCGGTTTTCAACTTCTCGCTGATTACGGGTTGGGCCCATATCAATAAAGTCGATAACCACCAGGCCGCCCAAATCACGCAAACGTAATTGACGGGCAATTTCTTCAGCCGCTTCCAGATTGGTATTCAGTGCGGTTTCTTCGATATCACCGCCTTTATTAGCGCGCGCCGAGTTAACGTCAATAGAAATCAACGCTTCTGTCGGATCAATGACCAATGCGCCACCGGAAGGCAAACGCACTTCATGACGGAAGGCACTTTCGATCTGGCTTTCCAATTGATAACGGGTAAATAACGGAACCTTGTCCTGGTAGAGCTTGAATTTGCTCAGTTCATGCGGCATAACCATGCGCATGAAGTCATAACCTGTTTGATAGACTTCTGGGGAATCAACCAAGATTTCACCAATGTCTTTACGTAAATAGTCACGTAAAGCACGAATGATGATATTGCTTTCTTGATAAACCAGAAATGGTGCAGTACGGTCTTTGGTCGCCAGATCAATTGCTGTCCACAACTGAACCAGATATTCCAAATCCCATTGTAATTCTTCGGTTTGCTTGCCTACACCGGCAGTGCGGACAATCATGCCCATGCCTTCAGGGATTTCCAGCTCGCGTAAAGCTTCTTGCAGTTCAGCGCGATCATCACCTTCAATGCGACGTGAAATACCGCCAGCTCGGGGGCTGTTTGGCATCAGTACCAAATAACGACCTGCCAGACTGATAAAGGTTGTCAGTGCAGCGCCTTTGTTACCACGCTCTTCTTTTTCAATCTGAATAACCAGTTCCTGGCCAACAGAAAGTACATCCTGCACATTGATGCGGCCATTGTTTTCGCCATCATCTTTGGTCTGTCTGAAGTAGGTTTTGCTGATTTCTTTTAGTGGCAGAAAGCCTTGACGCTCAGAACCATATTCAACAAAAACAGCCTCAAGACTGGGTTCTACGCGAGTGATTTTACCTTTATAAATATTGCCTTTCTTTTGTTCTCTGGAAGGGGTGTCGATATCCAAATCGAACAAGCGTTGGCCATCGACCATCGCAACACGCAACTCTTCCTCGTGCGTTGCGTTAATTAAAATTCGTTTCATTCATAAACCTCAGTTAGAGGTTCACGCGTCGGTACAGTCAGTAAGCCGGGCGGCATCAGCC
>NZ_JAUSCC010000126.1 GCF_030651745.1 Methylophaga sp.
TGTGGTTTTAGCCACTGACAAGCCTATTTTAGGCGGATAAGTGGTAAAATCGGTGCCAGCACGATAGATCTTGGTGCTTCGTATTAATTATAACATATTGTATTATATGGCATATTTTGATTTTCTTTCAGGCACTAATTAGAAACATAGAGTACAACACGCCATTACAGCCTATGGATTACGCCTTTCTGCGTTGTATTTCTTTTGCCATTTTGACCAATTCAAAAGCCTCTCCATTCGACAAATTTTGCTTGAATCTCTCAAATTCAGAAAAACCACACTTTTTATAAAATGGCTCGCCAGAAAGTGTAGCTGTCAAATATAAAGCCTGAATACCTCTACGCAAACATTCACTCTCGCAGGTGGTAAGGAGGTGCGTAGCAACACCTCTTCGAGCAAAATCTGGATGCACGAAAAAGCCCCTTATTTCTGCTTTCTGTACCCTCTGGGGCATAAAAGGCTCAGAAACATCAATTGCCCACCCCCCGCAACCGATGATTTTCTTTTCGTACTCAGCAACAAGGAAACTGCCAGCGGCAATCAATTCTTCTATGCCGCTCACTAACTCCAATGCCGTTTCAATTTCTGACTTTTTATAGTATTGCGGCTGAAGTATTCGGGCAGATTTGGAAATTAGTGCCTGGATATGAGCGAAATTTTCCAGACTAGCTTCATAGATGCTTGGATTCATAAACCAAACCTAAGTAACGGGGCTAAGCAAACGTAGCAACAGCAAAAACCAAGCTACGAATGTGCAGGATTCCTGAAGAAAACCAAAAAAAAACTGTCCGCAACCACCGTAGCTGACGAAGTCAAACCGATACCGGAAACTCTCGCGCCAGAAAGCCTAACTAATATCAGACATCCTAAATGACGCAAAACATTGCGTCATTTGTTTGCCTAATGGTTTGTAAAATTGTAAAACAAAAATCATTTCATTGAACTATATCAAATTAACCTATGCTAAAAATAACCAAGAAACGCTTCATGACTTTGTGATATCCCTATAGATCAAAAATGCGGTGTTTCGTTTGTCTGACCCTGTTCGCTAAATGATAACCGAGGCAATTAACTTGCCAGTTCTAGGGCGACTGTTGATGCCGCTAGGCTTCAACGTGTCTAAACTCACGAGGAGAACAACCAAACTGCTGTTTAAAGGCGCGACTGAAATGCGAGAGATCATTAAATCCCCAGCGAAACGCAATATCGGATAGTCGATGGCCGACATGAACCGGATTCAGCATATCCTTCCGGCAGTTCTCTAATCGACGTTTCCAGACATAGCGCATAAGAGAAGTCCCCTCGTCTGCAAAGAGATCGTTGATATAACGTGATGACAAACCTACACAGTTGGCAATCATGGTGGAATTTATAGTCGAATCAGCAAGTCTTTGCTCGATAAATGCCTTGATACGGTTAATTGTAATCGTCCGACTTCTGGACAAGGAGTAATCAACTGGACGCACGGATGCAACGGCTAATGTCAGTAAGTCGAGCGCATGATCGGAAAGAGTAGAAAATTCATACGCTTTTAAGTGATCGGTTTGGCTGGCAAGCGAACGTAGAAAATTCGATGCAATCAATCCGGCTCCCACCGTGCCTGGAATACGCAGGGCTGTACAATTATCGATCCCGGCTATACGGTCTCTAAAGCGTGCGCGAGGAATTGAAATAATCAGTTTCGTAAAATCCTTAGGACACTGTATTCGATGCGGCCTGGTGGCATCGTAAATGGTCATATCGCCCGGCTGTAAAAAAACCTCCCGGCCATTCTGCATCATCAAGTAATCACCGGAAACAAGGATGACCGCGAAGTAAGCATCCTGACTGTGCAAATACGGTTCCTGCGGTAACCGTTCAATAGTAAGCGCACTAGATCGAATGACCGATAGCTGCAGATTGTTCCAGGGATAAATAACCAGGTTTTGAAACATGGCATCTTTGGCAGGAGAGGTTATTGCAACATGGGCATACTCACGGCATATCACCTCGCGCAACCACTCCTGTCTTTCACGCGGTGGAATATCGTTTGTCGAAAGCTTAAGACCAGCAACGCCTTTGTTGCTCAGAAGTTTCGAGGAGGAGGATGAAGTATTAATATCCATGTACCGGACCTTTGCCAATTATGAACACTGAAAATCTGTTTCCCTGTTAAACATTAGCAAAACAGCCGTTTTAATCAAGTTTTAGTTCCGTTTCACACCAGCGGGTAACGGCAAAAACGGTCATACTAAAAACTTCAACTGGCTAGATAAAACTACTTTGGCAATTGTCACACACCGGGCACCAAGCGATGTCAGTTTTTTGCCAAATATAAACTTTGAGGGAATCGACAATGTATCAAAATTCTAAACATGCAGGCAATATCGTTTTACTGAGAGGCGCCACCTTGTGGCTGTTAGTGGCATTGGTTTTAGCATGGTGTCTGGTTTTTATGAAATTAGAGTTACCTTTCATAAAAATAATTTTTAAAGATTTCCACCGATTACTTCAGGGACACATAGATTTTTTATTAATGAGTGCTTTGCTCTTAGGCTTTTATGCCGCGAAAGTACCCTTGCCCTGGCATGTGCGATGGTCTATGGTCATCGGTGCCTTTACCAATTCAAGTTTGTTTCTTATGCAGTCCATGTTTCCAGTATTGGAATCACCATCAGAGGGAATATTTCCCATGGCATTCCGTGTTTTTTTAATGATCAGTATTACCATCACGACATACGGATTTGGTAGGGGGGCGATCATTATTTTCCGATCAACGCTTGAAGCTAGTGTTTCGGACATACCGTATATAAACCAATGAAACTAGAAAGTAATTACAAAAATATCAATCGGGCAGACAGCGAATAGCCCACGACGGGCTAAGGCGCGAAGCCCATCGTTCGCGACTGATACCCGCAGGGTACAGGGCTGCACGTTTTTTAGCCCATGCTCCGGCTTTAAAAAACGCAGTTAAGTCGTTCAAATACCCGTTCGCCCAGACAATTCATAATCAAATTCGTAGTAATGTTTGCCGCCCTCGATCCTGATAGTCATTTTCCCCGAAAGCCCAATGAGTTCGCCTGCCCCGGAATCTGGCAAGACCTCCAGGACAAGATGATCATTGCCGTGACTCATGGTGCCAAAATGCTGTAAAACAAAGCTGCCATTCTTGCCCGATAGACTTCCGCTGACTTGCTCGATGGCAACATAGCCAGCAGAACCCTTTACAGTGGTCATCGCACTCAGCATTTCGCCCTTGCTCTTCGCCGTTAAATCGCCATTGAATACCTTATCAATCGACATTCGACCAAGATTGATTCCACCATCTCCCGTAGCGTAAGTATCTAGCGGTTGAAGATTAACTTCAAAGTCTCCTGCTGCTTTCATATTTCCTCCTAATTTCAATCAATTTATGAATCCTCATGTCAGAGTTAGCCCTCATTGCATTGGCTGCCTGATGATGGTTTTCCATTTCGCCGGGTCAGCTTTCCGAATATCGCTTAAGTAAATTTCGTGATGTTTCCCAGTCCGGTTGCCTCTGGAATCAATGAACTGATGCACCTTCTCAATCGTTGGCCCTTCTTCGGAGAACGGGCCAATATGCAGGATTTGCGCACGCCTACCTTCCGAAAAGGCTTCCAGACGTAGCTTGGAAAGTGCCGTTGGATTCTTTTTCTTTTTCACATTGGCAATAGCACTGTCGATGATTTCCGGTGTGACAAAGGAAGGCTGCATGATCATCATTGTCCATTTCCAGTTGGATTTGTCCTCGGTGGTGAACTTCGACATATCGTCGGCCCACCAAAGACCTTCCAGTGGCATGACGCCATAGTCAATGGCCGACGAGCCCTTTTTGACCATGAACTTGATGGCATACGAAACGGCGAACAAGGCTTCAACCGCATCAGCATATGCCAGTGAGGTATTGGGATCCCCTTCGCCATCTATCATCAAGTAATTCATCGCCGGAACATCAACTTGAACAACTTCTTTGGCAGAAGGTTGATATAGATACTTCAACTCTTTCTTGAGGTTAATTTTTTCCATAGGTGCCCTTAATCACAGTTAACGATAGACTGAAGTAGAGATAGGTTCCGTTGCTAACGGCAAAATTTCATCAAGCATAACTTGAATGAATTTTTCGGGTTCTTCAAAGGGTGGGTTATGTGCCGATTCCTCGAACCATACCAGCCGCTTGCAGGGCGTATCGATTATTTTGAAATACCTCTCAGCGAGGACTGATGGGATGTGCCAATCGTGGCGGCCCAAGAAAAAAACTATCGGAACCTTAAAAGACCGGTAACGGGTGAGATCGACTTTGGCGTACTCAGGCCTTAGGCTTTCGAGGGAAAATCGGTTTCCTTGCCCAAACTTCATCAGGTCGACAAGATTGGTTTCATCGGTACTCAATGCCGCCTGGATTAGCTTCCAAGTGGAGATATCTTGATGAAACACTCCGCCGAATTTTTCTACCCACTTGCCTTTAGTCAATTCATCATCAACTGAGTGGGGTTGAGGGCTCATGGCTTGCAGGTCAGCGATAGCAACGCTGTTATCCCGCACGGTGGCTTGAGCGAGCGCCCACTCATACGAGTGCCGCTCGCCTTCGCTGAAATTTGCGATCTGTGCCACGCCGACGTAGGCAGCGACTTTTTCAGGATGCTCGTAGGCATAGATCGTGCCGAGTACGGTACCCCAGGAGTGCGCTAACAGTATGACTTTGTTTTTTCCGAAGCGTTGTTTGACGAGATCGACAATCTGGTCGAGGTCGCGCTCGAACTGATCGATGCTCATGGAGTCGCGGGAAATGTCGGAATGATAAGAGCGCCCAGCCCCACGTTGTTCCCAATACACCATCAAAAAGTGCTGCTCCAGTGCAGCATCATAGTGGCGAAATAAGGCCGATTCGCTGATGCCGGGGCCACCATGTAGCAGGATAACAACCGGTTTTTGCGTATCCACGCCGCGAAACCAGATGCTCTGGGGTATACCTCCGATGCTCACGGTTTCCATGGTCGCGATAGAGCCCGGTATGAGGTGACCATCCGCATCGACAAAGAGCGGTGTATAAGCACTACAACTGGTTAGCGAAAGCAGTAAAGCCACCCTTAAGATGAAAGCGATGAGGATGATTTTAATTCTCATGGTGTTGATTGATGCTGCTCATATTTGTTGGTGTTATCTTCTTAAGATTGACCATACGCTTTCCTTTCTCCGGGTTCACCAAGGTGGTTATTTACGAAACTCCGCTAATAAATGCTTCCCCCTCGCTCGCATCGCTGGGGTTCCTATAACACAAAGTTCTTCGATATGCCGCAAAACTTGTGGTCGCAAACTTTCATCACGCTCGGCAAGCTCTGCGAGCGCCTGCATGGAGAGTGTCTTGACGATGCTGCTGCGGTCATTGGTGTAAGACAGCAATAGGTCAATGACACGTTGCTGCTCGTTTTCGGTGAGCGGCAAACGAGCCAACATCGCGGCAACATGCCAGCGAACTTCCTTTTGCTCTATCCGGCTCAATTCTTCAATCAGCGTGTGCTTGTAAGGTCGCAGATATTCAGCGTGTAGGACAGTAACTTTTTCTACGGCATCCGCACAACGCATACACACCCGCGGGTCAAAGAGACTCATGCCCGAAATTAATACATCGAAAAGTTTGGGTTTATCCAACACTAAAGCGACCACTTCGTTCGATCTGCCGATGGAGCGACGGTCGCCGCCTTCGAGCATTTTCAGAATGGCTTGCATGGTGTTGTTACCCTAATTCAGAGAGCTATTCCTTGGCCGCAAATAATGCGTCGCAACGCTTCTGCATCTCCTCAAATGAGACATCCTCAATAGGCGTCATGATATGCCACTTATGCCCAAACGGATCGCACAACACGCCCGCACGTAAGCCATAGAATTGATCTTTTACCGGCTCAATTGCTTTTGCGCCTGCGTCAAGCGCAAGCTGGTAGGTGACATCAACGTCGTCCACGTACAATGCTATGGTCACAGATGTCCCGCCCAGCGTCTCAGGGCTTTGATTACCCCAATCAAGGTTTTCTTCCGCCAACATGATTTTGGAATCGCCAATTTGCAATTCAGCATGCCCAATTGCACCACCCATCAACAAGCGTCCGATTTCTTTTGCCCCGAACACCCGTTGATAAAACTGAATGGCCGAGTCTGCGCCCTTGACTGCAAGGTAAGGGGTGACAGCGTGCTCACCTTTGGGAATTGGTTTAAATGTACTCATGGTTTTCTCCTTTACGTTTGTGATCTTATTTCTTTGATTTGTAAGCCTTACTCTGTTTGATTGCCCCTGACTTATCATAGACATTCCATGCACCAACCTTCTTGCCGTCCTCGTACATTCCTTCGTCCAAAAGTTGGCCGTTATCGTAGTAGCGTTTCCAGAGGCCAACTTGAACAGCATTGGCAAAAGCGCCTACTTGTAGAAGTTGTCCGTTTTCACGCCACCACTCCCAATAGCCGTCCAATTCGCCGTTCAAGTACGCTCCGACAGCTTTCACGCCACCGCTCTTGTAGTAAAACTTCCATTTGCCATGGCGCTTGCCATTGTTGAGTTGACCCTCGCCTGATAGTTCCTTGTGTGACCCGTTAAGTAGTCCTGTGCTTGGCGGCTTCATCATTACTCCTTATCTGAACACGATGAAAATTCAAAATTCGGCAATGGTAGGCTCGCTCCCAATAACGTTTTAAGGCTGCTCATAAGCGCGCTTCAATGCTGCGATGTCAATTTTTGTCATTTGCATCATAGCCTGCATCACTCTTCCAGCTTTTGCCGGATCAGGATCGCTCAATAATTCTATGAGGACATTGGGTACAATCTGCCAGGACACGCCAAATTTGTCGTCCAGCCAGGCGCATTGATTTTCTTTCCCACCTGCGGAAAGTTTCGACCAATACTCATCAACTTCTGCTTGCGTTTCGCAATGCACAACAAACGAGATGGCGGGCGAAAACTTGAACATCGGGCCGCCATTGAATGCCGTGAACACTTGCCCATCAAGCTCGAAATTGGCGGTCATCACCGTACCCTTCGGCGCAGGTGCGCCTTCTCCGTAACGGTTAACACTCAAGATTTTTGAGTTTTTGAAGATGGAAACATAAAAATTCATCGCCTCTTCCGCTTGGTTGTCAAACCATAAAAATGGCGTAATTTTTTGCATGATATTTACTCCTAAATTTAAAGTGGCTGGGTTCAGCTAAGCTCAGCGTAATGCGCTGAATAACGAAGACAATTTAGTTTACTTTCAAGGCCTATCAGGGAAACGATCTGCGATGAGATTCAAGCTGATGTTATGCTCAAGATATGCCTTCGCCCCAGCCAGCACCAGCGCAAATCCCCCCGTTGAATCGAGTGCTTGGCTTACGATCTCATCGCCATCGCCGCTAAAGCCAGAGTTGGTGACGCTTACAAAAGTGGTATTATCGGATCGAGATGTGAAAACCCACTCCACCGTCGTAGGCTTTTCACCAACCGCCCCCCATTCGATAAGTATTCGCTTATTGTCTTCAATCGCTTTTACACTCACCTGCACTGAAATATTGTACATTTCCCAATCCCAGCGGATTTGTTTACCCACTTGAAGCCTACCGCTGCCTTTGGTGAACCAGAACTTGGCAGTGATGGCAGGGTTCACAAAAGCCTCAAACACCTCTGAAACGGGTTTGCGGATTAGCATTGCTGTCGTTGCAATGGGTACGTTTTGAATATTCATACAACCTCCAGTGGATGCAATCGTTTAATTCTCAGCAATAGCTTTCAGCGTAGCCAGCCCTTCTTCATATTTAGTACCCACCATTTTATCCATACTGAAAAACAGGCACATCACTTTGGATAGATAGGGGCTCGAACCATACATGGCTTGTGTGACAGTTGTCGTGTCGCCTTGTGGGACTAGCGTGAACTCAATGGTATTGTGGCCTTCAAATGGCTTGATAAAATCAATTTTGAGTATCACTTTGGATGGTGGGGATGACTCAATAATTTCCATACGCCCTTGCCCGACTTCATTGTTACCGTTCCACTCATACACCGCACCTATGCCATTGGCAGCTCCGCTGTGGGTGGTTTTAGCCGCAAGGTCGATTTTTTCCCACGGCGACCATGACTGCCATTGGTGAAAATCATTAATATGGGGAAATATCTTTTCGGGTGGCGCTTTGATGCTGAGCGAACGTTCAACGCGAAAGGTATCGGGTCGGGTTGCGGCATAAATAAGGATCGCGGCTATCAGCACGGCGATTATGATAATGATAATTTTAAACATGTTGATTCACCAAAAATGCTATTTTTACTAATTTCCAAGTTGGCGCTTGGGAGTTAGAGAAACATGGGCGAGCGTTCGGTTGCCATTCCCCTGATTTTGCATACGGTTCTCCAATTTCGATCAGTCATTGGAACACCAAGCAGTTTTTCACTACTGGCAGCGAGCTTGGATCTACCCACACCCTCTGGTGCATGCAGATAAAACATGCTATCCCTCAGATGAAACCGCTCGCTTTCCTTTTTAAGGCTTTCAAGCTTCTTTAAATCGGGATTTCAGGTGTGCAAGCCAGAAATCCCAGGTGTAAAGTACTGGGGGCGGTTTCCGCTTCGGGAAAAGGGTTTTCCGCAATCGCTTTTTCTATTTCATCAAGCCTCAAGACGAGAACGCAGGGATCGAAACCGCAGCGCTTCTTAATTTCGGTGCCTATCTTTTGGGAAAGATGTGGTGTGTCTTTTTCAGTGCTTTGAAATATTGCATTGCCACTCTGAATGTAAGTTTTGACGTTTCTAGCGCCGAGGCCTTTAAGCAGCGCAACGAGTTCTTTCATCGGCAGGGAATTCTTCCCACCAACGTTGATACCTCTGAAAAGTGCAATATAAGTATTCATTGAATTACCGTTTGAGATTCAGCCACATTAATGCCCAACGGGGCGCGAGTTCGACGGCGCTACGCGACGAATGCAGCGGCCGCCGAAAGTCGGGTAAGCTTGGACTAATAGGTTTGGCATGTTGGCTCCTTAAGAATAGGGCTGGTTAGGTGAACAGCTTTTTATTCTTCAACAATCATTTCAAATCCGCCGTATATCATACGCTTGCCATCAAATGGCATAGTATTCGGGTCATGCTGGCAACGCGGATCAGCCATGACTTTCTCCATACCCTGATTACGCACTTCACGCGACGGCCAAAGTATCCAGGAGAAAACCACTGTTTCGTCTGGCTTGCACTGGACGGCCATGGGGAAAGACGTAATTTTGCCTTCCGGCACATCATCTCCCCAACACTCCACTATTTTTAGCGCGCCGTGTTCTTTAAATATTACAACCGCCTCCTCAGCAAAAGTTTTATAGATTTCTCTACTTTTTGTGGGTACTGCAAGAACAAATCCATCAACATAATTCATGATATTTCTCCTGTAAGTTTAAGTATTTTTATAACACGCAAATTGTTTCATTTTTGTTGTTACCAGTGCGTAGTGCGTATGAAGCACAAGCGGAACATCGGAGCCTCGAAAGCCTGGATTCCGCAAGCTCCATCCATATATGGACACCTCCCGTTTTGCAAGCATTAATTACTTCAGGTTTTAGGGTACGACTGCACACGTATATCCGGCCTCCCAGTTGAGCGCATTGGCTCGGGCCATAATGGGCTATTCGCGCGTTTACTCCTAATCGGGCTATCGTGCTCTAAGGCACACCGGATGAATCAGGTTCTGTAAACGCCGGTTCGACCTGTTTACCATCAGTAGTTGTTGCTTAACAATCGTGAGTGAGTAACTCCTTTATCTCAACCGGCTTAAGTTTGAAAACTTGTTTTTCGAACTTAAGCCGGTTTGCCTTCCGGCAGGAAATCAGTTTCTTTGGTCAACAAGGCCCAGACAATGCGTGCATTCTTGTTAGCCAAGGCGACAGCAGCGATATTTTTATTACGTCGGCTGCATAAGTTTTGCAGCCAACGACTGCGCGGATCATCTTTTTTATCGGCGACTTTGAGCACCGCTCTGGCGCCGTGTATCAGTAAAGTTCTTAGGTAGGTATCGCCCCGTTTGCTGATGCCCAATAAGCAGTCTTTACCACCGCTGCTGTGCTGTCTGGGGGTTAATCCTAACCAGGCTGCTAAATCGCGTCCCCGCTTAAATTGTTTGGCATCACCGATGGCACAGACTAAGGCCGTGGCGGTAATGGGGCCAATGCCGGGGATTTGTTGCAGCCTTTTGGCCGTGCTGTTGCTGCTTGCCAGTTGCTGGATTTTTTTGTCCATTTCACTAGCCCGGTCATCTAGGGCGATTAGGTCTTGCTGTAAACTTTGCAACAAAGCCCTGAAATCAAAACTGAGCCCATTTTCAGCATCTTCAAGCAACAACGGCAATGCCTTGCGCAATGTCTCCACGCGACGCTCAACGACCATGCCATATTCAGCCAGCAAGCCGCGAATTTGGTTCACTTTAGCGGTACGTTGTTGCACCAGTCCGCTACGGATGCGATGCACCGCTTGAATATCTTGTTGCTCAATGGTTTTAATGGCCACAAAACGCATGTTAGGACGGGCAACGGCTTCACAAATCGCTTCAGCATCGTTAGCGTCATTTTTGTTGCCTTTGACATACGGCTTTACAAACTGGGGAGCCATCAGTTTAACGGTATGCCCAAGTTTCTGTAGCTCTCTAGCCCAATAATGCGCACTGCTGCACGCTTCTATGCCTATCAAACAGGGTGATAGTTTGGCGAAATAATTTAACATTTGATTCCGCCGCAGCTGTTTCCGTAATACAGGTTTTTCTTGATGATCTACGCCGTGAAGTTGAAAAACCTGTTTTGCTAAGTCTATGCCAATTCGTTTAATATTCATGGTGGATGCCTCCTCTAAGTGGTCTGATAGTTTAATTCTATCAGTCTGGCACCTTGATGCCGATAGGTGGGAGGTGTCCATCCCATTGGGCTACTCTTCGCTTTGACTCTGGGGCGCTGGTTCATACAGCCTGGACAATGATGTCAGATGGAGCAAAACTGAAACCGGTACAAGGAACACCGGAATCAGTACTAGCGGAAATACGGTGATCAGTTCGTTGGGTTGATCGAAGTCAAAAAGTTGTACTGGAGACGGCGAGGTGAGGACCCCGGTCGAGACGGCCACGACAAGATCAACAAGACCAAAAATGTTCCATATAGAAACCAAGTCGGCGTTTACGTGCGGCGCGCGTGCGTATGCGAGCGCGACAACCGGTGCGAGCACGCCCACCAACACATCGCCGAGCCCGGCGGGCCAAGCGAACAGTCCCGGCAATCTGTCCGTCGCATAGAGAATCAGAAAAATAACCCCCAGCGCCCGATAGGCCTGAACACCCACGATCCATTGCTGAGGTACTGCATCGATTACCCGTCTTACTGACGGTGATCGCCAGATCAGGAATCCGCCGACGAGGATTGGCACAAAGATCCCGTATTGAATAGTAGGAATACGATTGGAGTCGGCATGGTAGGCTCCCAACACGGTAAGCACGGTGGCTAAAGCGAACCAACCAATTAGAATAATGGCTGTCGTTCGCACGACGGATCTGCGGCTGTGTGCCGGCCAATCAGCTTTCACCAGTCCGTTGTGTAACCCAAAAAGGATTGCGGCGATAATGCCCACGCTCCCTGTAAGAACATAATAAGGTAGATAGGTTGGAATAGTCATGATAGTGCCTCCTTATCAATCAATTGGTTTTCAGTGAGCCAATAAAATACCTCTTCATTTTTAGTCTGTGGTTATACACTGTTAACCTTGGTTTACTGCGTCAGGCTCCATATAAATCAGCTCCCAAATATGCCCATCCAGATCCTGGAATCCATGTGCATACATAAAGCCGTGGTCTTGTGGTTCGTTGTAAGTTGTACCTCCAGCAGCAACGGCTTTACTCACCATGCCATCGACACCAGCCCTGCTTTCGCAAGACAAACACAACAGCACTTCCGTGCTTTTTGTGGCATCGCAAATCGCTTTGGCGGTAAAGGTTTGGAATTTGGCCTCGGTCAACAACATGACAAAAATGTCTTCGCTCACAATCATGCAGGTGGCGGTCTCGTCGGTAAATTGGGCATTAAACGTATAGCCAAGTTGGGTAAAAAATTCGATAGATTTATTAAGATTCTTTACCGGTAAGTTCACATAAATTTGGGTATTCATTTGTGTTCTCCTGTGGAAAACTGATTGTTCGATGTACGGCTCACTGCAATACGCCTCACGCCGATTTTTCCACAAAGCAAGCCTCCATACGGCTTTGGAATTCACTTGGGTCAACATCTTCGATGTGTGTGCCGATCATCCATTGATGTCCAAAAGGATCGACCACACCGCCCATGCGATCACCCCAGAAGTGATTTTCTGGTGGCATGGTTGCCTTGGCGCCCGCCTTGATCGCGTCGGAAAAGGTGGCGTCAACATCGGTCACGTAGAGATGCAGTTTGACCGGGCTGCCACCCAGTGTTTCTGGCGAAGTAGATGCACATTCCGGATTTTCATCCGAGATCATGAATATAGAATCGCCAATTTTGAATTCGCCGTGGGCTATTTTTCCATCTGGCATATTGAGTCGGCATAACTCGGTTGCGCCAAAGGCTTTTTTGTAGAATTCAAGCGCATCGGATGCGTTCCGGACTATCAGGTATGCGGTAAGCGTGTGGTAGCCGTCGGGGATGGGTTTTATGTTTGTGGTCATGATTGCTCTCCTGATCCAGGGTTAGGATTGGTATATCGTGTCTAAGTAACGCTAACTGCTCGGATTGATTAGCATTGGCGGTTAAATAATACAACCCGGAGTGGTACAATAACAGAGCCACATTACAGAGTAATTATGGATCCAATTTTTGAGTTGTCCTTAGTTTTGCCGACGCGTGATTCGCGCAATCTGCTCCGTGCGCTGCATCATCAGTTACGTGCCGCTATTGTGAATGGAAAATTGCAAGCCGGTTTACGGTTACCGGCAACACGTAAACTCGCTGCCTTGGCTGGCGTATCGCGCAACACGGCCGTGGCCACCTATGATTTATTGCAAAGCCAAGGCTATATCACTATCCGTCCCGGCGCGGGTGCATTTGTGGCTGATAATACCTCCAGGCTGGCATGCCACAACACCTCAATCAGTAATTCCAGGGCGGATGCTTGTCTCAGTGCATTTTGGCGTAATCCGCCGGCATTATCGGCACCCTTCCAACCCCCCTACCGTTTTGATTTCAGAATCGGCCTTTGTGACAAATCGGCTTTTCCGTTTCAAGTCTGGCAACGCTTATTGTTGCGTTCGCAACGGTCATTATCGAAAGCCCTCGCTGCTTATTCCGACCCGCAAGGCCAATCAACTTTACGGAATATGATCGCCACGCATGTCTCGACTATACGCGCGGTTGCGGTTCTGGCGGATGACATCGTGGTCACGGCAGGGACGCAGCAGGCCTTGGACATACTGGCTCGAATTTTGGTTACGCCTGGACAAACCACTGTTGCTTTCGAAGATCCCGGGTATAGCCCCGCACGCATCGCTTTTGCTGCTGCCGGTGCTAATGTTGTTACCGTTCCGGTTGATAAAAACGGCATCATCGTTGAGAAAATTCCACCCGGCACACACATCATTTACGTAACGCCAACTCACCAATTTCCACTGGGTTATACGATGTCCATAGCGCGGCGTGTGGCGCTGCTCAACTTTGCACACAGCCGTGACGCTGTCATCATAGAAGATGACTACGATAGCGAATTCCGTTATAAAGGCAGACCTCACGAAGCACTGCAAAACCTCGACCATAATGACTCAGTGTTCTACCTGGGCACTTTTTCTAAAAGTTTATTCCCCTCGCTTCGGCTTGGCTTCGTGTTGACTCCACCCTGGGCCCGTCACGCCGTTGTCGCAGCCAAGCGGTTTAGTGATTGGCATAGCCCCATTCTCGAACAAGAAACCTTAGCGGCTTTTATTGCGGAAGGGCATTTAGCCCGCCATATCCGCAAGATGCGAAAGGTCTATGAAGAGCGGCGTACCGTCCTGACAACTGCTATTAAACGCCATTGTGGCGATCTTTTGGAGCCGATTCCAGCCGTTTGTGGCTTGCATCTTACGGCACTGGTCAAGGGTAATATCCAGGCAACGGCGATTGCTGTCCAGGCAGAAAAAATTGGGATTGGGCTTTATTCTTTGGATCGGTATCCGATTGCTGGAAACGGGCAGAATGGTTTTACCTTTGGCTTAGGCTTGATCAGGGCTGAACAGATTGACGACGCAATCAGTTGTCTTGCTGAGTTGATGCATGGGGCCTAGTCAAAAAAACTCAGGGTTCGACAGTAACAAAAGCCACCCTTAAATGCTTGGGGGGTGGCTTTTGCTGTTTCTGGAGTTACTGATTCGTAGTAGGTGACTTTGCAAGTATCCAATCTTTTTTCCTTCCTTGCCAGGTATACTCATCACACTTCAAAATTCGACTCGTCGGTATCTGGTTCATTTTCGACGTTGGGCTCAAATACTGTGTTTTTCAGCCTGGTTTTCATTTGCAATAAAGACCGAACTATTAACTTCTCAATATTATCAATCATAAGCAACTCATCAGGTTTAGAGGCACACAATCGAAGTCTTTCCACGACGATAGGCAAAGCTGATTCGATTCGCTTAATTATGTCTGTCATAACCTTCCTGACAAACTGCGGTTTTGTGTCGGTTTCGACTGCGAAGCGCTCCCAATGACGAGACATCAACCAGCGAGGTCGATTTTCTCCACCGATCTTGAAGGCAAACTTCTGGCTCAGGTTCGGATACACTGCGGTGCAAACCATATCGTAAAATGGAGCGAGTCTGGTTCTCTTTCCGACGGTCATTAATGACAAGTTTTTTGCGTGACCATCCATGTTGCCGACTAGAACATTGAATACCACCCACTCAATCAGTCGCTTTTTATCTGCGGCTGGCTGTGCGTTGCGCGCCAATACCGCTTTAAAGCAGACCTGTAAAGATGGGCCGCCCTCAGACTCATACTTTTTGCCGGACGGAATACCTAACACTTGGCAAATATCAATCTGGTGCAATCGGCGTAGCCGGTTATTCACATCAATCTTCCGATCGTAGCGAGTAACAACGACCGCATCCAATTCAGGCGCATAGCGCACCTCGGCGACATTGAGCCCCACCTCTTTCGCAAGCATCATGATCATCGCTTCATTAATCGCAGTATTGGGCACGTCTAAGCGATGATTTACTGATGGCTTAATAATATGACTAGACGGAGCAGCTCCAAGAGGAATTGACATGGCACCCTTTGAATCTATAAACACAGTCATCTTGTCCTGAGCCCCAGACAAAGACATTCGAGCTTGCTCCCCGGTAATGTCGAGCGGAATACCTCTTGATTTGTCAAACCATTGCAGTATCGCTTGTGGCGTCACAGGCAAATAATGAGGTTCATCGGATGGACGCATCCCTTCTGGAAGAAGCGAAAATTCTCCAGCCGTATCACCACCGAAACGCTCAAGTAATCCAAATACATTGCTGGATGATAGTTGCGCCGCTTTACTAATAAATTCAAGAACGTCGCCCTCAGGTAATAAATTCTCAAAAAAAGACATGACTGGTTCGCCGCGAAACTCCTGATCGATAAGCGGAATGTCTGGTGATAATGGCGTTGCCAATTCATTCGCCAGCCAGTCGGGTGCGTAAGCGAAGAACAGGCCGAAGCTATCCCCTTCATTCAAATGTCCAACCAAGACATCGTCAGCAAAAACATTGAGTCGTCTCATCGATCACGCTCCACAATCACGACATCAAGACCCAGTAAATCCAGGATATGCATGACCTTATCAAACTGCACCGTTCCTTTACCATTCTCCAAATCACTGATAAAACGGGCCCCTACCTGTCCTAGTCCAGCAAGATCGGCTTGAGTGAGTGCTTGCATTTTTCTATATCGAGCAGCAATATGACCGACATCTTTAGCTGATACAATATTACCGATCGGTAATTCTTCTTTGCTCATTGTTTACCACACCTGTAAATATTCCCGACCGGTAATTGTATAACACAAGCAAGTGGATTTATAGTAAAACGTTACCGATCGGTAATATTTATTTTTCCACACAGCACTCCTATCTCCTTTATTGAGTTGGCGTCATGTACTCATTAGTTCCTGGCTGGAAAAGCATTTTTGCAGTACCGCAAGCGTCAGGGGCAAATAGGCAATGTGCTGCCGGATTTCTTCATCGGCGCCCATGCGGCGGTGTCGGGTTATCAGCTCATCACCCAAAACCGAGGGCGCTTGGGCACCTATTTTCCGAGTGTTGAGTTGATCATGCCCGACTCGACCAGCGGGCTGAATTGATTTTCGAATTCCTTCAGCTCAAATTCTTTCTTTGCTTCGTGAAGTTGGGCGTTGAATTTTTGCGCAAGGGCTTCGGTGTCATAATGCATTATTCTTTCGGGATTGGTGGGAGATCGTTATCTGATGTATTGCTGTGTTTTGGCTTGCTATCACTGCCATAAGGTTTATCTGTAGATTTATCTACTGAATGAACTAAGTCCACAGCTGCATCCAAAGAGTGAATTAAGTTTTTCCCGTGGTTGTCATAAATAAGCCTACGTTCGTTTTCCGCCGCTCTGTCCAGCATGCCAGACATATTTTTGTTGTCATCCAGATGTCCACCCGATTTAATTCGAGCTCTAACTTCATCCGGACTACCGAGATTGGTGTTTTTGAGCGCATTTTCCACTTCTTGCCGTGGTCCGGCTGTTGATGATGTGTCTGATTTCGATTTCTGGACAACGCCATCTTTGCTGCCTGCTGATCCGCTTGACTCTTGCTTGCCGCCTGATGCTTGCGACGAATTTTTGGCGCCATGATCAGCGGATGTTTTTTGACCATGATCTTGATGAGTAGCTATTTGCTGTGCGGACTGCTTGTTAGATTGCCCTCGGCCATCACGGCCTTCAACGCCACCACCGGTATCAGGGTCGCCGTCTTTGCCTATAGCTCTCGACCTAAAGTCGGCAGCGGTTTCATTGCTGACAATATCTGCAACGGATTGGCTGTTTTTTTCGTGTTCCGCGTGGCTAAAGTTGACGCCTGATTCAGGGGATGTGGGTGCAAGGTACTTATCCATAATTGCCGCCGCTGCTATGGGATCCTGCTGATTAAGCATCAAATAACCCGCTAACGCAGCCCGATCACCCCCTGTAATCTCGGGCTTCTTTTTCTCACCCGGGAGCGAGGCGCTTGAGTTGTCAATTTCGCGTTGGGCATTACTGGAAAGCTCATTAAACGCATTAGGGCTCATGTTTTTTTCCAGGTTACTGGCTGCCTGGACGATATCGACGATCGCACCGGTATCATTCAGACGCCTCGCTAAATCATGCATAGGGAGCGTCAATGATTTTGCTGCCGAATCCTGCAAAGATGCAGTTTCAGTATACTTTTCCATGGCCTGATCTACGGCTTGCAACTGGCCGGCGTATTGTTCGCTTTGCGCTTTCATTTCCTCTGTGCCGGAAAATGCTTGATTTGAATGTTGTTGTGAACTTCCCTTTGTTGTAGATGTTTCATTGCCACCGTAAGAGCTGCTGTTAGCAACATTTTGAGCAACATCGGCTAACTCAGATGCCCGGCCCGCACTACTACCCGTTTTTGACATCAATTCAGAAGTGACGGCCGCACTAATAAATGCCCCGCCTCCTACACTTAAACCGCCCCTGACACCCGCTTCGACAGCTTCAGATTCTGCCTGAGTCATTTTTTCTGTCCGCCCCGTCGATCTATTGTTAGTATTCGCCCAATTGCTTCCTGCGTTGATAGTGTTGGTCATGCCACTCATAATGGATTGCACATCACTGTTCATGGTGCCCGATCGTTGAGTTGATTGCTCCATACGGCTGAGTGTCTGCGAAGCGGTGGCGCTTGAGCTACGCAAAGAGTCCGTCGCGCTTTGCGTTGCACGGGAAAATGTCGAAGATGCCGAAAACAGGGTATCCGCCATGCCCGATTTTTTTGCTCCGACGTTGGGTGAATATTCAGTCATCGAACCCAATTTCATTGGCGACTCCATTGAAATTGGATCGGGGGCAAGTCTGCCTGGATTCACGCTACTGGATACCCCCGATGTCATTTTACCCGAGAGGTTGGTCGCCGCAACCGAGCCGCCGTACACCAGCATCAATGATAAAGCCGGCACACTTGACGCCAGCATGCCGCCTGCGGACAACCATGTTTCCAGCGTCTGATAAAGCTGATCATGCATTACCATCGCAGACAGCGCGGATCCATTGTCAACGGCTTGAGTAGACATCGCCTCCATTATGCGGGTTGTCGCTATGGTGATATAGAGATTACACACGGCCATAACCGGCCCCCATAACGCAATCCAGATCATCATTTGGAAATAGCGCACCATCATGGTCATACCGGCAGGTCCGAGTGTTGCCAGGAATGCGACAATCGGCGATGTGGCTACGGTAAACATCTCAACAAAGGCCATTAGCGGCCGTGAAATTTCATTGAACATGCTCTGTTCACCTGCCCATTGCAGATTTAATTGCTCCCGACCTGTTCGCTTGATGAAAGCTGCAGGACCATCCTTTAAATAAGAGGCCATTAGGGCGTTGCGCATATACGTCTGCGCATTTATAGCGGCTATACTTAAAGCCTGTGCCGCAACATCAATTCTGTCTTCCGGATCGACCGATTGATCGCGAATGCCTAATATCCCGCGCGTGTATTTAGCCCACCGAGCTTTAAAGTCTTCGCCGTTTATGTACGTGTCAATAGTTATATAGGCCTGCTCGCATGATTTTTGTTCGCCTTCCGGCTTGCTTGGCAAATAGACCATAATGTCGCGGTTGATAAACGTCGTTTTCATGTCCGCCCACAAATCGGGGGATTTTTCCATTTTTTCTCGGGTGACCTCGTGAGCTCCTGTGGCGATTTCCAGGTCAAACATCACGCAGTTTTCAATGTACGCGTTGATGGATTTGGCGAGATCGCCGCCCAATGCACTGTCCGATCCCGCTGTCCCCGTCCCTATATTTCGTAGTTTGATCAGCGTATTGAGCGAATCCAGATAACCGTGTTGCAACATGCCGGCCTCGGTCGGCGTCGAGAATGCGGTCTCAAACAGTTCCGTTATTTTGACGCCCATGGTTGATATGACGGACATGGGCATTGCCACGCCTAACGGCACATTGGCGACGGTTCTGACCTCTCCTGTGTAAACGTCCTCAATGATAACCGTATCCTTTGGAATGAACATCACCCAATACAGGATGAGTCCCACCAAGGCATACCGCAAGGGGAATTCCTGGTTGGTCAAGTAGCGGAATGAAATTAACAACAGCCCAAGCGTAAAACCGGCTTTGATGAGATCGTTCAAATTATTGTTGCCGAATATCATTGCCGTACCCTGGAAGGCGTTGTACAACATTTCGGCATCACCGATACTTAGAACTTCGTAGGCCATACGATACTCAACTACTGGGTTTTATGGAATGCGTTATTGCGCATGTCATTTTCTATGTTCGAATAAGAATTAAGCACAATCGAAACGCCGGCAATCGTTTGTCCAACAACCCGGCGCTCTTCATTGATTTTTTCTCTCCTGTCCCGCATCGTCGCCAGTATCTTGGTGTCCATTTCCTTCCCGCTGCTTTCAACCGCATTTCTTACCGTGTCGTACATTTCATCGATAATTTTATTGGTGAGCTCTATCGCCAGAACATTAGTTAATTGCTCGGCAATTACACCGGCGGCGCCTGGTTCGTGCGCCAATCGTGTTAAAAGACCGTAAGCGCCCGGAGATGTTGCTTCAATAAATTGCTGCTCTTCAGAATCGAACACAGTCCCGCCGGCTCGTTCTTGCATTTTTCTCAGAATGCCGCCTGAGCAAGTGGGGCAAGTACCGCTGCCAAAAATCATTTTGCGCACACGCGCTCGCATTCCAGTCACTTGTATTGTTTCTGTGCTATCACCAGGCAGCAAACATTCGTCTGATTCGCATTTGTAAATTGTCAGCATTCCGCCTTCAATGAAATCCCTTGGCTCGATTTTGCTGGGTTTAAAGTTATATTCGATGCCACTGTCGTCCAATTTTTTTGCAGCGATGTAGGTTCCGGTCAGGCTCATTAGCACGGATTTAAGCTGCTCGTCACCGTATTGAAACCAGGACGTAGCGTTCGCATTATTCAGTGATTTGTAAACAACGTTGCCCGTGAACAGATTGGCTTTTCCTGCATCAATCGCCTTTTTATCGGGTGACGTACTTTTGTCCTCTTTCGCCTGAAACCAATCCGATACGAAACCGGTATCAGCCGATATTTTCGTTGACAAATTGCTCTTGAACGTTTCATTGATCGACTCCAGACCTGGTCGTACCGTGTTATCCACAATAAACTTTCCGGCTTCACAAGAATTCCTCATTAACGAGTTAATAGCCGCTACGTCTCTTTGCAACTTGGCTATGACTTGAGCACAGGTTGGGCACATGCCTTCAATCGCCAGCTGGAAGGCATAACCCATTGCAGCTTGTGCAATGCTGCGCGAGAGCTGGGTAAATTGCGCACTATTAATAAACGAGAACGATCCCCCATATAAATCAATCCCGCCACAACCCGCCTTTGCGCCAGGCGGTACAAATGAAATCAGGTTGGGATTTACGACTTTATTGCGACTGACAATACTCCCGCCAGTAATCACTCCACGCCGCTGCGTTTCATAGGAGCCCCCCGGCGTAACGTTGATCATGTCGGAAAACATCCCTGCAAGCTCTTGATCCAGCCCCGCTTTTGCAGGCCCGGATACTAAAAGCAGTACGTAAATTAAAAACAGCAGGCGACTACGCATAACTAGATCCAGGCGACATCTTGAAAGCAATCAAACCCTCTCTCATCAAAATCACTTCCAGGGTTTTTTTCAGTCTCTTAACGTCTTTTTGGGTTGCCCACATAGTTAAAATCTCAAAATTGTTTGCGTAAGTTGTCGCGAATGGTTTTGACCAGTTCGTTTGGATTTTCCATCACGCGCTCATTAATGCCCTGAATGGTCTGGTTATCCACCTGCATGGGTTTTACTTTCAGGGTATCGTTATAGTCGGTGTTATTCAGCCAGCCATTTTGTCGAGATAAGGCAATGGCCCGTTTGATAATTTCGTCACCCGACAACAAACCCTGTCCAAGTTGAATGGCTCCACCGTTCTGTCCCGGCTTGACCAAAAACAGGGCGGGTGTCGTTTCAACACCCAATTTCTTTGCTTGACCACGATCAATCGTGAAATCAGGGAATTCACCGCCAGGCAGGGGTAACCCATCCAGGGCAATAGACAAAACCTTGAAGCCGTAGGCATTCATCAAGCCTTTTAGGACACCGGCTTCCTTGATGCAAAACTGACAGGTACTGGCGTAAAAAAACCAAAGCCCCGTGTTTTCGGCGAGTTTTTTAGCCGCTTTTTCAGTTCCCTGAGTCGCTCTATCGTCCATGGCAAAGGCGCCGAAGGTTGCGATGGGGCGTCTTGAATTTTCGTCTAGCACAGGATCGCTCATCACCACTTGCTGTGAAACCTCGGTAAACTTCTCGGCCTTATCCAGCATCACCCTTTGCAGGTACATGTAAGCCGACACGTTCTGAGCCGTCGGCTCATCAATGGCTTGGTCACGATACTTTTCCATATTTTTGCGAAACCACTCTGCCGATAACGGTTTGGCTTCGAGCGGTTTCACTGGTGGTGACTCTGCTTTTTTTTCCTGGGAAAGAGGTAGTTCAGGTAATGGTGCAACGTCATTTTCAACCGGCTCTTCATCAACAGCCGGGTCTTCATACCAAAACCAACCCCTCTCCTTGTCTTCGTAAAAAGGTGAGCGGTTCAAAACGAACGGCGACTGCTCGCGTCCGTCTGAGACGCCGTAAAACAACGACGAGCCATCCCCATTTGCTGCCTTATTTGCTTCACCGGCATTTACCAAGCCGCCGCATGACAAGGCGAACAATAAGCCTGGCGTGAGCGCTTTTATCATGCAGCTGCGTCTTCTTTTTCTTTAAGTTCGGACGTGCTTGATTCTTCGACCTCGACCTCGCCTTGATCTTTGATATCTTTACTTGTTTTTCTGGGTTTTCTTGCCGGAGCAGCTTCCTCGATTGTTTTATTTGTTTCTGCTGTTTCTTCGTCCAGTTCCCCTTCATCAGTAGATGTCGCTGCTATCAGATTGTTATCGGCTTCTGCTTCTTCATTGGTTGATCGTTGTGAACGCACACGATCTCTTAGTCCCAAGCTAATCGTCCTGGATTTGCCCTGTATGCTCCTTAGTTCGCTTTCGATTTCCACCATGGCTTTTATACGTTGTTCGTCGTCAAGTACGCACGCGAGCCAAAGAGAACTGAGTTTTTCGTCCAGGTCTTGAGCCATTTTGATGGTTTGCAGAAAACGATTGGCTAATGGGTCAATGATGGTCACATTCAGCTTCTCAAATTGCGGTGTCGTTACCTTAATGTTGTTATTGGCAAGAATGTGTTCGGCAACCGTGATTTTTTTCCGCAGGCTTTCATTCACTTCGTCCATCAGATCACTAATGTCTTTGGTTAGGGAATTTTCAACGCCATTGATACGGGAAGTGCGCGAATAAAAACGAATCAGATACACCGCACGCGATAACCCGTCGAAATGTCGACGGTAAATCCGTCGTATGTTGGGCGATAAATGTGCTTCAACGACAATACGACTGTCCCTGCATTCGCTGATGAAATTTCGTCTGATATAGCTATCTCGGGGTGTGGGTTCGGTTTTTTCTGCCATGGTATTGCCTCAATGGGTGATATTAACGTTTAGGGGGTTAGCCATCTGAAACAAGAATGTCTTCGATCGCTTCCGCAGTGGTCATGCCGCGACTGGTTCGCTCCGATATTTTTTTAATGTCGTCCGGATGGGTTGAGTAAAGTAGCTTGGTGTATTTATCCACCATCAGCCGGCCGATCCCCACGCCATAACTGGTTACGAAAAATATTTCAGAATATTGCCCGGTCACGGTATGCACTGATTTCAAAAACGTATAACCGCCATCTCCGATCATTAACCGGTTCTGGCGCTTAATGGATTCAATGGTTTCCGGTTTTTGATAAAGCAGGTAGAGATTGGCCGAGTTTTCAGCGATCGCCACGCCAGACGGTGAGCCGTACAGGTCATTGAGTGACTGGGTAATGGTTATGGCGGCCCCGTTATATTTTCGAAAACGCCGGTAACCCGTCTCAATGAATTTGGCAATATTGCCTTTTGCCAGCAAATCCCAAGCTTCGTCGATAATCAGAATCTTGCGTTGATCGCGATTACCCAGGTACATGGCTTGCTGGATCTGGTAGATGAGAATCAGCAACACGACTTGTTGTAAATGGCCACGACCCTTAAGCTCTTCGAGCTCAAGACAGGTCAGCGCATTGTTGAAATTGACGTTGTTTTCCCCATTAAAAAACCGGCCATATTCACCGGTACTGGTAAATGCGAATAACTGGTGCCCCATATCCACCACACGGCGGTCTTCGTCCTGGAGCAATTTCTCAGCAACCCGGTCAACGGTCATTCCGGCTTCGTGCTCATCCCACAGTTCTTTCAGGATTGAGCGTAACCTGGCGTGTTGAAGATCGGACAGCTTATCCTCCATGGCGGCCATGGACATCACGATGCCTACCAGCATGTCGGCTTCTTCATTGTAATTTTTGATAATCTGAAACGGATTCAGACAAATTTGGCTTTTTTCACCAAATTCTACAAAGTCGCCACCAATGGCATGGGCCAATTTCTCGTAAGAACGCCCAATATCGATCACCCAGCATTTGGCGCCGGAGCTGATATACGAGGTAATAATATCGTTCGTCAAAAACGATTTTCCGGATCCGGACGCCGCTACGATGCAAGTGTTGTAGTTGGTGTTGGAATCAAACATATCCATATTCATGATCTGGCCGCCGCGAGAAATAAACGTCAACTGCGGCGTACCGGTACCACTCCAGTCAGAGATGATGGGCAGAAATTCGACAGCGTGTTTGGAGCCGCAACGTTTGTAACGCTGCAGAAATCGCACGGCTTTGGGATCGGCGCAAAGTGGCAGCGAATTGACTAACATCGGAAGGGTGATGTACCTGTCTTCTTTCATGCTCCAGCCGATTTCGCTGAAATAGGTTTGGGCTTCTGTTAGCCGGGCTTCACTTTTATCCAGCGAGTCGGTAAACAACCCGATACATAAATTGATTTTGAGAATCCGGTCACCGTCGTTAATGGACTTGAACAGCAGGTCGGTGCTTTCTTTTTTGAATAGCAATTTCGGATTGAATTTCAACATGGGGCCGAACGCTTGATAATTGACGGAGTTCCGTTCTTTTTCGGCCTTCTGTTTTTCGATAACATTATCTGGAATAAAAATATTCAGGTTGATAAAAAAGTTACCGTGAATTCCACGGGCGCCGGTTAATGGGTCACCAATCATGCGCCGCATGCTATGAAGGCTCATCTGCCCTAGCAATCGACCCGGCGAAAGGATGCGCAGGCGTTTATTGCCGAGCCAGACACCGTTGGCATCGGTCTGCATCATGTCGTCGTACTCACTCAGCTGCTCGTTAACGGGCGTCGTGTTATCATAATACGGGGCAGGGCTGCGCCAGTTGGCCGATGGCCCCCAATGTAAAAGCTGTCCCACTACCCGCAAGTACAGTTCGGCGTCCATTGTCTGCGGGACAAACCCTGCGGATTTCAGTGTTTGCTCAAACGACAGGCGCAGATCGCGTGCAGCCGAAATTTCATGTTGTTTCGGCAATTGTTTTTTTTGCTCAAGGGGAAGTTTGATGGTAAAAACGACCTTGTATTCACGCACATACGATTGGGCATGCAGACTGATCGCTTGATTTGAGCCTTCTGTCAACATTTTCAGGCGATTATTCAGCGACTCTTTCAGCGCTTCATCTTTGGTGTTGCGGATGTGCTTAATCTTGTCCAGTGTCGGACGAATATCTTGAGACCCCATCAGCATGATTTGAATGAAGCTCTCTTTGGGGTAATCGAACGAGAACAGGACATTCAATCGCTGGGTTACTGACTCGTCACCGCCCGGCAGTGGTTTGGCGACAAAACCAAAACCGATAGCACCATCGGCCATGGTGAACAGATGTGTTTCCTCGTCAAAGGATTCAACCGGGACAAGTTCGCTTAACGTGTGTCGCTTGAGTTGTTTTTCATAGACATATGCGCCCATATAGGATCTCCTGAATTTAAGAAAACAGGCTGTATTTTAAAAGAGCCATTTTCTTTATGTCGGGTCGAAAGACGCGCTTTTTCGGCCTCTTTTGTTTCTCAAAAACATTTTGAAAAAAAAGCCGCTCATTTTTGATGGCGGCCTCTTTAAACACTCACTAACGAAAGAGCCTATCGCCCGTTCTGAACAACGGGCGACAATTCTGGAGTTAGACCAAAGCGGTAACAACACCGCTGATGACGGTTGGGCCGTAGTAGAGCGCCAGAGCGCCACCAATACCGACCACAACAGACACGATAGATTGGTTGACGATACCGGCAGACAAACCCACCATGAACATGCCCAAGGCAATGATTTTACCCAAGGTACCTTGAGTCCAGCCGACCAACAGCGTGTAGATATCGTTGAACTCGGTACCGCCAGTACCGGCCATTACTTCTGGTCCGAATGCGGACACCGCTAAAACGGCAAGGACTAACAGAGCTTTTTTCCACTCAGTAGAGCACAGGCTTCTTGATTGATGCATTGAACAACTCCAAAATTACGCTTGATTGATTGACTCATTACTTGCAATTAACGAATCTTTGATTATGCTCCGGGGCTCTGCTCCGGAACGGCGTTTATTGTTCAATAAAAAAGTGTTAATGATAAGCGCGAAAGAGATCAATTTTAGGTGGTCTTTCGCTGGGAAAATGAAAGGCGCGTTTATTTCGTGCTTTTCGATGGCGTAACAGCCGAAAGCGGGCGTTGTGCGGTGCCGGGCGACTTAAATTGATCGCCCAAATTCCACCGGCGGCTTTCAATTTCCGTATATAGGTAGCCGTCCGCGTGCAAATCACCTTCTTCGTCCTCCCAGGGCGCCATCCATATCCGCATCACTTTGGCCTGCGTCCTGATAGGAATCGGTTGCTTGATACTGGGTACTGCAACCTGACTTGCATGCGATTGTCCGGAACGGCTGTCCGGGTTTTTTTTATTATCGGATTTGTCATCTTCCGATACCATCTTCACAGTGTCCGATGATTCGGTGGCCTGATAGACTTCACGCGCCGACATGCAGCGGACACCCTCAATTCCGCCAGGACATGAGAAATCACCCTGGCCAACGCCAAGGAAGGAACAGCCCTGCAAAATACCCGCTATAGCAATGGTTGCCAGTTTCAAAAAGCACTTATCTACCATTAATTTCGTCTTCAAGGTCTTTCTCCAGTAAAGTTTTGAATGATTTTGCCCCGCCTCTGAATGTGTTATGAGAGGGCAGGAAAATGAATGGTACCCCTTGAATATCAAGGAGCTTGGTTGCAACCACCGCTTTCTGCAAGGGCTTTAGGTCACAAGCACCCTCTTCACGCACAAGTGCCGGGAGTTTGGAATAATCCTTGGCGATAAGACTTTTTAACGATTGCGCTTTATCTTTGTTGCAGATCAATTTTTTGCTGATTTCAGCCGACTCTTTACCCAATACCGGTATCAGAACCAGCCTGAACACATACTCTTTGCCCAGAGGCTCAAGCTGCCCGATTAAATCATGACAATAATTGCATTGCGGATCGACAAAAATCACCACTTCCTTTTTGCCGGTGCCTATCGAAAATGTTGAAAGTTCAGTGGGATTTAAACCGATTTTTCGCAAATCCACTTTATCAATACCTTGGGTATCGCCCACCGAGCCGATAATTTTTCCTTGCCACATATCGATCAGCTTAAAGTTGCCGGCCACTACAAAATGGCCGTTGTCCGATATCAAGAAGGCATTATTCCCAGCCTTGATCATTGACAGACCTGTCACGGGCAATCTTTTTACCTCGTCAACACTGCGCATAATATCTTTGACCTCTGCCGTCATCTCCCCGTCAGTCTTTGCTTTTGTCGATTGCGCCGTGGCCTCAGAATCAGCCGCTTGTGATTGACCAACGATTCCCATCAGTACTATTAAAACTCCTAATTTTTTAATCATTATATTCACCTAAAATTAACGTCCATAACCACTATAAGCCCCTCGCGAACCAACTCCGTACTCACCGTCAAAACTTCCCATTCCGCTGTGCCGACCACCGTTGCTGCCCATCACATTTCCACCGTATCCATTCTGATTGCCGTTATAGATGTTGTTCGCGCTTCGCACCCCGTCTTGCAAATTGGTACCTTGAACCGACTTCGGTTTAGGATTGAGCGACATGCCGCGAATCATAACGAAATCGACCTTTCGTCCAGCATCAACCTCGATAATTGGGAATATGTTTTTCGCCATTTCCAGATAGTAATCGGCAATTTGCTCGGCTGCGCCTTTGACACCCCCCATGACCGCCTGACCGGCCAACATTTCAGGCGATGGATATTGGAATGTTTGAGGTTGACCTGGAATCGCGTTTGTTTGATACGACTGGACCCTCTGTGGTGAAAATGCCTGAGAAATACCGGAAACGAAACCCGCTAACAGTGAGTTTCCGATGATTTGTCCGTTTTTGCTGACAAGACGACCTCGGATACCGGCTTTACCGTCTTCTCCAACCGAATAGGCGTCCATTGCTGTTTCAATAATGGCGCCGTCTTTCTTCACGCATGAGATGCGCTCCGCTCTCATATATGCACGCTCGGAACTCAGGTCACCGTAACCGCTGGTAATCAGGAAACACTCGCGTATATCCATCCGGTAGCGATTCGGCAAAATGGCGTCATGCTTCAACCGCAACAGCGCTGGGAAAGGATCCTGTTTGGATTGGTTTGACGTGGGAGCGTCCAATCCGGTCACCAGTGTGCCGCTCAAAATACTGCCGGCAGGCAAGAATATGTCTGCCCCCCCAGTATTACTGGAGGCTTTTTTGATATTGACGAACTCGGTTATTTTTTTGTCGCCGGTCTTTTTGGTTCCATTCGTGTTATTGGCCCCGTTGGTGGTTTTACCGTCTTCCCCGAAACCGGTGACCACGCGAATTTTAGGGCCTGTTACGACAGGCGCCACTGCATTCTCGGCCATTGTTGGCGGCTGCTGACCTAATAGCTCTGGTTGTGCGGATTCGTATTGGCCCCTTGTTTTCCTCTTGCCATTTGATTTGTTGTCCAAGGGCACTTCGGGCAGAGGTACCTGGTTTTTCAACACGTCCTGCGCGTCTTCGAGTTTTTGGTAAAGCTCAGTCGTTTGTTGAGCCAATTTTCCAGTCCGCTTATCCAGTTCGTCAGATCGCATTTTGATCAAATCAGAGGCGTCGTTAATCTTTTTTTCCTGCCGCTGGAATATCGTACGGATATCCGAAAAATCTTCGGTCAACTTTTTGATTTTTCCGGCCATCGCATCGATTGAGACATCCCTGGGGCTTTTGCCGTTGAACAGCGTGTACTCAACCTTTCTGGGTTTTTGTATGAAATTTTTTGCAGTATCATCGGACGTAGCGGTTATCAGGATCGCGGCCACGACAAATAGAGCTGCGCCGCCGCCAATAAGTATGAGATGTTTGCGCTTTGAGGGATCCAGTGTTTCATACCATGAAACCAATTTTTCTTGGGGTGTTTTCTTTTCAAGATCGATCACTTTTGGCTCCTGATTGTTCACAGCAAGGCGGGTCTGACTTCTTCGCCGCTTTTTCCTTCCGGCAAGCGCATCAGAATAAATACCTCGGTTTTTTCACCGGGCTCCAGGCGAACCTTCGGCCACGCGGCAACGGCCATAATGTTTTCACCCGCACAAGTAGCTTCTTCAAAAACATTGGCTGCCCGTCCATTGTTTTGCGCAATCATGACCAGGATTCTGGCGTCGTGTCCCGACAGCAACTGACCCGGCATAAAGCTTAAATTGGCAACGTGGCAAATAGATGCAGTGCGAAGCTCATCGGTCACTTCTTCCAGGGTAAATCCTTGAGGAATTTGTTGTTTAGCCAGGTTTTGCATGATGGCTTTGATTTCAGCGACATACGGTGAGTCCTGGCGAAACAGCTTGTCCGTTCTCGATGATGCCGCTTCGGTTGGCGACGCTTTGCTCGGATCCTGCTCAATTCTGATTTCTACCGGCGTCACCAGCTCCAGAGGCTCCAACTGAAGAGATGCCGCGCTCCCGGTTTCCGTGTCGGAAATAAACAGGCTGACAGGCGTTTCGGAATCGGTAGCGATATAAACAGCCGAACCATCTATCTTGGTCTCAACATTGTCAACAGTCAGTACCTTGGGATCCGCATACGGTGTAACTATCCGATTGAGCTTACCTTTGGCAATGACGATAGTTTCCGTTCTGCCGGGTTTGGGTTTGATGGTGATGCCTGATGACTGGAGACTCATATCGAATGCCTTGTCTTTAGCCGACGCCTTTGTTGTTTCAGGCGCTTTATCAAGAATTTTGGGTCTTTTCTTTGGTTTTGGGGTGGACTCCGGGGCTTGAGCGGGTTCCGATGGCGCAGCTATCTCGGCGGATTGTTGATTTTGATCCTGCACTTCAGGGGTTCCGTTAACCATCGGCTCTCTCATTTGATTCGGATGATTCGGATTGATATGGGTGCTTTGCCCCCCGGCAGAGCCTTCCTGGTAAGGCACTAACCCGCTACCATCAATGGCCTGAAACGGAAGTTCCGGTGGAAGTTCGTTAGCCAAGGCTGTTGATGCCCAGACTATTGAAATAAGCAATGTTTTTACGTGCATTGATAACTCCTAATTTTTGATCAGTTTTTGACGTTCTTCTTCAACTTTATTTTTCACTTGTTCTTTCTGTAGAACGCTTAGCAATTTGGGTATGCCTGCATAAGAAGCCATTTGCGTAATGATCGGCGAGTATTGCTGGACATCAATTTTAAATTCAAAAGTTTGGTCGGTTGGAGTGGATTTACCACCTGCGCCCGTCATACGGTTACGCCCCGTTACAAAGACCTTGTCTGTCTCTGGTTCGTAAGCCACCTGGACGACCTCAAACGTTGAAGACACCTTTTCCTGCTTCAGTATTTCGAGTTCTTGAGTAATTTGTTCGGTGACAATTGATCTGATGTCACTGGTCACCATGCCGACAAACGACTCCAGAACGAAGTTGGCGTTTTCCGGTGTGACGTTTCCAATCAACGTCGCCGTGTACATCGCCCAGGCTTTTTTGTAACCCTCTGACGCCTTGTTCTTGGCGATCTCTGATTTTTCTGATAGACCGGGCGGAATTAAAATCACCGCAGTATCCTTTTTCAGCCAGCCAATCAGTGTCAGAAAATTCAGCGCCATCAGGAAAATGCAAACAAACTTCAGGAATCGATTCGATGCCTGCAGGCTAAGCCAGGTCGAGGCAAAATTTTTGTAATCCATGTTGTGTCCTAAAAGAATCGTCGAATGAATGCCAGTGGTTTTGATGTCGGCGGGGATTCTGAACAGCCAAATCCTGCATACCAATACAGTATGTGTAATAGGAACCCATTGGCTTGTCTGTCTTTGATCTTACGGTAGAACTTGATTCCAACCAGCCCCGTCACCAGCAATACGCCAAGATAATTCACCATGATGCCAACACCAAACATGATGGCGAGCAGTATGAATTCGTCGAATTCCCAGAACAGGATTTGTGGGGGGTCGTCAAGGTAATTAGGTATGTCTTTCATTTCAGTTACCTGTTAGTGGAATTATGTCAGCGCGACGATTTTTTGCTCGATGCTCTTCGGTGTCGTTAGGCTCTAACGGAAAGTCATCACCAAAACCCTTGTGTGAGATTTTTGATGGTTGAATTCCGTGCTGAATGAGATAGTCACGAACGGCTTTGGCACGCCTGGTTGATAATTTGTTGTTGTATTTCGCCGATCCTTTCGAATCGGTATAACCTTCGACTCGAACATGCATAAGGCCGGGCGAATCGATTCGATGCAGGAAGTTATTCAGCTTGTCCAATTCGGACACCGGAATCGAAGCATGGTCAAACTCAAAAAAAACTGTTTCGGTCTCCGGAATGGCGTTGTCCGTGACGGGTGCCAGCGCGAATGACTGCAACTGCGGAGTTACGGCTTGCTCAATCGCCTTTTCCTCTCTAGGAATAGAAAGCGCATGCTGAAATCCTCCCTGGACAATCACCTGATTTTGCGAGCCATTAATGTCCTTGTAATCCAGATCGGCAACAACGGGAGGTAAATAGGCGGTTATCATTATCTGTTCGCAGTCATCGCCAATTGTCTTGAATGGGCGGGTTGAGGTCATTGAGCAACCCGAAACAACCATAATGGCCAGTATTGCGATGGGCAGTTTATTGAAGCTTTTCATTGATAATTTTCTCATAGTGTTTAACGTGTTTTACATAGGCTTTACCCCGCGCCGGATTCGATGGAGCGTGGTAGTCGGCTACGGTTTTGCTGACGTTATTTTTTGTGTTGAGATCTTTTAGATAGCCGGCGGCTACGGTGATATTGGTTTTGGGGTCAAGCAGTTGCGTGTCATTGGCTACCTTGTCGCCATGCCAATACAGATTGACCTGCATAATCCCTACATCGACATTTCTAATGCCTAGCCTGATTAAATGCAGCAGCGCCTGTTCTGCGGCTTGCTTGTTGGCGTATCGCCTGGCGCCGGGCTTAATGCCGTGTTTCCCTTCATTGACGTTCAGCGTCCACGGCCAAGGCCGAAATGTTCCGTCACGCCAGCGCATTCCGCTTTCATGGACAGCAATGCTGTATAAGGTCGCAACATTAATGCCGGCATAGTTCGCAGCGCTGCCCCAGACGCTGTTTTTCAGGCTGGGGTTCGAATAAACGGGACTCGAAAAAAGTATGGAGATTGCTATCAAGATTATTGTTTTCATGACTGCTATATTAAGCGGTCAAAAATAATTACGTCGGGTCGAAAGACGCGGTTTTTCGGTCTCTTTTGATTTGCATTACTGGTATTGCAACGAAGTTATCCACAGAATCTGTGGATAACCCTGTCGAAAGGAGGGTGACTTTGCCCTATGAAGCCGATTAGTACAGGCGTTTAAACAAAATAACTAAACTTTGGTCAGTCTCAAAGATTGTCCAACAAATGCTGTCTGATGGCATCAATATCACTGTCTTGGGTTTGGGTATTTAAGCGATCTTGAGCGTTAGTATTTTGAGTGTTAGGCAGTTTGCCTTTGGTGACGTTGGCTTTATCGTACATTGAGTCGGCTGTCAGGCTGCCTTCAGGCAATTGATTTGAAATTTTCATCATATCGATCCATTCACTAAAATCCATTTTGTCAAAATCCAACTGGGATATTTTATTAATAGAAAGCCCTTCGCATGTCGGCGCTTTAGGGTCGCCGAACGTTATGCCCAGCTGTGGCCTCGCCTGTTGTTGAAATATCCTGGAAAATGGACTGCTAAAACAGCAATACGCTTCTTTTCTGGCAACGCAACCAAAGAGTGTTTTAGATGAGCAGTAGTTGCCAATTTCGCTGGCCGAGGTGCATAATCGTTGCTGCTTGAGCATATTTAGTTTAACTTCTTCCTCAGTGCAGGCAAAAATCAGCTGCACAACCATTTTTGCGATCTGGTAAATCGCATAAATAATGCCGACCACTGTGATAATTGAAGACAGCATTGATCCGGCCGTTGAATACGTGGTTGTCGTAACGGTCCCCACAGTAGTTGATGTAGCTGCCAACAATGTTGATGCTGCGGTTTCTCCAAATATAGACGCAATCCATTCCCCCATCCACTGCACAACTTGTTGTTTCGCGGCTTCTATGCCTAAATTTGTGCCTATTTCCTCGCCCAGCATCGATGCTACAGAATCATACATGGATGTAAAAGGCTCAGTGACGGCGCTCCAGGTATCCGTGATAATGCCAATAGGCGCCTGAAGCACAGAACCGGTAGATACCATATTCCATGCGCCAACCATATCCGTAAGAACAGCTCCGTTTTCTGCGATGGAATAGGCTTCAACAGAGGTATCGGCCAGCTCCCAGGTATTGGTTGCCAACCACATGTAATCGATCCAACTGCCTTGGATCGGCATGTTGCAGCAATCGACCTGCCCCAAGATGGATAGATCAGCCATTTGACATTCCATGGGCTCGCCGGCAAATAAAGCACAATCGCCAGTGGATGGGTTGCAGCCACTGCTTTGTTGTGCCTGATTGAGCGTTTGTAATGCGGTGGCCGCCCGAATAAAATCCTTGTTCGACTCGGTTTTTTGATCGACGCATTCCCCTCCCATGCAGCGAATACCGCTATCGCAGATAGTTTTTTCACCGTCATTTACTTGATCGCAGTTCGCTGGCGAGTCAGTGCCGCAGTCATACGTGATAATGAATTCCTGGCATGTTCCTGTTATTGGACTTATAGCTCCATCCGCACAAGTTTCACTAACATATTTGCACTGCGGATTGGACGTCAATTCATCACAGCTGGTATGTTCGTCCAGGTTGTAATCGTATTCGGGGCAAACCTGATACCCGTCCTTGTCGGTAAAGCACGGTAACGTAATATGCCCTGGGACACGCGTTTCCGCTGAATAACAAATAGGCGCCGGCGGTGTTGCTGGTGGATCAGGCAAAATAGGGGATAAATATTGTGCCCAATCCTGTGTGGTAAGCGTTACTGAACCAGTTACACGAGAGTTTGATGCATCTGTGCATGCCCACCAATCCGTCGACGCCTGATCGTTTAACGATCCTGTTGATACAAAACCTGGTGCCGTTCCATCTACAGGCCAGGCATTAAACATATTTTGTCGGCATCCGGCCGGGTTATCAATGAACTGTTCAGTAATATCCGGATCAGCTTCTACCTTTATCAAAGAATAGCCTTCACCGTTACCACCAACGATTGTTTCTTGTCTTATGACTACCGTCCCGCCTGCTACCGCATTTTTAAATTCGGCAGTAATGTCGGTGCCTGGACTTTCATCCCAGCTTGTGCCTAATTCACAGTTTCCGCCCCATCCTGAGCCGCCGGTAAAAACCGGATTTTCATTAGCAAATATTCTGGTTTGGTCATCATATATGACCCTTGCAACGGTGACTTTTTTAATAGCTTCAGGTCTTAAAATAGTGAAACTAGTGTTTAATTGCGTAAATTAGCTATTGTATTTTTTATCTGACTACCCTGTACCTCTCTTCGGCGCCATTTAAAAGGTTGAGCCTTCTGATTATGCCTTACGATAAAGGCCTCAATCGCACTCTTTAGCTCCTCA
>NZ_JAUSCC010000029.1 GCF_030651745.1 Methylophaga sp.
TGGCTTGATTTATCCGGCCAATTATAGAGATAAATGGTCGGCAATGGTAACGTAGTCATCTTTGTTTAACTTAACAGACTGAATCTGGAACCCCATGCTCACAGGCTATGTAGAAAAAATCCTCAAAGCGCGCGTTTATGATGTCGCTATCGAAACACCTTTGGATTTAATGCCAAGATTATCCAAGCGACTGGATAATCAGATTCTGATTAAGCGTGAAGACTTACAGTCGGTGTTTTCCTTTAAGTTGCGTGGCGCTTATAACCGGATGAGCCATTTGACTGAAGCCGAGCGAAAGCAGGGCGTAGTCGCCGCTTCAGCAGGTAATCATGCGCAAGGCGTTGCATTGGCAGCCAATAAAATGGGTATTTCGGCAATGATCGTCATGCCGATTACCACTCCACCTATTAAGGTCGAAGCGGTTCGCATGCTGGGTGCTGATATTACCCTGCATGGCAACAGTTACGACGAAGCCTTTGATTTTGCCCAGCAGGTTTCTATCGACCAAGGCCGGGTGTTTATTCATCCTTATGATGATCCTTTAGTGATCGCCGGGCAGGGCACCATTGCGATGGAGATCATGCGCCAGCACCCGGATCCGGTATACGCAGTATTTATTCCGGTAGGTGGCGGCGGCTTGCTCGCCGGAATGGCAGCTTATATCAAAGCAATATGGCCGGAAATTAAGATTATTGCTGTTGAACCAGCTGATGCGGCCAGCCTTAAGGCTGCTCTGGATGCAGGGGAGCGGGTCAAACTGGATCAGGTTGGTTTGTTTGCCGATGGTACAGCGGTCAGACAGGTTGGCGAAGAGCCGTTTCGTATTGCACAAAAGACGGTCGATCATGTGGTCACCGTGGAAACAGATGAAATTTGCGCCGCGATAATGGATGTGTTTGACGACACCCGCTCGATAGCTGAACCGTCGGGTGCTCTGTCGATTGCCGGTGCTAAAAAATATATCCAGCAAAATGGTTTACGTAACAAAACCATGGTGGTTATCAACAGTGGCGCGAATATGAATTTCGATCGGCTTCGTCATGTGGCTGAACGGGCGGAAATTGGTGAACGTCGGGAAGTGTTGTTTGCCGCAACCATTGATGAACAGCCGGGCAGTTTCCAACGGTTCTGCAAAGCTTTGGCCGATCGCGGTATTACCGAATTCAATTATCGTTATGCGGATAAACAGCAAGCACAGGTGTTTGTTGGTGTGAGAATGTCGGGCCGTGACGAAGAGCGGCAGATTCTGTTTGAGAATCTGACTCAGGCGGGTTATCAGTGGATTGATTTCAGCGATAACGAAATGGCTAAATTACATGTTCGTTATATGGTTGGCGGACATGC
Source organism: Methylophaga sp. (assembly GCF_030651745.1). Next base: position 1,345 of record NZ_JAUSCC010000029.1, read on the forward strand.
ACCGCAAGCTGAGAATGAGCGTTTGATTCGCTTTGAGTTTCCGGAACGTCCTGGCGCCTTATTACGTTTTCTGACGCATATCGGACAACGCTGGAATATCAGCCTGTTTCATTACCGTAATCATGGTGCTGCCTATGGCAGGGTGCTGGTGGGTATCCAGGTAACGCCTGAATTCAATGAAGAATTTCAGGCGTTTCTGGATAATCTCGGCTATGTCTACTGGCTGGAGACGGATAACCCGGCTTATGATTTATTTTTAAAGTGATTAATTGGTTACAGTAGTAGTGTCGCTGATTAATTGAATCTGACCATGAACATCAACAGAGACTTTATTGCTGCCCGCTTCAAGGGCAGCAGGCGCACTTTTGCTGCTCATATCGGCTGACATCATCATTTGGCTTTCCATGCGATATACCGGGGCATAACCACTGGTGTTTACCGACATATTCACCAGCCGGTAACCGGGTTCATTGAACTGTTGCTGCACTAACGATGCTTTATCACGAAACTTACTGATAGCCTGCTGCATTAATTCATTTTGCGTAGATTCGATTAAAGCATCGGACAGCGAAAATTCAATCGATTGCACCGTACCTAATGCTTGCACCTCACCCAGTAATTCACTCATTTGAGTGAAATCATGGCTATGTAAACGGATTTGTTGGCTGACCTGCCAGGAGACGATCTGACTGTCTTTATACATCGGACGGGTTTGATAACCGGTTGTTTGAGATTTTACTGAAGCAAAGGCTTTGATTTTTTCGAGCAATTGGTTGCTGCGCTGATTGACCTGTTGGCCTAATTTAGTCGGATCAGTACCATTGAGCATGACCTGTATCACGCTGGTTACTTGATCATTAGCCACTTCTGTTGACGCTGTTGCATTGAGGTTGATTAGGTTAAAGTTCAATTCAGTTTCAGCCGTCGCATTGGCTGAAAACAACAGCAGTGCTATAACAAAAAAGGTGTTTTTCATACTTTTTGATTCCTGTGAGAGAAAACGATCGTTGAGTTTGGCTTGCTGTCAGCGCAGCATGGTTGCTAAATTAACAGGATTTGACTGACACTGTCAGCGGATTACCGCACAAAATTATTTTAACGTTGAGGATAGACATGAAAGCTGTACAAAAAATTCTGCCTGATTCAGAGCGCCTGATTGAAGCTGCTGCCGAACATTTCGTCGTGACTGCACGCTCTGCTATTGCAAAACGAGGCGTCTTTTATGTTGCTTTGGCAGGTGGGTCGACTCCTAAAGGTTTATATCAAAAACTCGCAACATCGCCTTACGTAGAGCAAATTGACTGGGCAAGGGTGCATATCTTTTTTGGCGATGAGCGTTGTGTACCGGCAACGCATGATGACAGTAATTTCAAAATGGCCAGACTGGCGATGCTCGATCATTTACCCATCCCCGCAGAAAATGTGCATCGCATGCCAACCGAAAGTGGCGATGCTGCTGAAGTCGCCAGTCGCTACGAGGCGACCATCAAATTGGTTATGGAAGATAAACCTTTTGATTTGGTGTTGTTAGGCTTAGGTCCGGATGGCCACATTGCGTCACTGTTTCCTGAAACTCCGGCACTTGAGGTAACCGATACGTTAACCGCCAGTTTGTTTGTAGAAAAATTTCAATCCTGGCGCGTGACATTGACTTACCCAGTCATTAATTCCGCCCGGCAGGTCATTGTATTTATTGCCGGTGAGTCCAAAGCGGAAATTGTCAGAGATATCACTTCCGAATCAGTAAGTGGATTACCGGTACAACGGCTCGCGCCAACAGGTGATTACTACTGGTTTATGGATGAAGCAGCCGCAGCGAAATAATTATGAAAACGTTGTTAGCGGCTGACATCGGTGGTACCAAAACGTTATTGCAATTGAGCTATTCCGATGGCGAAGTCATAGCGCAACAACGTTTTGACAATAATGCTTTTGCGGATTTTGAACGTCTGCTGACAACATTTTTATCATCAATACCGGCTAATATTTTTCCTGTAACAAGTGCCTGTTTTGCCATTGCAGCACCGATAACTGGCCGACGCGTTCAATTAACCAATCTTCCCTGGATAATTGATGCCGACAAACTTTTAGCTGATTTTCCGATTGCCGAGCTTGAATTAGTCAATGATTTTGCAGCGGTAGGTCATGGTATTGGCGAATTGGCTGAGCAAGATTTAATTGTCTTGCAGCAAGGTGAGCCACAGGCCAAATCATTAAGAGCCGTTATCGGAGCGGGAACAGGGTTGGGACAAGCCATAATGTCACCTATCCATAAAGGCTGGCGGGTCTGGTCAACTCAAGGTGGTCATACTGATTTTGCTCCACTGGATCAAGCACAGCAACCGTTACTGACTAAGTTGTTGGCGCAATTTGAACATGTCTCGTATGAGCGGGTATTGTCGGGATCAGGTTTAGTCATGCTCTATCAGTTTATGGCGGAGCAGCAAGGAATAATTAGTGACAATACCTTATCTGCTGAGCAGATAAGTGAACAGGCGATGCTGCATGCTGAACCGTTGGCGGTAAAAGTCATGCAACTGTTTATAGAGATTTACGGTGCTCAGGCCGGTAATCTGGCGCTGACGACATTACCCAGAGCCGGGCTTTTTATTGCCGGCGGTATTGCAACCAAAAATTTAGCGTTATTTGAACAAGACCATTTTATGCAATCTTTCCTCGCAAAAGGACGGATGAGAGAGGTATTGGAGCAAATTCCAGTCTACCTCATCAATAATCCTGAGGTAGGACTGATAGGAGCACGTCTGTTGGCTCAAAAAGCGTTGTATAATGTCTAACATGACGGATAAAAATAATCACATTCTGGTTAATGTAGAAACCACCTATCTGGATCACGAATCTGATCCGGCAAAGGCAAGGTATCTTTTTGCCTATACCATCACCATTACCAATGAAGGCGACACGCCTGCAAGACTATTGTCACGCTATTGGAAAATTACCGGTGGAGATGGTCATGAGCAAGAAGTGGAAGGTGATGGTGTTGTTGGACAACATCCTTATTTAGCTCCGACTGAGACTTTTACCTATACCAGTGCAGCTATGCTGGATACACCTGTCGGCATGATGCAAGGTCATTACAATATGATGGATGATAACGGCAGTCGTTTTGCTGTTGATATACCGGCATTTACCTTGGCAGCACCACAAAAGTTACATTGAAAATCGCTGCTTTATAAGCACTTTCCAACTGAACCCGTTGCGCAAATACGCCCGTCAATCCAGATAGCTTTATCCAATATAGCGTTTTGCAATTCACTGCCGCCCAATTTGGCATCCCGCAAATTAGCAAAGCTCAAATCACTGTAGGTTAAATTGCTGTAAGACAAATCGGCTTGTTGCAGATTTGCGCCTTTCAAATTGCTGCCTTGCAGATTGGCATAACTCAGATTAGTCAGCTGGAGATCGGCATAACTCAAATCAGCTTCATGCAAATCACTGTTCATCATGTTTGACATTGCCAGTGCGCTGTTACGCAGATTTGCTTTTGTCATGTTAACCGAAGAAATATTCATGCCGGGTTTCAGACAATTTTCCCAATTTACTTCTGGCGCTGGAGCACTGTCACAATCTGCATCCGAAAGCGTTGAGGGGGTAGGGAATAAAAAAGCGCTGACAAATATGCCGATTAAAATCAAAGCAATAATCAATATTGGCCAGAAACGGGCGGGACGTTCTGGTTTAAGCCTTTGCAATAATTCACTACGTTGCTGACGTTGTTGAATTAAAAATTCGGGTTCCTGCTTACGTCGTTGTTCCCGGCGCATTTCACGTTCGGCTTCTGTCAGTGGCTGATCATTGCGCCGATCAAAGCCATCACGCTCATCAATAGTCAATGGTGGGGGAATGATGGGCTCGACAACTTCCTGTTCAAGAATCTCACTTAATGGTTGCCAATGCTGTTGGTCAGCACTAATCTCGGTTTGAGGATTAATTCTGCCCAATTGCAGATTACTTTTCAGCAAAGCCATAGTGAATGGACCATTAACGGTCTTATTCTGGCGGGTGTACCATTTTGTACTGAATTTTTTCATTGGCCGGTCTTTGGCAGCAAGTTGGTTGTTATACTAGCATTGTGTTTAACGCTGGGTGAATTCATGCAAATACCTCAGACCTCACAGGCTGCTCAGGTCACTGTAAGTGGTTCGGTAAGTCCAACGTTGGCGTTATCGCCCGGACAAATTGCGCAAGCTGTGGTGGTATCGTCAGGTAAAGCTGGCGAAAATGTCGATATTCAGTTGGCTGGAAAGGTGGTTACCATTCAGGCTGGCGTCGATTTACAGCGAGGTCAGACTATCGAATTGCAGCGAACCGATACTGGTGATAAAGCGGCTTTTAAATTGGTCTCCGTAGCTGCAATTCCACCAGTTTTAACTGACTTTCGGCCGGGTCAAACGTTACTTGCCGAAGTTATAAAGATGTTGCCTCAGCAATCTATCCTGCTGGCACTGCAGCAAACTGGAAAATTACCTGTTCCATTGGAATTGGATGTCAGCAGATTGAGTTCCAGTTTCAAACCTGGCCAACAACTTTTAGTACAAATTCTCAGTAGCTCACCTTTAAATGTCTCGTTACAGAATCCGAGTCTGAATGTTGCAGAAACCCTCAATTCTCAACAGCGTCGATTATTACCGCTGGTTTTAGCACAACCCCCGCAATTACAAAATGTGATTAATGCATTACCGGAATTGAAATCGATGGTGCCGGTGCAAAATGCGGTCAGCCAGATGTGGCAAAACATCCGCGAGCTACAATCCGTCCAACAACCAGCCAATTTGCTGCAAGCTATTCAACAGTCTGGTGTGTTTCTGGAGCGTCAATTGCTGCAGCCGAATCCTCAAATAAACGGTGATTTTAAGGCCAACTTACTGAAGCTGGCTGCGGCGCTGGAAGGGCAAATCCGCCAGACAGCTAATGGTCAAATAAATGCTCAGAACCTTCCGGTCGAAATTCGTACGGCATTGATAAATTTACTTAATCAGCCAGCGGCATTGCAGCAACTTCCATCACATATTACCAATGCACTTTTGGCAAGTGGTCAGACTCCCGCGCAGCTATTGACCATGTTGCTCGCCGGACAGACACCCACTGGTACAGCGGCTAACAGTCAACAAGCCCTAACGGCGCAGAATATAACCACCCAGCAAATTGCTCAGAATGCTCAATTGCAGGCTGGAGTAAATGATTTAGCGAGATTGCAGATTTTACTTCGAGAAGTAGAAACAGCTATCGCCAGGGTGCAAATGAACCAACTGACTATGGTCAGAGAAGCAGATAATCCCGCGCAACCGCAAGTATGGTTGATGGATGTGCCGCTGCGTGACAGACAACAACTGCAGTGGATGCAATTACAACTACAAAAAGGGTCAAAGCAAGATTCGGATGCTGAGGAACAGTGGCAAGTCACGCTTAATCTGGAAACTCAAAACCTGGGTAAATTGCGTGCTTCTATTGGTTTGCAGGCAACCATGGTCAGTGTTTCCTTAACCGCTGAGGATCCAAAAGCCGTGGCTTTACTGGAACAGAATATTGATATCCTGCAGCAGAAATTATCCGCACTGAATTTACAAGTGCGTCAATTAAGTTGTCATTGCGCTCCGGTTGAGTGGTTAACACCGGTTGCACAGAGTTCTCAGACAGATGCTTTATTGGATATCTCTGTATGAAACAACAGGATCAGCCATTACGTGCGATTGCACTGCATTATGATGGGGATAATGCGCCAACGGTGACGGCAAGTGGTGAAGGTGACATCGCCGCAGAAATTATCCGTATTGCCAAGCAACATAATATTCCATTACGTGAAGATGCGGCATTGGCTGACATGCTTAAAGATATGCAATTAGGTGAAGCGATACCCGAAGCGTTGTATCGGGTTATCGCAGAAGTGATTGCTTATGCTTATATTGTTTCAGGAAAGTTTCCTAAGGATAAAGGTTAAATTCCTGTGCGGATTATCTTGCGTTAAACCAGTATTGGCGTGTTTACGGCAGTTTTGTTTATGAAAACTTTATAAACAGCATTACAAAAATCTTATTAAGTGTTGATTTTAAAATATAAAACAGCTATTTTCATTTGCATGTATTTTACAACCGGTCATAAGAAACCGCCGACAAAAACAGATGAATACGCTACTCACCATTGAGTCACCGATGTCAAAGACATCCGAGCAGAGCCCGACGGCACCGATCTCTGCGGCGGAAGTTAATGATTTATTGGCGGCTCGGATTTTGATTAGTGGGACGCGGTTATCAGATCTGGCTTTTCTGCAAACCATGCTGTCATTGAGTGGTTTTACCAATACCAGTACCGCAAATGGTCCCGAAAAGCTGATGCAAGTGCTGAGACAAACCATTAGCGATGATCACTGTGATATTGATTTGATTATTCTGGACTGTCGGCTGGGTGATTGTAATGCACGAGAATTGCGTCTCAAACTGGATCAATTTGATGAGTGGCGATTGATTCCGGTGATTGCATTAACCGAAAAATCACAATGGAATCACAATCAGTTGTTAACCGATTTGGGCCATGGTGTCACGTCGTTGCTGTACCGTCCCCTTACTGCAGAATCCTTACCTCCAGCCGTTATGACCACTTTAGCTATCAAACGCGAGCGGGATCATTATCATCTGCGTCAACAACAAATTGAAGACGAAAATGCCCAGTTGCGGGTGATGGAAGCGCGTTTGCAATTTTCAGTAAATCATGATGATTTAACTGGACTGGCCAATCGGCGACGGCTGGAACAGGCACTTGATATTACATTGACTCAGGTACGAAATTTCCATACCAGCAGTGCGTTGTTTTATATCGATCTGGATAGCTTCAAAGTGCTGAATGATGCGGAAGGACATGAGGCAGGGGATACTTTATTAGTTCAAGTAGCAAACTCACTGCGAGGCTTCTTTAAAGTCCGCGATACGCTGGTAAGAATAGGTTCAGATGAATTTGCCGTATTAGTCGATACTATTGATCCGGATACAGCCGTAGCTCGTGCAGAAGGCTTGCGGGATCTGTTTGATGGCTATAGCTTCACCTTTCATGATCATGAATATCATTTATCTGCCAGTATTGGCGTTAAATGTATTACTGAAGCCAATCTTTCGACAGTGGGCGAAATCCTGTCTCACGCCAATCAGGCCTGTTATACAGCTAAAAAACGTGGGCGTAACCGTGTTCATGTCTACAGCCCGGCAGATCGGGAAATGTATGCGTTGAGGCATAGTGTGGAATGGGCCCCAAGAATTCGTGCGGCGTTGAAACAAGAAAATTTCATCCTTGAATTTCAACCTATCTACTCGCTGAAAGATAACAAAATCAATCATTATGAATGTTTGATTCGAATGCGCGGGCAGGGCGACAAACTCTATTACCCTCAGGATTTTATCCCGGTAGCAGAAGCTATGGGGCTGATCCATCAGATTGATCTCTGGGTGGTCAGTCATGCCTTTGAGCTGCTCAGAAATATTCCGGGAGACATTGCGCTGGCAGTGAACTTATCGGGTAATATTTTTCTGGATAAGAATTTATATCCTCTGGTTGAACGTAAGCTGCTGGAGACAGGTGTCGATCCATCACGTCTGGTATTTGAAATTACTGAAACCTCAGCCATTTCCAATTTCGATCAAACCAAACATATGGTTGATCGGCTGCGCCATTTAGGCTGTCGATTCGCATTGGATGATTTTGGTGCCGGATTTAACTCGTACAGTTATTTAAAGCACTTCCCGGTGGATATTCTGAAAATTGATGGTGGATTTATCACCAATTTACATAACGATCCTGTCGATCAGTTATTGGTGAAATCAATGATTGATATCTCTCACAGCCTTGGCAAGAAAACCGTGGCGGAATTTGTCGAAGACAGAGATACCCTAAAAATGCTGCAGGATTTCGGAGTCGACTTTGTGCAAGGTTATTTAATCGGTAAACCGCAACGCGCACTACCGCCGAAGCTTTAGTGTAAATCTGTTACCGAATGACGCTGTGCCCCATGCAGTCGGGTGATCAATAAAGCTTCTTCTTCACTTAAATTACAGTTATCAATCAGCTGATTAATATCGACGCCTTTGCGGGCTAAGCGAATAGCATGCTCGTAGCTTTGTTGCTGGGGTTGGCCCAGATCCATAGTGTTTTGCTGTTCACGCATTTTCATCAGGGCTTGTTCAAATCGCACAATCCGTTCATCTGAGCCCACCGCTGCGCTGCAAAGTGCTGACAATTGTTGTTGCAATGCGGTTATTTGGCTGGCTTGAGCCCGATTTAATCGAAAAAAACGGTAGCTGGTCGCCAGCAAAACAAGCCCCAGCAAACCGATCAGAATATATAAGCTGTATAAAATCATAATGCGCTCCCAAAATCACACATATTCATCAATAATGCCGGTTTTAGGCGGCCGGTTAGGTGGAATGTCCTCATGGTCTTCTGGTTTTTGTTTATCTTGTTGTTTCGGTCTGTAGCGCCGTTTCTCATCCGCTGGCGTATCCACACTGGTGGAGGGCACCAGTGGTTGAGCAGGATGAATTTCATCGGCCATAGGATCACGTTAAAAGCTGGCGATATCAGCTATTTCATCGTCATTAAGCAGCTTATTGACGTCAACCAGAATCAGTAAGTTTTTATCCCGACTGCAGACACCCTGAATGAAACGTGAACTGTCTTCACTGCTGACATTAGGGGCGGTGTCGATTTCTGATTGATGCAGATAAACCACTTCTGCAACACTGTCGACCAACATGCCGATAACGTTGCCATTCACTTCCGCGATGATGATGCGTGAGTCCTCATCTGTTTCTCGCGAAGGCAGGCCAAACCGCTTACGGGTATCGATTACAGTAACAACATTGCCCCGCAGATTGATGATGCCCAATACATAATCCGGGGCGCCTGGTACAGGGGCAATTTCAGTAGGTCGTAATACTTCCTGCACCTGCATCACATTAATGCCGTAAATCTCCTGGTCCAATTGGTACGATACCCACTGAAGAATCGGATCATTTCCGGCCTGATTTGTTTGTTCGCTCATTTTTGTTTCCTTATTCACAAAACATTGACTCAGGTGATGCTGCCAATTTTATGACGATCTTTATCTAAACCTATCAAAGCACAGTCTGTGCCAGTTTTTTTGTTCGGTTATCACAGTATTTTTAATAATTCAGTTAATGAAATAATACTGCTTAATGGTGACATCAACATACCTGCCAGCCAGGGCCTTTGACCAGGTTCACGTCGCCAGCGTACATTTTCGTTATCAAGCTTCACGACATGCTTTATAGCCGAAACCGCTAATCCTAACTGTTTGTTGTTCACTAGTAATATGTAGCGGTTATCTTCGGAATTACTTGATTGATTGGTAATTAATGTTGTCAGATCAATTACTTGGGTATGTTGTTTGGGCCGGCTTAAGGTGCCCACCACATAGCTTGCATTCCCCGGTATTTGTGAGAGACCTTTTTCCGGCCAGTTTTCAATGCCATCCAGTTCATCCAGAGACAATGCCAATTGCATGCCGGCAACTTCAAATAATAACGCCTGACCGATTTTGTCTGGAATATTGTTGATGGTCTGAGTGATGTCGGGTTCAACAACAGGTGGGGCGGGAACAGTTTCAATGGATTCGGTTGCTGTCTGTTCCAGCGTTTCCAGTTCATCATCAAGCAATAACTCTTGCAGATAAGCTGCCAGAGCATGTTTTGGTTCTTTAATTTGCGTTGGCTTAGACATTGTTGTCCGATTTTGGCAAAGGGGCTTTGATGAGTTTTTTCATTAAACGCTCATAGGCCATACTGCCACGACTTTCAAGATTAAGTGCAGGTAATGGAATACCGGACTTACTTGCATCACGGAATTGTGTATCAATCGGGATAGCGTCCTGCCAGAGATTTGCCTCATGATCCTGCTGCATTTTCAATAACGTCTGGGTACCTGCGCGGGTCCGGCGATCAAACATGGTCGGTACAATTAAATAAGGCAGTTTGTGTTGGCGGGAATGATTGATCAGCTGCAGGGTATGCAGCATACGTTCAAGTCCTTTCAACGCCAGAAACTCAGTTTGTACCGGAATTAATAACTCATCACAGGCTGCCAGTGCATTTACCATCAATACGCCCAGCATAGGGGGGCAGTCTATCAGTACATATTCAAAGCGATCATGAAGTTGCTGTAAGGTTTTATGAATAACCAAACCTTTACCACTCTGAATGCCTAGCTGACGATCCAAGGTGGCCATGGCGGTGGCTGCCGGTAGCAGGTAAATATTTTCCTGGCTGGTTTTTTTCAACGTTTTGAATATGGCATTCAAAGGTTGTTGATCTGACTGTTGAAACAAGGTGTAAATGCTGTTTTCGATAGTGTCAGGATCAAAACCAAAATAGGTCGTCAATGAACCGTGAGGATCCATATCTACCAATAAGGTGGAGTGACCTTTCAACGCAAGATGGCTAGCCAGACTGACCACTGTGGTGGTTTTACCGACGCCACCTTTTTGATTGGCAATGGCCCAGACCGTCATGGTGATGTTTCACCTATCTCAGCGGGTGCCAGAATCGGCGAGGTAAGACTGTCGGTAATCGGTGTACGAATATTCTCCACCTCTTTTGCAGGTTGATTTAATTGTTCATCAAACACATCAAGCGTCCTTCGACTCTCCGAACTACCTAATATAACTAAAACAACACGGCGGTTTTTTTGCCTGCCGGCTTCGGTTTCGTTATCGGCAATCGGTTTGAATTCGCCATAACCAATAGCGGACATCCGGCTGGGCTCAATGCCAAAGCGATCCAATAAATTAACTACGCTGGCTGCCCTGGCTGCTGATAATTCCCAGTTAGACGGGAAACGCGGTGTGTTAATCGGCTGATCATCGGTGAAACCTTCAACCTGTAAAGGATTAGCAACCGGGGCCAGTACATCTGCAATTTGACCAATAACCGGCACAGCTTCGCGGGCCAACCGCGCATCACCACTGGCAAACAGAAAATTGGAGTTAATTTCTACTTCCAGCCAGTCTTCGGTTTGTTTAATAATGACATCTTCATTTGTAATCAAATCTGCAAGCGCGCTGCTGAGTTGCTGTGAAATATCATTAATAGTGCGAACACTTTGTTCTGAAACAGGCGGTCTTTCTTTAGGTAATTCCGGCAGCTCGATTTCAAAATCAGGAACGTCTGGTTTACCCGGAGAGGCAACACGTTCACCTTGGCCACGACTGACTTCACCAACCTGAATCGGATCACTGCTGCGACTCGGTTGTGAAAAAACGCTTTCCAACGTTTCAGACAATACCCGGTATTTACCTTCATTGATTGATGATATGGAGTACATCACCACAAAAAAAGCAAACAGCAGGGTAATGAAATCAGCATAGGAAACTAACCAGCGTTCGTGGTTTTCGTGTTCCTCATGCCGTTTTCTGCGACTGCGAGCCATAATTAACTTAAATATGCCTGCAGACGGCTCTCGATATTACGTGGGTTATCTCCGTCAGCCACGCTGATCAAGCCGTCTATCAACATCATTTGTAATTGGGTGCGTCGTTGCACCAGCGTTTTGAGTTTATTACCCACGGGTAAAAACAATAAATTCGCCAAGCCGACACCATAGATGGTGGCAACAAACGCCACCGCGATACCGGAACCCAGTGAGGAAGGATCTGCCAGATTACCCATCACATGAATCAGCCCTAATACTGCGCCAATGATACCAATAGTCGGGGAGTAACCGCCCATGGCCTCATAGACTTTAGCCGCCTGCAAATCGTTGTTTTCCATAATATCGAGATCGGTTTCCAATATCTCTCGAATGATTTCCGGCTCTGCACCGTCCGCAATAAGCTGCAAGCCTTTTTGGGTAAAGATATCGGATTCCTGCAATGCCATTGCTTCCAGGCGGAGTAAACCTTCACGTCGGGCGATTTGGTTCCAGTCGAGAATTTTTTCTAATAGCCGTTTAGCGGATTGTTGGGGTGGTTTAAAGATCCATACGGTCATTTTCAGCGCACGGATAAAGGTATTCATTGGCGTCTGTAACATCACCGCCCCAAGCGTACCGCCCAATACGATTAACAGCGCTACGGCGTTGAGAATGGTGTCAAGATGACCACCTTCCAGATACTGACCGACGATGATGGCGCCAAATCCAATCAGTAAGCCCAGTATGCTGAGAATATCCATGGCTATTTCAGCGCCGTCAGTAGTTTACCGATTTCCGTCAGACTCAAAATTTTATCCGCTACACCTGCTTTGGCAACGGCCATCGGCATGCCGTAGATGGTACTGCTTTGTTGATCCTGAGCCCAAACCGTCGCGCCTTTTTGATGCATTTTTATCGAACCTTCACAGCCATCCGCCCCCATTCCAGTGAGGATAATGGTCAGAGTCTGTGCTGGACATATTTGTGCGACTGATTCTAGGGTGACATCAATGCAGGGGCGGTAAGTTGCATTATCAGCACCGGGATCGACCTGTAAATAAAGTTGACCGCGACGACCTTTAAGCAATAACTGTTGGCCGCCAGGAGCCAAATAAGCAACCCCCGGACGTAAGGCATCATTTTGTTGAGCCTCTTTGATCTGGATATCGCATTGTGAATTTAATCGTTCAGCAAAAGAGGGGGTAAAGGTTGCAGGCATGTGTTGCAGCAGAATAATCGGAAACGGAAAATTAGCCGGTAATTGCGACAAAACATTCTGTAATGCAACTGGCCCGCCAGTTGAGGTACCAATTACCACTAATTCAATTTTCTTCTTTTCAGCGGAAATAACCGGTGTGCTGGGCTTTTCAGGAGCTTTAACAATAGATGTCTGTTTATTAGGCTTTGAATGTGTTCCTAGAAAATTAATGCGATCGCATAATTTCTGGCGGGCACTGGCCTTGTCCTGGGCCAGATCTTCAAACCGTTTAGGTAAAAAGTCCATGGCCCCGGCATCTAACGCATCCAGTGTTGCTTTGGCTCCATCGGTCGTCCATGTTGACAGCATTAATACCGGTGTGGGGCGGCGACGCATGATTTTTTTGACGGCCCCAATACCATCCAGCAGGGGCATTTCCAGATCCATGGTCACCACATCAGGTCTATAACGAGATACCTGTTCTACTGCCTCCAAACCATCAGCTGCACTGGCAATAACTTCCAGCCGCGGATCGGCGTTAATGATTTCAGTCAGTCGCCGGCGGAAAAATGCTGAATCATCAACAATCAGTACCTTTACAGTCACAAATATCCTTAATAATTTCGATGTGCGTAGGTATTCATTA
>NZ_JAUSCC010000050.1 GCF_030651745.1 Methylophaga sp.
TTTAAGCGTGCCACATCGGTAAGGTGGACAGCAATAGAAAAATTTATAGGACAGTATATCTATGGTTTTTGAACAAAATTTGACAGACGACCAACTTAAAATCATAGAGGCCAGACATCATGATCCCTTTGCAGTATTGGGGCGTCATCCGACTAAAACCGGCGTGTATGTGAGAGCTTTTCTGCCACATACTGAATCTGCTTGCGTGGGTAACAATCTACCTATGAAAAGAGTCGCTGGTACGGATATCTTTGAATGGTCAGGCCAATCAGATGAGTTGGAAGTTCCCTATCAAATACATCGCACGACATCACATAATGAAATTCATAGTCATTACGATCCTTACTGCTTTGCTCCGCAGATTTCAGATTATGACTTGTATCTGTTTGCCGAAGGTAAACACTGGCATGCCTATCGCATTCTGGGCTCGCACAAACGCACAGTCAATGGCGTCGAAGGCGTCGTATTTGCCACCTGGGCACCTAATGCCCAACGTGTCAGTGTAGTAGGCAGTTTTAATCGCTGGGATGGTCGCTGTCACCCAATGCGCTCCAGAGGCAGCACTGGTGTCTGGGAATTATTTATTCCAGGCCTGGATTTAGGTGAACTGTATAAGTTTGAAATACGTAATCACCAGGATGGCAGTCTGCATCTGAAAATGGATCCTTATTGTCAGCAAGCGGAACTTCGTCCCAACACTGCTTCTGTAATATTTGACAGTGCATATCAATGGCAGGACAGAGACTGGATGGCCACCAGAGAACACACCAAGTGGTTAAATGCGCCACATAGTGTTTATGAAGTACATCTTGGATCGTGGCAAAAACACAGTGATGGAAGTTTCTGCAGCTATCGCCAACTTGCTGACAAATTGGTGCCATATGTCAGCAAAATGGGTTTTACTCATATTGAATTATTGCCAATCACCGAACATCCGCTTGATATTTCCTGGGGTTATCAGACGACTGGCTATTATGCAGCGACCAGTCGATTTGGTTCGCCGGACGATTTCCGCTATCTGGTGGATCAATGTCATCAAAATAATATCGGTGTGATCCTTGATTGGGTGCCCGGCCATTTTCCCAAAGACAGCTTCGGCCTGGCCCGATTCGACGGCACAGCGCTGTATGAACATGAAGATCCGCGACGTGGTGAACATCAGGATTGGGGCACGTTAATTTTCAATTACGGTCGAAATGAAGTTCGTAACTTTTTGTTATCCAGTGCGTTTTTCTGGCTGGAGGAATTCCATATTGATGGACTGCGTGTCGATGCAGTCGCGTCGATGTTGTATCTGGACTATTCACGCCAGGAAGGTCAATGGCTACCTAATATTCATGGTGGTCGTGAAAATCTTGAAGTTATCAGTTTTCTGCAAGAGGTTAATACGATTCTGCATCAGGCCCATCCGGGCTGTATTATCGCTGCGGAGGAATCAACGTCGTATCCGATGGTTTCCCGCCCTGCCGATATGGGTGGTCTTGGGTTTTCGATGAAATGGAATATGGGCTGGATGCACGATATTCTCGAATATATGAAGCAAGACCCCATCCATCGCCGCTATCATCATGATCAACTGACCTTTGGCTTGCTCTATGCCTTTACGGAGAATTTTGTCCTGCCCTTCTCTCACGATGAAGTGGTGCATGGCAAAAAGTCGATGCGTTACAAAATGCCTGGAGATGAATGGCAGCAATTTGCCAACCTGCGGTTGCTTTATACTTTTATGTTTAGTTATCCCGGCAAAAAACTGCTGTTTATGGGATCGGAGTTTGGTCAAGGTAGTGAGTGGAATAGTGAGCAGGCCCTTGAATGGTATTTACTTGACTATCCCCTACATCAAGGGTTGTTACAAATTGTCACCGATTTAAACAAGGTTTATCGTGAAAATCCTGCCCTGCATTTTCATGATTTTGATGCATATGGCTTTGAGTGGATTGATTGTAATGATCGCGAGCATTCGGTATTGAGTTACCTGCGACGCGGTCAAGACTCCATTGTTGTTGCGGTGTTTAATTTCACACCGGTAGTGCGGAACAATTATCGAATAGGTGTACCGGAAGCGGGTGAATATGAGGTGATTATTAACTCTGACTCTGAATATTACGCTGGTAGTAATTATCCAGTTAGTCCGATTATTTACAGTGAAGCTATCGAATGGTCAGACAGACCTTATTCAATCGTAGTCAATCTGCCGTCTTTAGCAGGTCTGATTATTCGTAAAAAACATTAAAAAAAAGCGGCTCGTTACATAACGAGCCGCTTTGATTTAATCATTATTGACGTAAAGCACGAATCATTTTAATAAGCTCAGTGGTCGAGCTGTCATGAACAGAGATGTCAGCATTACCTTGCAGATCAGGCAATATCGCTTTGGCTAATTGCTTGCCTAATTCAACACCCCATTGATCAAACGAGTTGATGTTCCAGATAACGCCCTGAACAAACACTTTATGTTCATACAAAGCGACTAATTGACCCAGCATTTCAGGCGTCAGTTTTGGAAATAACAACACATTACTCGGACGATTTCCCGGGAACACTTTATGTGGCAGCAACGCATCTAAAGCTTTGCCTTCATAACCTTCTTTAATCAGCTCTTCCCTGACCTCTTCGGCACTTTTGCCCTTCATTAATGCTTCAGATTGCGCCAGGCCATTTGCCAGCAGGATTGATTGATGATCACATTCAGGATAATGACTATTTACCGGTAATACAAAATCCACCGGGATTAACTGTGTTCCCTGATGGATCAGCTGAAAATAGGCATGTTGTCCGTTGGTACCCGGAGTACCCCAGATAACTGGGCCAGTTTTATAACTGATACGTGCGCCCTGACGGTTAATAAACTTACCATTACTTTCCATATCCAACTGCTGCATATGGTTTGGAAAACGGGCTAATGAATGGTCATAGGGCACAATGGCATGCGTTTGTGCATTAAAGAAATTGATGTACCAGATCCCCAGCATACCCATGATAACCGGGATATTTTCGGCTAACGGTTTGCTACGGAAATGGTTATCCATTTCGTGTCCGCCTTCCAGCAGACGGATAAAATTATCCATTCCGACATACAGTGCAATCGGTAAGCCGATGGCACTCCATAACGAATAACGTCCACCTACCCAATCCCAGATTTCAAACATATTGGCTGTATCAATACCAAATTTTGAAACTTCTTTGGCATTGGTGGATACAGCAACAAAATGTTTAGCGACATCGGTCTGAGTCGCAACTTTTAAAAACCAGTTGCGGGCAGATTGTGCATTAGTGATAGTTTCTTGCGTGGTAAACGTTTTTGAAGCCACGATAAACAGCGTGGTTTCAGGATTAAGCTTCTCTAATGTGGTACTAAGATCAGTGCCATCAACATTAGAAACAAAATGTGCCTCAAGACCGTCAATACCATAAGGCTCAAGAGCATCACAAATCATTGCTGGACCGAGGTCGGAACCACCAATGCCGATATTCACGATATCAGTGATTTTTTTACCAGTGAAACCCAACCATTTACCGCTATGCACCTGTTCACAGAACGCTGCCATCTTGTCTAATACAGCATTTACCTGTGGCATAACGTCCTGACCATCCACCATAACTGGTGTATTGGCACGATTACGCAAGGCTGTGTGTAAGACCGCACGACCTTCAGTGTGATTGATTTGCTCGCCGGAAAACATGCGTTCAATCCACGATTGCATATCAACCGCTTGCGCAAGGGCTATTAATTTATCAACAGTTTCGTGCGTAATGCGATTTTTGGAATAATCCAGTAACAAATCGCCAGAACGTAGGGAAAACCGCTCAAACCTATCTGAATCAAGCACGAACTGCTCGCGCATCGACAGGTATTTGATATCGGAATAATGTCTATCCAGTGATTGCCATTCGGCGATATTTAGTGGCGTCATATTTCTACTTATTTTTGTGAACGGTTATCAAAATTTGATGTTGAGAGAAAAGTTGCCAGCTCCGACCAGGCTAATGTCTGTTGTTCGCCTGTAGACATGGTTTTAACACCAATACGTTGCTGCGCCATTTCCTCTTCACCCAAAATTAAGGTCCAGCGCGCTCCACTACGATCAGCCCGCTTGAATTGGCTTTTAAAACTACCACCACCACAGTGGCTAATCAAGCGAAGATCCGGAAGCTGGTCTCTGAGGCTTTCAGCTAGTAATAAAGATTGCGCAGCAGCAGCTTCACCGACCGCGACCAGATAAACGTCTGGCCCTTGAATTCCCGGTAACCTACCACCGGCTTCAAGTAAAGAAATCAATCTTTCCAGACCGATGGCAAAACCGATTGCGCTGGAAGCTTTACCACCGAGTTGAGTAATCAAACCATCGTAGCGCCCGCCGGCACAAACAGTACCTTGTGCGCCCAGCTGATCGGTCACCCATTCAAAGACGGTTTTGCCATAATAATCGAGTCCACGTACCAGCCGTGGGTTGACCTCAAATGCAATACCGGCCTCTCTTAACGTGCAGCATAACTGTTCAAAATGCTCGGCTGATTCGGTATCTAGATAATCAATCAATTTCGGAGCAGCTTCGTTAAGTACCTGCATATCCGGATTTTTACTGTCCAGGATTCGCAACGGATTACTCAGCAAGCGTCGTTGGCTGTCTTCGTCCAGTTGTTGCTGATTAGCCTGATAGTACTCAACCAGTTTCTCCCGATAATGTAGCCGCGCCTCAGTACTGCCCAGTGAGTTAATTTGCAGCGTAATATCCTTTAAACCAAGCTTTTTCCATAAACGCGCAGTTAATAGAATCATTTCAGCATCAATATCCGGACCACTAAAGCCATAGGCTTCAACACCCAGCTGGTGAAACTGACGATATCGGCCTTTTTGCGGACGCTCATGACGAAACATCGGCCCCATATACCAGAGACGTTGCTGTTGATTGAACATGCCATGTTCCATTGCAGCTCTGACGCAGCCAGCCGTGCCTTCCGGACGCAATGTCAGACTGTCACCATTACGATCGTCAAAGGTATACATTTCCTTTTCAACAATGTCAGTGACTTCGCCAATTGAGCGTTTGAATAATTCAGTTTTTTCCAGAATGGGTAAACGGATTTCCTGATAACCATAGCTATCAAGGATCTGTTTCAGGCTGGTTTCAACGGCTTGCCAGTACGGCGTCATTTCCGGAAGAATGTCGTTCATTCCCCGGACAGAACGGATAATCTCTGCCACCTTTAGCTTATGTCCTTTATCGGAATTACTTTTGCGGGTTGTTCAGTGCGCATGGCGATCCGCTGGCGAATTTCTTTTTCCAGCTCATCCACCAATGATTCGTTGTCTAATTTATGATGCGGTTTTCCATCACGATATAACAGATTTGGTGAGCCACCAGTCAAGCCGATTGCAGCCTCCTTGGCTTCACCAGGACCGTTCACCACACAGCCGATTACCGCAACATCCATCGGTTCGATAATATCCTCCAGACGTGCTTCAAGTGCATTGACGGTGGAGATAACATCAAACTCTTGCCTGGAGCACGATGGACAGGCAATCAGATTAATGCCTTTGCTACGAATTCGCAGGCTTTTCAGAATATCAAAGCCGACACGGATTTCTTCTATCGGATCAGCGGCCAACGAAACGCGAATCGTGTCGCCAATACCTTCAGCGAGCAACATGCCAAGGCCAATAGCTGATTTCACTGCACCGCTACGCAAACTGCCTGCTTCTGTAATACCCAAATGCAAAGGCTGTTCAATTTGATTGGCCAATAGTCTATAGGCATGGACCGTCATAAACACATCAGATGCTTTCAAACTGACTTTAAAATCAGGGAAATTCAGTCGATCCAGAATATCTATATGTCTTAAGGCAGATTCAACCAGTGCTTCGGGTGTCGGTTCACCATATTTTTTTTGTAATTCTTTTTCCAGGGAGCCGGCATTTACACCTATACGGATTGGAATGCCAAAATCCCGGGCTTTATCGACAACCGCGCGAACCCGATCTTCTCTGCCAATATTGCCTGGATTTATTCGCAAACAGTCAACGCCAAGTTCGGCTACTCGCAGAGCAATTCTGTAATCAAAATGAATATCCGCAATTAATGGAATATCCACTTGCTGACGAATGGCGCCAAACGCTTCTGCCGCATCCATAGATGGAATTGATACACGGACAATATCTGCACCAACTTTTTGCAGGCGCTGGATCTGATCGACAGTTGCTGCAACATCGGTTGTTTCAGTATTGGTCATACTTTGCACAGCAACCGGAGCATCGCCGCCTACTGGAACATTACCAACCATGATTTGACGCGATTTACGTCGTTTTATAGGTGATGGTGAATGCATTAGGAGTCAACTCCCAAAGTAAAACGTGCAACATTACCGCGTGTGTACTCTGAAATATCAATTATCTCGCCATCAAATCTGACCGAAGCAGCATTTGCCTGGCCCAGTGAAACTTGCAGAGGTGAAGTACCCGTCAACTCAACAGTATTACCGCCTCGCACCACACGACTAATCAAAACCTGCTGATTGGCATCACGTACTTCAACCCAACAGTCGGCATTTATACCAATGATTAAATTTTTCTGATTTGAATTCTCGGCCACTGTTGGAGCAGAAGCTTCAAGCTCTGATTCACCTGTAACAGGTATAGGTGTGGTCTGAGGAGAATTACTTTCTGCCAATGGTTCTGTAGATTCTTCTGAAGATACAAGTGGTTCATCGATGTTAATGAACTGCTCGGTATTTGACTCTGTAATAGGGATTGGAGCTGCTACATCAGTGTCGATCGGATCCAATGGTTCGATCAGCGGTTGATTAGAATTATCACTAATCAGATCATCACTCTGCATTAATTGCCATTGTTGATAGGCAAACCAAGCTATTATCGCCACGATGATAAGTAATAAAAACGGCAACAATTGAAACGAAGATTTAGCTGGTCTTATTTGTTGTATTGGCGCAATTGCGGGAGTTCGGTGATCAATTGTTTCATGGAATTCAATATTGAAGCCTGCCAGCATTTCATCCTGCGGAAGCCCCAAGAACTTTACATAACTCAAAAAATAGCCACGGGCATAAGTCCGGCCATGCAACTTATCCCAGTTCTGTTCTTCCAGATGCACAATAGCATCTCGTGTGACCCTCAGCTGTGCTGCAGCATCAGTAATTGAGATTTTTTTCTCTTCACGAGCTTCGCGAAGACGTTTTCCAACATCGACTGATGAGGAAACAACACTCTGTTCTTCTGTATGACTCTCAGTCATAAATGTTAAATACCTTCATTGACTATACGCATTTCGTCAGAATCCGGAAACCGGGCTCGCATAATTAATTTATAGCTGGATACAGCATCTTCATTGCCCAGTTTTCGCTCAGTTTTTATGGCGGTCAGTAAAGCCTGAGGTGTCCAGGGAGACACATTATTAAAACGTTGTACATACGCTCTGGCCTGCATGTAATTCATTTGCTCATAGCTCAGATCAGCCATGCCCATCAATGATTTGCTTAAATTAGGGTTAATCTGTAATGCCCGTCTGAAATAGGATTCTGCCTTAACAACATCCGGTATCTCTCTGGTACATAACCCGGCATTTTCATAGGCCATTGCAGCGCTTTGATACAGCGGATTTTCAACCGCTTTCAGAAAGCGTTTTTCGGCTTCCTCATATTTGCCTTCCTGACACAGAAAAACGCCATAGTTATTTTGTGCTTCTGAATATTGTGGAGCACGATTAACCGCTTCTTTAAAATGTTTTTCAGCTTTCTGACTTTCGCCCAAACGCTGATAAAGCAAAGCCATCGTATTGTGTGCACTGGGTAAATTCGGGTTTTGCTTCAATGCTTTATCAAGCTTTTCCATGGCGATTTCATAATCACCACGTTGCAGATAACTTATCCCCAACTGCATATTTAATTCTGCAGCTTTAGGATCCGGTGCGATATGTTCACGTGGTCCCGTTGTACCACATGCCGTTAGCAGCAAAATTGATGTCGCCAGAAAACCTATTTGCAAAGATGATTTCATCGGACGAAAACAACCTCCCGTTCGACTAATTTCTGAGTACGGCGAGTTTTATCCTGCACCTCACCCGCTAATTGACCACAGGCAGCCACAATATCATCACCACGTGTTTTTCGTACAGTCGCCACCAGACCGGCAGCAATCAATTGCTCTTTAAAACGAGTAATCACATTTCGAGACGAGCATAGATAATTGGTGCCGGGAAATGGATTAAACGGAATCAGATTAATTTTATTGGGAATACCTTTCAGAATTCGGATCAAATCCCGTGCATCCTGTTCCGAGTCATTGATGCCTGCCAACATGACATACTCGACCGTGATGTGACGACGTAATTGCTCACCCGTTACATAACGTTTGCAGGCTGCCAATAATTCAGCAATCGGATACTTATCGTTTAACGGAATAATTTCGCTACGTAATTTGTCATTGGCAGCATGCAGTGAAATAGCCAGGCTGACATGACAATCTTCTTTTAAACGATCAATCATCGGTACCACACCAGAGGTACTCAATGTTAAACGTCGCCAGGAAATCCCATAAGCCAGATCATCTCGCATCAGATTCATCGCAGTAATTACATTGTTGTAATTCGTCAGCGGTTCACCCATGCCCATCATGACCACATTGGTCACCATTCGATTGCCTTTCGGATCTTTGCCTAAGGCTTCATTGGCAATCCACAGTTGAGCAATAATTTCTGCAGAACTGAGATTACGATTAAAACCTTGTTGACCAGTGGAACAAAAGGTACAAGTCAATGCACATCCCACTTGAGAAGAAACACATAAGGTGCCTCGTCCGTTTTCAGGAATAAACACCGTTTCAATCGAATTATCACCATCCATTTTGATGATCCATTTACGGGTACCATCAGTGGATATGTGTTCGTGTAGCAATTCCGGTACACGTATTTCGGCAATTTGACTCAGTTTTTCACGTAGTGTTTTGCTCAAATTACTCATCTGAGCAAAATCAGTAACGCGATACTGATGAATCCACTGTAAAAGCTGGCGCGCACGAAAGGGTTTCTCATCAATTTCGACGAAAAACCCTTCCAGACCTTTCAGGTCCAGACCAAGCAGATTGGTCAATGTGTTTGCCATTATTCAGTGATTAGCGAGTGCGTGCGCACAATTGATCTTCAGTGAAGAAATACGCAATTTCACGAGCAGCACTTTCGGCTGAATCTGAACCGTGCACAGCGTTTTCATCGATGCTTTGCGCAAAATCAGCACGAATAGTGCCTGGTGCTGCATCAGCAGGATTAGTTGCACCCATTAAATCGCGGTGAGTGATAACAGCATTGTCACCTTCAAGAACTTGAATCATGACAGGGCCAGAAGTCATAAAACTTACCAAATCCCCAAAAAACGGACGTGCTTTATGTTCTGCATAAAAGCCTTCTGCTTGTTGCTGAGACAGATGCACCATACGGGCAGCTACAACAGAAAGACCGGCTTTCTCGAAACGTGAGTAAATTTCACCAATAACATTTTTTGCTACCGCGTCCGGTTTGATAATTGACAGAGTACGTTCAGTCGCCATGTGTATCCTCATTGATTGATTGGATTAAATCGACATATTCTAGCATCTATAGGGCTCTGTGATAGTAGCGTTCACCGAGTTTTTATTAAGCGGCCAATTTTGCTTTGGATTT
>NZ_JAUSCC010000080.1 GCF_030651745.1 Methylophaga sp.
GCACTGGCAATAACTTCCAGCCGCGGATCGGCGTTAATGATTTCAGTCAGTCGCCGGCGGAAAAATGCTGAATCATCAACAATCAGTACCTTTACAGTCACAAATATCCTTAATAATTTCGATGTGCGTAGGTATTCATTAACTCTGGGAAATCGAGAATAAGTGCAATACGTCCATCACCGGTAATGGTCGCTCCAGCAAAACCTTTGGTGCTGTGGAGCAGGGCGCCGAGAGGTTTTATTACGACTTCTTCCTGACCTATTAGTTGGTCCACAACAAAACCCACTTTACGTGTGCCAACATTCACAATAACAACATGTTCGGTGGTGGCTTTACGTTCTTCAACACTCTGGTTATTAAGCCATTTACGCAGATAAAATAGTGGCAGAGCCTTGTTTCTTACGATGACCGTCTGTTGTCCATCAACAGTATTGGTTTTATTTAAATCCAGATTAAAGATTTCATTCACGCTGACCAGCGGGAAGGCAAAAATTTGATTGCCTAACATGACCATCAAAGTGGGCATGATAGCCAAGGTTAATGGCACTTTAATGGAAAGCGTGGTGCCTTTGCCGATTTCAGATTGAATATCAATCACGCCATTTAATTTGGAGATGCTGGTTTTAACCACATCCATGCCTACACCACGACCGGAAATATCGGAAATTTCCTGTTTCATGGAAAAGCCTGGTGCAAAAATAAGCGCAAAACATTCAGATTCGGTCAGTCGGGAAGCGGCCTCTTCATCCATCATGCCTTTTTCAACCGCTTTGCGACGTAACACTTCCGGATTCATACCGGCACCATCATCGGAAATGGTCAATAGAATATGATCACCTTCCTGAGCAGCGGCGAGGACGATTAGACCTTGTTTTGACTTGCCTGACGCTTCGCGAACATCAGGCATTTCAACACCATGATCCACCGCATTACGAACCAGATGCACTAATGGATCAGCCAGTGCTTCAACCAGATTCTTATCTAAATCGGTTTCTTCACCACGTAACTCGAGATTGATATCTTTCCTTAAGCTGCGAGCTAAATCGCGTACCACGCGTGGAAAACGCCCAAATACCTTTTTAATCGGTTGCATGCGGGTTTTCATGACTGCTGTTTGCAGATCGCCGGTTACCACAGCCAGATTATTGACTGCTTTGGCCATTTCTTCGTTTTCAAAAGCGGCTTCGAGCGTATTGATACGGTTACGTACCAAGACCAGCTCACCGACCATGTTCATAATTTCATCCAGTCTGGCAGTATCCACTCGCACACTGGTATCGGCTGCTGCTTTTGCCTGGGGGGCGGCTGCTGCCTGCGCTGCAACTGCCGGTTTTACCGTGGTTATGCTGTCACCATCATCGTCTGATATTGCTGTATCTACTTTCGAGCTAACAGGTTGTTTTGGTGGTTCAACCTTAGCTTTTGGTGCTGGTGGCGGAGCTTTAGCCGCAGGCTTTTTACCTTGTAATTCGTCTAATAATGCTTCAAATTCTTCTTCAGAAATTTCATCATTGCCGCTGGCTTTTGCCGGTTCTGGTTTAGGCGGTTCGGCTGGTGGAGTAATGCCAGGCGCGGCGTTACCATGAATCTGATCCAATAACGCTTCAAATTCGTCATCAGTAATATCATCGCCAGCTGCAGAATTATCTGTTGGAGCAACGACAGCGACGGGTTCAGGTTCAGGAGTGGGTTCTGGTTCAGGTGCTGCCGCAGGAATTTCGCCTGATAAATAAGCAGCCAATTGTTGGATAATTTCCGGATCTGCTTCAGTGGGAAAAGAACCGGCTTTGACTTCAGCAAACATGCTGTTCAGACTGTCCAGCACCTTGAGAAAGGTGTCCATCATTTCTGCGTCGACCAGACGTTCACCCTGACGTAGCAGGTTAAAAACATCTTCGCCTTTATGACACAGATTGACCATGGCCTCGAGACTTAAAAAACCAGCACCACCTTTGATGGTGTGAAAGCCTCGAAAAATGGAATTCAGTAAATCTTTATCTTGAGGTTGTGTTTCCAGAGCAACCAATTGCTCATTCAATCCATCAAGAATTTCTTCTGCCTCAACCAGAAAATCCTGCAGAATTTCATCATCTGTATCTAAGGCCATGCTCCTGTCCTTCTAAAAACCAAGACTGGATAACAAATCATCCACATCGTCCTGATT
>NZ_JAUSCC010000081.1 GCF_030651745.1 Methylophaga sp.
ACAATCAGTACCTTTACAGTCACAAATATCCTTAATAATTTCGATGTGCGTAGGTATTCATTAACTCTGGGAAATCGAGAATAAGTGCAATACGTCCATCACCGGTAATGGTTGCTCCAGCAAAACCTTTGGTGCCGTGCAAAAGGGCGCCAAGAGGTTTTATGACGACTTCTTCCTGTCCTATCAGTTGGTCAACAACGAAACCTACTTTACGTGTGCCAACGTTAACAATAACGACATGTTCAGTCGTTGCTTTACGTTCTGCAACATTCTGTTTGTTGAGCCATTTACGCAAATAAAATAGTGGCAAAGCTTTGTTTCTTACGATAACCGTTTGTTGACCATCTACGGTATTGGTTTTATTCAAATCGAGGTTAAAAATTTCATTCACACTGACTAGCGGAAAAGCAAAAATCTGATTGCCCAGCATCACCATCAAAGTGGGCATAATGGCCAGGGTTAATGGCACCTTAATTGAAAGTGTTGTGCCTTTACCGATTTCAGACTGAATATCAATCACGCCGTTTAGTTTGGAAATGCTGGTCTTGACCACGTCCATGCCCACACCACGACCGGAAATATCAGAGATTTCCTGTTTCATAGAAAAGCCTGGAGCAAAAATCAGCGCAAAACATTCGGATTCAGTTAGTCGGGAAGCTGCCTCTTCATCCATCATGCCTTTTTCAACGGCTTTGCGACGCAACACTTCAGGATTCATACCAGCACCATCATCTGAAATGGTTAACAGAATATGGTCACCTTCCTGTGCCGCTGCGAGAACGATTTGGCCTTGTTTAGGTTTACCAGCAGCTTCACGCGCATCCGGCATTTCAACGCCATGATCAACCGCATTACGAACCAAATGCACTAGTGGATCAGCCAAGGCTTCGACCAGGTTTTTATCTAAATCGGTTTCTTCACCACGTAACTCAAGATTGATATCTTTTCTCAAGCTGCGAGCTAAATCACGTACAACGCGAGGGAAACGGCCAAACACCTTTTTAATTGGCTGCATGCGGGTTTTCATTACCGCGGTTTGCAGATCGCCAGTGACTACAGCCAGATTGTTTACTGCCTTAGCCATTTCTTCATTTTCAAAAGCGGCTTCGAGCGTATTGATACGATTACGTACCAATACCAGCTCACCCACCATATTCATAATTTCATCAAGTCTTGCAGTATCCACCCGAACACTGGTATCGGCTGCTGCTTTTGCCTGAGGTGCTGCTGCCTGCGCTGCAGCGGCAGGTTTTACAGCGGTTATGCTGTCACCATCATCGTCTGATGCCGTTGGATCAACTTTTTGAGTAATAGGCTGTACCGGCTCAGCCTTAGCTTTAGGTGTAGGGGGAGGGGTTTTAGCGGCAGGTTTTTTACCTTGTAATTCGTCTAATAATGCTTCAAATTCTTCTTCAGAAATCTCGTCATTACCGCTTGTTTTGACCTGCTCTGCTTTGGGCGGTGCTGCGGGTTGAGTAATGCCTGGTGCGGCATTGCCATGAAGTTGATCCAACAAGGCTTCAAATTCGTCATCCGTAATATCATCACCAGCTGCAGAATTATCAGTTGGAGCTGCAACAACGACGGGTTCAGGTTCAGGAATGGGTTCTGGTTCAGCTGCGGCCACAGGGGCATCACCAGATAAATAGGCTGCTAATTGTTGAATAATTTCCGGATCGGCTTCAGTAGGGAAGGAGCCTGCTTTTACCTCAGCAAACATGCTGTTAAGACTGTCCAACACCTTGAGAAAGGTGTCCATCATTTCTGCATCCACCAGGCGTTCACCCTGGCGTAACAGATTAAAAACATCTTCACCTTTATGACACAGGTTAACCATGGCCTCGAGACTTAAAAACCCCGCACCACCTTTGATGGTGTGAAAGCCTCGAAAAATGGAGTTCAGTAAATCTTTATCTTGAGGTTGGGTTTCCAGAGCAACTAATTGCTCATTCAATCCATCAAGAATTTCTTCTGCCTCAACCAGAAAATCCTGCAGAATTTCATCATCTGTATCTAAGGCCATGCTCCTGTCCTTCTAAAAACCAAGACTGGATAACAAATCATCCACATCGTCCTGATTGTTGACCACATTCGGTTTATTTTTAGCGTTTATCTGCGGTCCTTCTGCCTTTAAGGGATCAACAACCTTCGTTTCTCCACTTTGCTGAGGTTGTCCTGCCACCTTCACCAGCTTCACCAGATTGGTTTCAACTTCTTCCACCAGTCCAATGACCTGGCGTAAAACCTGACCGGTTAAGTCTTGAAAGCCCTGTGCCAGGGTCATTTCAGACAGGTTATTGTGTATTTCTCCAGCATGCATAGTCACCACAGGTAAGTAAGCTTCAATTTCCCGGCTCAAATCTCGGAATTCTGTTGCTGACATTTCCCGATTTCGAAAGCGTTGCCAGCTTTCATTGAGCTTAGCGGCAGTTTGTTTCAATTCATTAGCCAAAGGTAGGGTTTTATCAATGTAGCCCAGTGTTTTATGGGCAGCTTCTTCAGTGGTTTGGATAACATAATTCAGCCGATCGCGAGTATCCGGCATATCGTGGTGAGTTAAGTCAACCAGTCGGGCGTCGACTTTAAAATTATTTAATGCTTCATGAAGTTCACGAGTCAGTTTGCCGATTTGCTGAAATAAGGCACTTTCGCGAGCATTAGTTAAGGCCATTAATTCAGTTTTGATACGATCATCGTCATCCTGTTCGATCGCATTAATCAGCGCCCGGGCGGCTTCAAGTTGTTCTGTTTTATTCAGAGCTTCCATAAATTTCTTTCCAGCGGATTATTGGGCGTTAATACGTTCAAATATTTTTTCGATTTTTTCTTTCAACGTCGCAGCAGTAAAAGGTTTGACGATATAACCATTGACGCCAGCCTGGGCAGCCTCGATGATTTGCTCACGTTTGGTCTCAGCTGTGACCATCAATACAGGTAAAGTGGATAATTTAGGATCGGCGCGCACGGTCTTCAGCAGATCGATTCCTTGCATGCCCGGCATATTCCAGTCGGTTACCAGAAAATCAATACCACCAGCATTCAAAATGGGCAGGGCGGTCAAACCGTCATCTGCTTCAATCGTGTTATTGAATCCAAGATCACGTAATAGATTTTTGATAATCCGTCGCATTGTAGAAAAGTCATCCACAATGAGGATTTTCATATTTTTATCCAAGGTATACCTCCCAAATTTACTGCATCCAATCGCGAAGTTTACTACGCAGTCTCACCACTGTTTGCGTGTGTATTTGACTGACACGTGACTCACTGACACCGAGTACTTCACCAATTTCTTTCAAATTCAATTCTTCATTATAGTACAGGCTCATCAATAACCGCTCACGTTCTGGCAGCGCGTCAATCGCTTCTGCGAGCGCACTTTCAAAACTAGTGTTTTCGGTTATTTCAGCCGGTCCAATTTCATCACTGCCGAAAGAATCGCCATCGGTCAATTGATTATCGGTCATATCATCCAGGCTGAATACCTGATGTCCTGATGCGTCCTGTAATTGCTGGTGGTAACTTTCCAGCGTGATATCCATTGCATTGGCCACTTCCAAATCCAGTGGTGCGCGACCAAGTTGTTGTTCCAGTTGATGCATAACTTCTGCAATTTCACGGGCTTTACGGTGTACTGAGCGCGGTGCCCAATCATTACGGCGGATTTCATCAAGCATCGCACCGCGGATACGTATACCCGCATAGGTTTCAAAACTGGCACCTTGACTGGCTTTATATTGGTGGGAAGCATCCAATAAGCCAATCATGCCAGCCTGAATTAAATCATTGACTTCGACAGTGTGGGGCAGGCGGGCAACCAAGTGATAAGCAATACGTTTTACCAACCCCCCATGCTGCTCAATAAGCTGATGTTGGGTGAGTTCTGAGACTTGGTTAGGATACATGCTTACACCAATCATCCTAACCGGCTTCCAGGCTAGCCTGTATAAGACGCTCTACAAAAAACTCCATATTCCCTCTCGGTTGTTTGGCGACGGGCCAGTAATCAATTTTCTTCGCCAGATGTTGAAAAGCGGTGGCTGACTTACTGCGTGGTAAAAATTCGACAACAGCGCGCTGTTTTTTTACAGCCCGTCGGAGATCTTCATCAAAAGGCACGATCCCCATAAAGTTTAGAGTGACATCCAGAAACCGATCACATACTAAAGAAATTTTATCGAATAATTCCCGACCTTCCTGAATACTGCGTCCCATATTGGCAACAATATGAAAACGTTCAACACCATGTTCGCGGCTCAGTAATTTGATAAGTGCGTAGGCATCGGTAATTGAGGCGGGTTCATCGCAAACCACGACGATCACTTCCTGGGCCGCTTTGGTAAAACTGACGACACTGTCAGCAATACCTGCAGCACTGTCGATCAGCAGAATATCGATATGATCATCCAGTTCACTGAATGCCTGAATCATACCGGCATGTTCAGCCGGACTGAGTTCAGCCATTTTCTTGACACCCGAAGCCGCAGGGATAATCTGTAAACCGGAAGGACCATCTACCATAATATCTTTCAGGCTTTTTTCGCCTTCAAGCACATGCAGCAGGTTAAATTGCGGGTGCAGACCAAGCATGACATCGATATTAGCCAGACCCAGATCAGCATCCAGCAGTACGACTTTTTTTCCTTGAGTCGCCAGAGCGACACCAATATTGACGGTGACATTGGTTTTACCCACGCCACCCTTGCCACTGGCAATCGCGATTACTTTCACGGGTTTTGGCACATGAGTCATTTTTCGCAGGCCACTTGCCTGATCTTGGGGTGCGTCAGCCATAAGCGGCAAAACCTCCATAACTGGATACGGTTTGGGGATCCAGTGCTTGTTGTTCAGATTGCATCAACTCGCTGGCTTGATTAACTAAACTGTTCGGTCGTGCCAGACCAAGATCTTCAGGCACTTGTTGACCATCGCAGACATAGGCCAGAGGCAGTTGATGGCGAATAATTGCAGATACCGCACCGCCAAGGCTGCTGCTTTCATCAGTTTTAGTGAGGATGCAGCCGCTTAAATTAAGGTGCGAAAACGCTTTAATGATATCACTCAGAGCAGGGTTTTGGGTGGTCGCAGAAATCGTCAGGAAATGACGGATGCGCGGCGAATGCTGCATTAACATAGCGATTTTTTGTGTTAACTGCATATCACGTGGATTCATACCTGCAGTATCGATCAGGATAAAGCGCCGATCAAGCATATCGTTCAGTGCTTCACCTAGTTCTTGATGATTTCGTGCCACCCGCAAGGTCACACCCAGAATACGAGCATAACTACGCAACTGTTCTTGTCCACCAATACGATAACAATCTGTTGTGATTAAGCCGACTTGGCGCGCACCGTGTTTTAATGCGCAGCGGGCAGCCAGCTTTGCGATGGTCGTGGTTTTGCCTACGCCGGTCGGACCGACCAGTGCCATTATGCCGCCTTTTTCAATAATGTCTTGGTCTGACAGTGGGATCTGCGCCGCCAACTTGCCTAAGGATTGACGCCAGGCGGTTTCCAAATCATCAATTCCCTGACTTGCCTGAACCAGCTGTTTAGCCAGTTCAACATCCGTTCCCATTCGCATATGTCGTTGTAATACCTGCATTTGCGTCGGGCTTTGCCGGGCCATATCTTTCCAGGTTAAATCGGATAACTGGTTTTGCAGCATATCTCGCAAACTGGCAATTTCCTTGCGCATTTGTACCAGAGTCGGTTCCTGGGACCAGATATTCTGCTGGGGAGGGACATAAGCAGGCGCTGCCGGTTGAGCCGGATCGATTTCGATTTTCGGTTCTTCTGCAACCTGACGTGTCACCGTGGCCTGACGACGGAACTGTGTTTCGTCATAATCTGTTGCTGCCACAATCTCCACACCACCATCAACACGGGTATTCGAGAGGATAACGGCATCCGGACCGAGTACTTCGCGTACTTCGCGGATGGCCTGACGTACATCTGCTGCCTGGAAACGTTTAATTTTCATCACATCACCTTCTTGTTATCGACCCACATTTGCCACAATGCGTATTTGTTTATCATCTGGAATCTCGTTGTAGGACAGCACATGCAGTCCAGGTATTGCGTGACGAATAAAGCGGGAAATCCAGCCTCTTAAACCCGCCTGAACGACTAATATGGCGGCTTCACCGGACATTTCCTGGCGTTGTGCGACATCCTGTAAATTTTTGTGCATATTCTCTGCGAGTCCTGGTTCCAAACTTGCGCCACCTTCTCCAGATGCTTGCAATGTTTTTAGCAATATCTGTTCCAGCTCTGGATCCAGCGTGATAATTGGTAAATCCGCTTGAGTGCCATTTATGTGCTGCACAATGGAATGCGCCAGAGCCATACGTGTTGCAGCGGTGATGGCTTCTGGATCGGGGTTGCGAGAAGCCTGCTCAGTAATTGCCTCAGTAATAGTGCGGATATCACGGATAGGAATGTTTTCCTGCAGCAGGTTTTGCAGCACTTTTTGTACTGTTCCCAGCGGTACCGTATCCGGTACCAGACCTTCCACCAGCTTAGGTGCTGTCTTGGCAAGATTGTCCAGCAGGTGCTGTACTTCTTCACGGCCCAGTAAATCATGGGCATGATTCTGCAGAATCTTGCTTAAATGCGTGGCGATAACAGTATCGACATCAACCACGGTATAGCCTTGCGCTTGAGCATGCTCTCTCTGGCTGGGTTCAATCCAGATGGCATCCAGGCCAAAAGCCGGATCCTTGGTACGAATACCTTCTAATTGAGCAAACACCTGACCGGGATTAATGGCCAGCATCCGATCCGGATAAACCTCTGCCTCACCGAAAGTCACCCCAAATAACGTGACCTGATAAGCCGTAGGAGATAAATCCAGATTGTCGCGGATATGTACCGGAGGGATTAAAAAGCCCATTTCCTGGGAAATCTTTTTGCGGATGCCTTTGATGCGATTCATCAACTGGCCACCCTGATTTTTATCGACCAATGGGATCAGCCGATAACCGACTTCCAGGCCAATCGGATCAACCGGGCTTAAATCATCCCAACTGAGTTCACGTTGTTCACGACTGGATTCCTGTGGTGGCGGTGCTGCGGTAGCAAGTGTGGCGGCTTTTTGACGCTGGGCAATCAACCATGCACTGCCAGCGCCGGCTCCTGCCAATAACAAAAATGGCACATTTGGCATGCCGGGGATAAGTCCCATGCCACCGATAATGCCGGAGGTAATTGCCAGTGTTTTAGGTTCTTTTAACAGCTGGGAGAATATCTGTTCACCGATATCCTGATCAGCGGTAGAGCGAGTAACCAATAAACCGGCAGCAGCTGCTAATAACAGTGAAGGAATTTGTGCGACCAGGCCATCGCCGATGGTGAGCAATGTGTAGTTATGTGCCGCTTCAGAAAACGTCAGACCGTGTTGCATCACACCGATAATAAAACCACCGATAATGTTGATAAACAAGATCAAGATCCCGGCAATCGCGTCACCTCGAACAAATTTACTGGCACCATCCATCGAGCCGTAAAAATCTGATTCCTGCATGATTTCTTCACGACGGCGGCGCGCTTCATCCTGATCTATTAAACCGGCATTTAAATCAGCATCAATCGCCATTTGTTTACCGGGCATCGAATCAAGGGTAAAGCGGGCACTAACTTCAGCGATACGAGTAGCACCTTTGGTGACCACCACAAAGTTGATAATCACCAGGATGGCAAATACCACCAGACCGACGGCATAGTTACCACCAATAACAAACGAACCAAACGCTTCAATAACATCACCCGCCGCAGCTGTTCCGGTATGACCTTCGAGCAATACAATACGGGTGGAAGCCACGTTCAGAGCAAGTCTTAACAGGGTTGCCAATAACAGGATGGTCGGGAATGCAGCGAACTGTAGAGGTTTCCTGACATAGACACTGGCCAGCACAATGGTCAGTGATAATGCGATGTTGAAGCTGAATAACATATCCAGCATAAACGCGGGAAGGGGAATGACCACCATGGCCAGCAAGGCCACCAGAAACATTGGGGTCGCGACATTACCGTTTAACGCTACGCCTAAACGGCTTGTCAGGCTTGTATTCTCCATTGACTACTCATCTCGTTTAAATTCATCTGGTATCGGCAGGTCTTCGGTATTGAGATTTGGCTTATTTCCGCCAGTGTTTTTATAACGTCTCAATTGGAAGACAAACGCCAATATCTGGGCTACTGCAATATATAGACCAGATGGAATTTCCTGACCGATTTCCGTGCTGTAATACACAGCTCGAGTCAGCGGAGGAGCAGAGATAATGGGCACTTCGTGGTTATCACCGACCATTCTGATCTGTTGGGCAATCAGATCGGTGCCTTTGGCTACCACCACAGGCGCGCCGGATTTCGATTGGTCATACCGCAGGGCCACGGCATAGTGGGTCGGGTTGGTAATGATTACGTCGGCTTTCGGCACATCCTGCATCATGCGTTGTTGTGATAACTGAATCTGCATTCTGCGGATCCGTCCTTTCACTTCAGGACTACCTTCGGTTTCTTTGTTTTCGTCTTTAAGTTCCTGTTTTGTCATGCGTAGTTGTTTGGTGTGATTCCATTTCTGGAAAGGAACATCAATCAATGCAATCAAAATCAGACTGGCACAAATCGCCAAAAAACCCCACAACACGATATACCCCAACTCGGTCATAGCCGAATGAACTTCCTGACGACCCAGTGTCAATAATCGGTCACGCAGATTCCACAGAATCAAGGTGCCTATACTGCCAACCAACAAAAACTTGCCGAGAGCTTTGCTTAGTTCAATCAGACCTTGAGGTCCGAACATCCGTTTAAGGCCTCGCAGCGGGCTCATTTTCTCCAGTTTGACGCCAATAGCCTGTGTGGAAAAATTCCAGCCGCCAATCAGTGCAGGGGCGGATAGTGCCGCTATCAGAGTAATAGCAAGAAAACTTCCGACATCCCATGCCATGATTTTTAATGCGAGGATAAGCTGTTGGGGCATCATATGCGGATCCATGATCAGCTTGCGATTAAGTGAAAACGATTGCGTCATCACTTCGCCGAGACTGCTGATTAAATTGCCGCCAACAAACAGCATCGCTACTGCACTGGCCACCAATACCACAACCGTGCTTAACTCCTGAGAGCGGGGCACCTGACCTTTTTCACGGGCATCCTGTAGTCGTTTACCCGAGGGGGCTTCGTTGCGTTCTTGACCGCTATCTTGCTCAGCCATTATTTAATACCAGCATTCGAATCATTTGCAGCATTTGGTCGGAAAAACTCACCAGATGATTACCGACTGCAGGCAAGGTGATGTAAATAATTATAAAGCCCAAGCCGATAGTCAGTGGAAAACCAATGGAAAAAGGACTGATTTGTGGAGCGGCACGGGATAAAATGCCGAACGCTAAATTCACCATCATCAACGAGCCAATCGCTGGTAAAGCGATAATGACACCGGCAGCGTACATCCAGCTTGCCAGACTGGCGATATCACGGAAACTTTCAACGGCAATTCCACCGGCACCAACAGGCAGGGTAATAAAACTCTCCGCCATCACTTGGATCAACACTAAATGTCCATTGATACTGAGAAACATCAGGGTGATGAAAATCATATAAAACTGACTGATAACCGGAACGGTGGTGCCATTTTGCGGATCGACCATTGATGCAAAACCAAGTCCCATCTGCATGGCAATGATCTGACCGGCCACAATGAAAGCGTTGATAAGCAGTTGCAGCATAAAGCCCATGCAGATACCGATCATGATCTGTTGGCTAATCAACAGCAGGCCTTCAGCACTTAATGGTGAAACAACAGGTATCGGTGTGTTAATAGTTGGCACCACCACTAAGGTGATGGCCAATGCAATAATCAGCCGGGTGCGAACATTGATAAAGTTACTGCTGAAAATAGGAGCGACCATCACCATGCCGCCGATGCGAAATAACGGCAGGATATAAGCACCGAGCATCGCACTGATTTCTGCGATCGACAGGTTCATCGTTAACCTATCAGATAGGGAATGTTTTCAAACAGGCGGACGGCGTAATTGGTGACCAAACTCAGCATCCACGGACCGGCGATCATTAACACCGTAATGGTGACCAGTAATTTAGGAATAAAGCTTAAGGTCTGTTCGTTTATCGATGTAGCGGCCTGAAACATACTGACCATCAAACCCACGACTAATGCCGGAATTAATATGACGATGATAAGCAACGTAATCACTTCAAGGGTTTGTTGCATCACAGTTAATACGGTTTCAGGCGTCATGGCTAAATATAAAAGCTGGAAGCCAGCGTTCCCATCAATAATGCCCAGCCATCGATCAATACAAATAACATCAGTTTAAATGGCAGCGAGATCAGCATTGGTGACAACATCATCATACCCATTGCCATCAACACAGATGCAACCACCAAGTCGATGATTAAAAACGGTACAAAAATCAGAAAACCAATCTGAAAAGCGGTTTTTAATTCACTGGTCACAAACGCTGGTAATAACAAGCTGAACGGTACTTCTTCAGGGCTATCAATGGCGGCATAGCCACCAATTTCGGCAAATAATTCAATATCACTTTCACGGGTTTGTGCCAGCATGAATTCACGAAACGGCAGACTGACCTGTTCAATTGCTGCGGTGGCTTCAATATCGCCGTCCAGATAAGGTTTAACCCCATTTTCATAGGCATTAGTGAACACCGGAGACATGATAAAAAAGGTCAGAAACAAGGCCAGACCAATCATGATTTGGTTAGAAGGCGTCGATTGTACACCCATGGCCTGACGCAAAATGGCCAGCACAATGATGATTCGCGTAAAGGACGTCATCATTAACAGTGCGGCTGGCAACAATGTCAGCACGGTCATTAATGCCAGGATTTGCAAGGTTAACGAATAACTTTGTGAACCATCCTCGCCGGTCGATAGGGTCAAAGCCGGAATGCCGGGTTCCGCTAACGCCAGTCCTGGCAACAGGATACAGAGCAGCAACAGTCCAAAACGCATCATGAGTTGCCTCGTTGCTGCATCATTTGTTTCAGACGATCTGCAAACGAATCATTATTTTTGATGGTAACTTCCCGCACTGAAAGCGGCTCTGGCAACGTATACAGTGTATTAATTTGCTGCGGAGTGACGCCGATCAACAGCTGTTGATCACCGACTTGTATTAACACGGCTTTTTCGCGGGTACCTAAGGAAATGGCACCGAGAACTTTTAGGTGACCATGATGTGCAGCATGAAAAAATTGACTACGTTTTAACAGCCAACCCAGAAACACGATGACCGCAAGCACTACGATTAAACCAAATATGGTTTGTAACAGTGTACTGGCAGTGACCGGAGCAGAGCTTATGGTTTCTGCATTTACCGTTACCGGCAACACGGAAATCAGAGCTGCTGAAAAAACGTAGCAGTATTTCATCGCAGTTTTTTAATCCGCTCAGCGGCGCTGATAACATCGGTCAGACGAATACCGAATTTATCATTGACGACGACCACTTCACCGTGGGCGATCAAGGTATCGTTGACCAGCACATCCATTGGTTCACCCGCCAGACGATCCAGTTCCACCACTGAACCCTGACTTAATTGCAGCAAATTTCGAATACTGATGCGGGTGCGGCCGATTTCCATCGAGATGGTGACAGGAATATCCAACACCATATCCATATTCACTTCAGATCGGGGTTTGCCCTCATCAGCCAATTTGTCCATTGGAGCGGGGCTGGCTTGTGCTGCGGAGGATTCAGCTTCTGCCTGTTCCTCCAGTGCAGCTGCCCAAGGATCCTCTGCTGAATCGTTATCGCCTTGATCCTCTAATGCGGCTGCCCATTCGTCAGCCAGATCCTGATCGGATTGTTTAGTATCTTCACTCATAATTTTTTAGCCTTTGCCAACTGATAGCTTGGTGTAGTGTCTTTTGGATGTTCAATAATCGAATTAATTTTTAACGCTGCTTTGTCGTTGTGTTCACCGTAGGTCGCACGAAATACCGGAATGTTTTCCACCATGGTGGTCACAGTTTTCGGCATGCTGATAGGAATAATGTCACCGACTTTCAATTTACGAACATCTTCTAAAGTGAGCGTTGTTTGTGCCAATATTGCAGATATGGTGACATCTGCCAGCATCAGCTCTTCACGCATCGATTTTGCCCAGCGACCATCATCATTTGAGCGGTCACTTTGCAGACCGGTATCCAGCAATTCCCTAATCGGTTCCAGCATTGAATAGGGTAAAGTGATATGCAAATCACCACCGCCACCGTCCAATTCGATATGGAAGGTTGAGATGACCACGACTTCACTGGGGCTCACAATATTGGCAAATTGCGGGTTAACCTCATGGCTGACGAATTCAAATTTGACCGGCATGACCGGTGACCAGGCTTCGGTTAAATCGTTAAAACACAGGTTTAACACCATGCGGATTACACGTAATTCGGTCGCCGTAAATTCCCTGCCTTCAATGCGTGCCTGAAACCGTCCTTCGCCACCAAAATAATTATCCAGAATGGTGAAAACCAATTTGGGTTCAAAAACGATAAGCCCGGTACCCCGCAAAGGATGCAATTGAATCAGGTTGAGACTGGTGGGCACAAACAGGGTATGCACGTATTCAGAAAACTTCATTACTTGCACGCCGCCCACAGAAATTTCAGCAGATCGACGCAGCATGTTGAATAAATTTATCCGCAGATAACGGGCAAAGCGTTCATTAATCATTTCCAGGGTCGGCATGCGACCGCGGATAATGCGTTCTTCATTACCGAAATCGTAGCGACGCGGTTTACCGAATTCGTCCAGTTCCGGCTCTTTCTTCTGGATATCGTCACCGCCCAGTCCGTTTAGCAGGGCATCAACTTCATCCTGTGACAATATATCGTGAACGGCCATAACTATTGCATTACCAGACTGGTGAAATAAACCGCTTCAAGTCCAGCGATAGAGCTCTGCTGCTGGGTAAGGAAATTATTGATGGTTTCCAGTGATGCCTGCTGCAAGGCCTGTGTTCCTTCAGTGGTACTCAGTGCGTCATAATCTTGACTATAAAATAACATCAGCAACTCATGAACCAATGCCGGTTCATGTAGGGCAAACAAATTAATCGTCGCCTGATCGCGAGCCATGACTTTCATCTTGATTTGTAAATAACGAACCTGGTTATTACTTTGCTCTGAGAAATTGACGATAAACGGAGCTGTAATCTCGTGATAAACCGGTGTGGCTTTTGGGGCGTTGGCTGGGTCTACGGGCTCAGCATCCTTAGTCATCCACCAATATACTCCGCCGCCAATGACTGCCAGCAGAACAACAATGCCAACCAGCATGATGATTTTGGTTTTCTTACTCATGCCTTGCTTGAGTTCGATATCTTTTTGTATTTCAGCCATATTGTTTATTTCCTATCGATAAATTATTCAAAGCAAATACCGTGCCCAATCATTGCCAGAGAAAGGTGGTGAAATACACTGCTTCGAGATTGCTGTTTCCGGTTTCTTCTTCAAATATGGTTTTAATACGTTCATAAGCCTTTTGTTGAAGTTCGGTACGACCTTCCAGGCTTTTCACTGTTTTCATGTCCTGTTCGGCGAAAAGAGTGCGTAATGTGTCTTGAATCATTGGCAGGTTACTGTCAGCACTATTGAGAATGGCCGGATCTTTGGATTTCAAAGCAACTTTGATTTGCAGATAGCGTGCCTTCTCATTACTTTGCCGCAGAAAATTGATAGTGAAGGGTTCTTCGATAACGTAATACAGCGGTTGAGTCGATTGTCCGCCTCCCGCATAACTGGCAAAGCTGGTAAAACTGAGCAATGTAATTATCAATGCGTTCAGCAGAATGTTCATGAATTGGTATACTCCTGTACCGAAGATGCTGGTGATATCAGTAGTTGATTATGACAAGCTTAGGTAATGCGTGAAAGGGGGCAATTTGTCTAATACCAATCAAAAGCAAACTCAGGTAGCAAAAGCAAGTAAAAAAGATTTTTGGCTCACCCTGCCGCAGTACTGTCTGCCGCAACATACATTGTCACGATTGATGCATAAGATTTGTCGATGCAAACAACCTTGGTTTAAGAACCGGATCATTTCCACCATCATCAAGCAATACCGTGTTGATATGAGTGAGGCCGTTCAACCTGATATCAATCATTATCAGCATTTCAATGCTTTTTTCACTCGAAGAATTAAAACCGAGAGCAGACCGGTAGCGTACGGAAGTGATGTAATTGTCTCTCCTGTAGATGGCTGTATCAGTCAATTGGGTTTGATAGAGGCAGGTAGAATTTTTCAGGCCAAAGGCCATGATTATTCGACGCTGGAATTATTAGGTGGGGATGAGCAATTAGCCGCGCAGTTTGATGGTGGTCAATTTGCCACTATTTATCTATCACCGCGTGATTATCATCGGATCCATATGCCGATTTCCGGAAAACTGACACGGATGCGCTACGTACCAGGTAAATTATTTTCAGTGAATCCATTGACCGTGCGTGGTGTGCCAAGATTGTTTGCCCGTAACGAGCGTGTGATTACGATTTTTCAAACGGATTTTGGACCGGTAGCAATTATTCTGGTTGGCGCTATTTTTGTAGGCAGTATGGAAACGGTCTGGCATGAAGGTGAGATTACACCGCCTTACACCAAAGATATTCTCGACTGGCATTATCAGGATTCCAATATTCGTTTGAATAAAGGTGAAGAGATGGGCCGGTTTAATATGGGGTCAACGGTGGTTTTATTACTTCCTGCTGATGCGCCGGCTTGGACAGAAGAATGGAAAGCCGAGATGAAAATAAAGCTGGGGCAGGCTCTGACCTGATTGATTACGATATTAAAATGCAAAAAAAAACCGGACATTGTCCGGTTTTTTTATTCAGCAATTACGCATTGTTACGCCAGGCATGACAACTGTTGTCCTGTAAACGTTTAACTTCTTCAGGGCCCCAGGTGCCAGCTTTATAGGTATGTATAAAGTCTTTTTCTTCAGCCCATTTTTCCAAAATCGGATCAACGACTTTCCAGGCCAGATTGACTTCATCAGCACGTAAAAACAATGAACGGTCACCCTGAATGGCATCCAGAATCAAGGCTTCATAAGCATCAAGTTTGTGTTTGATGTCATCTGATTCCATGGTTTCCAGACCAACGGTATGTGCTTTCATTTCCAGCCCAGGCTGTTTGGCCTGTAACTCGATGCGCAAGGTGTTGTCTGGTTGCAGACCCATCACAATCCAGTTGGCATGACTTTCGCCCACTTTGGTGTCTTTAAATAATTCCAATGGTGGTTTTTTAAAGCGAATGGCGATCATCGCTTTTGATTCAGGCATGCATTTACCGGTGCGTAAATAGAAAGGCACACCATGCCAGCGCCAGTTATCAATGTAGATCTTCATTGCGGCATAGGTTTCAGTCACACTGCCTGCCGGAGCATCATCTTCTTCCAGATAACCTTTCACCGGCTTGCCGTTGATCTCACCTGCGGCATATTGGCCACGGAAAGCATGCTGATCAACGATATCGTGAGTAATCGGGCGGATCGATTTCAGTACTTTTACTTTTTCATCGCGTAATGATTCATCATCCATGTCCGCTGGCGGTTCCATCGCTACCAATGCCATTACCTGTAATAAATGGCTTTGAATCATGTCGCGCAATGCACCAGATCCGTCATAGTAACCGGCACGACCACCTACACCTTGCTGTTCAGCATGAGTAATTTGTACATGATCGATGTATTTATGATTCCATAATGGCTCTAACAGCAGATTGGCAAAGCGGAACACAAAGATATTCTGTACCGTGCCTTTACCAAGGTAATGGTCGATACGATAGGTTTGTTCTTCGGTAAAGTTTTTACGCAGGATGCGTTCCAGTTCGGCGGCACTCTTCTGATCGTAGCCAAACGGTTTTTCAACAACCAGATGGCGCCAGCCATCTTTTTCCTGATTTAAACCTACTGCTGAAAGTTGATCGCCAACCACACTGAAAAGTGATGGGCTGATAGAAAGATAAAAAACGATATTCTGTGAGAAACCATTTTCCGGTGTGGTGATCAGTTTTTTCAGTTCGTGATAACTGAAGGCTTCATTGATGTCACATTTTAAATAGTGCAGTTTGGCCAGAAAAGTTTGCAGTACGTCATTATTAATACCACCACGAACTCTTGGGCTAACGTATTCTGTGACTAAATCCTGCCATTCTTGCTGGGTACTTTCTTTACGACCCATACAGATAATACGGGTGTCATCGGTCAGACGATTTTCAGCTTGTAAATGATACAAAGCAGGAAGCAGTTTTTTCTGTGATAGATCGCCAGTGGCGCCGAAAATAACAATAGTACAAGGTTGCATGGTTTCTCCCGTTACAAGGCTGTGACTGTGCCGTTGAGCGTATATAATTGAGCAATTGTACAATTATGGGAGTGCCTCGTGCGAAAAATTCTGTTTGCCAGCAGTGAAGTTCATCCGCTGATGAAGACCGGTGGTCTCGCTGATGTGTCGGCCAGCCTGCCATTAGCGCTTTCACAGATGCAGCAGGATATTCGAATTATCATGCCAGCCTATCGCGCTACTTTGAATCAGTTAGGTGATTGTCCGCTGCTATCAACGGTACAACTGGAAGGCTATCAACACCCCATCAACATCTTGCAAACAACTTTACCCGACAGTGATGTAATTGTCTGGTTGGTGGATTCAGCGGACCATTTTGACCGCGATGGCGGGCCTTATTGCGATTCTGATGGAGAGGATTGGGCTGATAATGCAGCTCGTTTCGCTTTATTCTGCCGGGCGGCTGTTGCAGTAGCGTTGGATCAGGCCGGATTGAACTGGCAGCCTGAAGTAGTGCACTGTAACGATTGGCAGACCGGACTGATACCGGCCTTATTAAGTCTGCAAAGTCATCGCATGGCCACCGTATTTACTATCCACAATATGGCTTATCAAGGTTTGTTTTCCCGTCAGGTGTTTGAGACGCTCGATTTGCCTGAGCAGCTGTGGCAGGTAGAAGGTATCGAGTTTTACGGCATGATGTCGTTTATGAAAGGCGGCTTAATCTTTGCTGATCATATCACCAGTGTCAGCCCGACTTATGCGCAGGAAATCTGTCATTACGATTATGGCTATGGGTTGGAAGGCTTGCTGACATTGCGGGCGGAGCAGTCACGGCTCAGTGGTATCGTTAATGGTATTGATACTAATGAGTGGAATCCACAAACCGATAAATTCATCGATCATCAATTCAGTGTTAAAACACTACGCCCGAAAACTCTTAATAAAAAAGCGTTGCAAAAGCACTTTTTCCTCCCTGAATCCGCTGAAACATTGTTGTTTGGCATGATAAGTCGCTTGGTGTCGCAAAAAGGTGTCGATCTCACAATTGATGCCATTGATCGTTTGTTGAGCGAAGGTAAAAATATTCAACTGGTTTGTCTGGGCAGTGGCGAAGCGGCATTGGAGCAGGATCTGCGTGTTTTGCGAGCCAGATTTCCGGATAGAGTCGGGATTCAATTTGGCTACGATGAAGCACTTGCCCATAAAATTGAGGCGGGTGCTGATGCGTTTCTGATGCCATCACGATTTGAACCTTGTGGATTAAATCAGATGTATAGTTTGCGATATGGCACGTTACCAGTGGTACGAAATACCGGTGGTCTGGCGGATACCGTGGTGGATGCCAGCGAAGACAATCGCAGGCAAATGCTGGCAACTGGCTTTAAATTTGAAGAGCCTACCGTAGAAGATTTGTACGATACCTTGTTGAAAGTAGATGAATTATTTTCACATCCCCGTTTGTGGCGACGGATGATGCTGACTGCAATGGTGCAGGATTTTGGTTGGATAAACAGCGCGCAAGCGTACCTGCAGTTGTATAAGCAATTAGTGGATAACTCATGACAACACGGCAAGTTGATTTCAGCAATGTCGCAGCTTTAGAGCTGCTGACCGATAAAGATTTACGGGCACATGTCCGCTTTCTGGCGAATTTGTTGGGCGAGGTGATTGCCGAACAATCCGGAGAGGAAGTCTATCAAGCAGTCGAACAGTTACGTAAAGGCTATATCCGGCTGCGCAAGGAAGACGACGCCGAATTGCGTCAATCGCTCAAAGCTAAAATTGAATCGCTGGATGAATTGACGTTACGTGAAGTCATTCGCGCTTTTAACCTGTATTTCAGCCTGGTTAATACTGCAGAAGAAGCCTATCACCATCATAATCGGCAAATTCAGCTGCGCAATGGAGGCAATCTCTGGCATGGATCATTTCTGGATACGCTAAGCCAATTTAAGAATGAAGGTGTGTCGCTGGAGCAATTGCAGGAGTTATTGGGAAAACTGGTTTATATGCCAGTGTTTACCGCTCATCCGACAGAGTCCAAACGCCGCACTGTGATGGAAATATTGCGTCGGGTGTTTTTGCTCGATGAAAAACTGACTGATGGTTTGTTAACCACATTTGATCAACAAAAGCTTCAGGACCAGTTAAAACGGCAGATCCAGTTGCTTTGGTCAACTGACGAGGTTAGAGCGGTTAAACCGTCAGTACGCGATGAAATCAAAAACGGCTTGTATTATTTCAATGTCAGTTTGTTTGATGCGGTGCCCAGAACCTACCGTAATCTGGAAAATGCACTGCGGCGGGTTTATGGCGATGAACTGGATCCGGAAACGCCGATTATCGTGCCAGATTATTTACGCTTTGGTTCGTGGATTGGCGGTGACCGTGATGGCAATCCTTTTGTCACCGCGCAAACCACAGAAATGGCCATCGCACTGCAGAAACGCACGGTAATTCGGCGTTATCTGGACGATGTCACCAAACTCAGTTTTATTCTTACTCAATCGCAACCGCTTTGTCAGGTCAGTGCAGTCTTGGCTGATGATATTGAGCAATGTGAACAACGCTATGCCGGAGCGTTTTCAACCAATCCGCAACGCTTTATCAACGAACCCTACCGGCGCAAGCTTTATATGATGCGCTACCGGCTGAAAGATAATCTGGCCGTACTGGAAGAATTCTTCCGCCCGGATCTGCAAATTGAAAGTCTCGGCGTGGCTTATCACAACGAAGATGAATTTCTCGCCGATTTACGTTTAATTCACCAGTCGTTAGTGGAAAATGGCGATATCGCGATTGCCGGCGCTGAGCTCACCGACTTGATCCGGCTGGTCAAAACCTTTGGTTTTTATCTGTATAACCTGGATATTCGCCAGGAGTCCTCAAAGCATACCGATGCCGTGGGCGAGATATTGGCGCTTACCGGTCTCAATCGTCATTATTTGCAAATGGATGAAGCCGAGCGGCAGGCTTTGTTGAGTGATTTATTGGCGGCACCACGCTTACCGGAAATTTATGGTGATTTGCAGCCGGATTCTCTGGAAATACTCAATGTCTTCAGACTGATTGCCCGCCTGCGGGTAGAGGTCAGCGAAAAAGCTTTTGGCAATTATGTGATTTCCATGACCCATCAGGCCAGTCATATTCTGGAAGTGATGTTGCTGGCCAGATTTGCGGATTTGATTGGTCAGGACGAAAACGGCTGGTTCTGTCATATACGGGTTTCGCCATTATTCGAAACCATTGAGGATTTGGAGCATATCGAACCGGTGATGTCTGCGTTACTGGAGAACAGCCAGTATCGCAC
Organism: Methylophaga sp.; assembly: GCF_030651745.1. The sequence continues at coordinate 19,651 of NZ_JAUSCC010000081.1, forward strand.
TTTATTAACCGCTTCAGGCAATATGCAGGAAGTGATGCTCGGTTATTCTGACTCCTGTAAAGATGGTGGCATTCTGGCTTCGGCATGGAATTTATACCAGGCACAGAAAACTGTTAGCCGACTCTCCGAACAATATGCCATTGGTTGTCGTATGTTTCACGGCAGGGGCGGCACCATTGGCCGTGGCGGCGGCCCGACCCATGATGCAATTCTGGCCCAGCCGGTTGATACCGTTCATGGCCAGATTAAGTTCACCGAGCAGGGTGAGGTGTTGTCATTTAAATATGGCAACACCGAAACTGCTTCTTATGAGCTTGGAATGGGGGTTTCTGCGTTGATCAAAGCGAGCAGGGGATTGGTGACTGACTCAGCACAGGAGAAACCCGAATACCTCGGCATCATGCAGCAACTTGCAGAAATGGGCGAAAAGCAATACCGCAAGCTTACTGAACAGACACCGGGTTTTCTGGATTACTTTTACGAAGCCTGTCCAATCAGCGAAATTGGCTTGATGAATATCGGTTCACGACCTTCTCATCGCAAAGCGGGCGATCGTTCTAAATCCTCTGTCAGAGCTATTGGTTGGGTGTTTGCCTGGGCGCAATCCAGACACACTTTGCCGGGTTGGTATGGCATCGGCAGTGCAATTGCCTTGTGGGTTGCCGAAGATCCCAGCCGCCGCGATATTCTGCAAAAAATGTATTTTGAATGGCCATTCTTCCGGGCGATGGTCAGCAACACCCAAATGTCACTGTCCAAGGCTGATATGGAGATCGCCGCGGAATATGCTGATTTGTGTATAGATAAACCGCAGGCAGCAGAAGTGTTACAGGTGATTCGTCAGGAGTATCAGCAAACGGTTAATCAGTTATTACAACTGACTGGGGCGGATAAGTTGATGGCAGAAAACCCATTGCTAGCCCTTTCTTTGCGCCGACGCCAGGCCTATCTTGACCCGTTAAATCACATTCAGCTGCTGTTGTTAAAGCGTTACCGCTTTGGTGGTTATACCGAAACAGAAACGGCCAAATGGCGGGATCCGCTGTTACGCAGTATCAGTGCTATTTCTCAGGGAATGCGCAATACCGGTTAACTATCTTCAGTTGGCCGGTCTTTTTTCGGAATATAACGCGGTTTTTCATCTTTAGTTTTGGAGCGCGCCTTATTGGCTTTGGCCTTGGGCGCTAACCCTTTTAATTTGCGGATCGGTAAACCATGGCCCAGATGATATTCAATCCGCTCCAGATTTTTCAGATCATGTGGTTCAACCAGATTGATTGCTGTGCCATGTTTATCTGCACGGCCGGTGCGGCCAATTCGATGAATATAGTTATCACCGCGAAACGGCAGGTCATAGTTAATCACGTGCGTAATATCAGCAACATCCAGGCCGCGAGCAGCGACATCGGTGGCTACCGTAACTTTGATTTGGCCAGCACGGAATTTACGGATCCGCTCTCGACGTACCGATTGATCAAAGTCACCGTGCAATAACTGAGCGGAGATATTCTGCGATTGCAGCCAGTCGCAGACTTCTTCGGCGCGGATTTTTTTATTGCAGAACACTAAAGCGCGTTGGCATGCTGGTGCGTTAATAAATGCCAGAAGCAATGCCTGTTTATGTTCACGATTATCGGCCAGATACACCTGCTGGGTGACATTTTCGGCTAATTGATTGGCCGCATTAATATGGATTTCCTGCGGATTGTTGAGCAGTTCTTCGGCAAAAATGCGTACACCACTACCAGCTAAAGTAGCTGAGAACAATCCGGCCTGGAATTTGGATTTAATCGCGGCTAAAGCCATCAATACATCTGGTCCCTGACCCATATCCAGCATACGATCGGCTTCGTCAATAATGACCAGCTCGACCGCTGATAAATCGACTGATTCATCATTGACCAAACTTAGTAACCGGCCCGGTGTGGCAATAATAATGTCGCATTGAGCACTGGCATGTTGTACCTGTGCCCATGGGGATGCGCCGCCGGTTAGCATCGCTATGGTCGGTTTGAAGGCTTTACCCAACTGGTGAAACACATGCTGGATCTGAAAAGCCAGCTCGCGGGTAGGGGCGAGGATCAAAATACGCGCCTGATCATGTTTGTGCCGTTCATCATTGAGGCGTTGCAGGATAGGCAGGATAAATGCGGCGGTTTTTCCGGTACCGGTAGCAGCACAGGCCAACACATCCTGACCAGCTAACAATGCCGGAATGGCCAGTTGCTGGACTTCAGTCGGTTTTTCAAAACCGCTGTCGCGAACGGCAGCAATCAATTCATCATCAAGGAATAGATCGTCAAATGTCATGGTGTTTATCTTATCAGTCGAAAGCGCCTGAAGGATCACAACAGGCATAGAAGTGGCGGGCAATATACCACAATATTAAGACTAAGCCTGAACGAGGCAGTAGTCAGTTAAGTGGTTAACACCAGTAAACAGCCGGCAATCATCACCCCACAGGCAGCTAAGCGACGAACTAGATGTTTCTCATGAAAAATACGATAACCAAGAAACACCTGTAACACCATGCTGAGTTGAAATAATGCGAGTGAATATGCCACCAGTAATTGTGAAAACACCAACATAGTGGTGTATTGCATTAAAAAGATAAAACCGCCGAGCCAGATGAAATGACGGCGATATTGTTTGGCGGTTTGCCAATCTGTTTGCCAGCGTTTTCCACCAAACCGGTAATACAAGCCCACCGAGAGCGGTAAACCAAATAAACACCAATACAGAGTGGTTGCCAGGGCTCCACCACTGAGCACGGCATTTTTAAGCGGTAAAGTACCAATTGAAAATAACAATATGGATAAAAAACGGTATTGCACACCGCGCTGACCGAACAAATGCCACAGTCGATTTGAAGAGGCGGTGGCGGCCGGGGGAAATAATAAAAAGCTGCCTAGCAGGATAATCATCACGCCACTAAAGCCCTGCAGATTGGGTACTTCGCCCAGAAATATCACGGCGAGAACCATCGAAAAAACGACTTTATAAGCGTTAAGTGGGCCGAAAACGGAGAGGTCAGTTTTGGATAATGACAGCACCAGAAATAGCGTACCGGCCATATCCAGCAACGCTGCCAGCAAAATATTGATCCAGAAGCCGTCATTAATAACGCGATGATCAACTAATAAGAGTAACGGCAAGCTGATGAGCGCCAGCACCAGATAAGAAAGCATCACAATAAACAGTGAATGCAAACCTTTATGGGTGAATTGTTTCTGAAAAACGTTAGCTGCTGCCGAGGCAAAAACTCGCCCGAGGACGATCAATAACTCCATTACTCAGCAGGGTTTAACGGCAGATAGTTATTCTCAGCGTTGGTTTGATAAGCATTAAACAATTGGTACTGCGCATCACCATCGAAGCTGAACAGAATAAAATGATCTTTGCGTAAACCCATTTCCATCCCCGGGGTACCGACGGGCATCTGCGGGACGGACAAGCCTTTAATGTGAGCCGGTTTATCAATCAACAGTTGTTTTATGTCATCAGCCGGCACATGACCTTCAATCACATAATCATTCACCACAGCGGTATGGCAGGACGCCATATTGTTAGGCACGCCCAGTTTTTCTTTTATTTTCACCATGTCACTGGTGATTTGATCAATCACTTCAAACTGATGTTTTTCAAGATGTTCGATCCATTTATGGCAGCACTGGCAGTTAGCATCACGATATACGGTAATGGTTTGTGGTTGTTCCAGTTGCAGCCGCGCCTGATCCCATTCGCTGGCGAACAGCGTGGATGCCAAAGCCAGATTCAGCAGTAAAGCCAGGCCGAAATTTACAGTCTTATTAAGGGCACTCAATCATAATCTCCTGATCCTGACTGTTTTTCTCAACGTATTCCAATGCCCATAAAGTCGACTTGTTGTTATCAACATCGATCATCTGTGGCAATTCGATACAGTCGATACCTTGGTTTTGAAATTGCTCGATTTCGGCTTCAGTCAGTAGTTGCGGGTTGTGCCAGATAGCTGAGATATCCTCACTGACTTCTGCTTGAAACATTTCTAGCCCTTCACGGGTAAAGATAATAAGTACCATGATTATGGAATATCCAGATAAGCTTTTTCAGAAATAGTCGCCCAATCTTCATCCTGCTCACGGAAGTTTTTATACGCTTCGTGAACACGTTTAAATTTGGGGTTTTGAGCGGCTTCGTCAGCCAAAGTCTGCTCAGTAATTTGTTTCAGTGTATTCAGCACATCGGCTGGAAAAGGAACAATTTTGATATTGTCACGTTGGCGTAATTCAGCCAGCGCAACGACATTCTTTTGTTCCATTTCGGATGCCATAAGCAGATTTTCGGCTTTAGCTGCGTTTTCAATAATAGCTTGCAAATCGGGAGGCAATAAATCCCAGGCGCGTTTGTTAATACTCAGTTCCAGCACGGCGCCAGGTTCTTGCCAGCCTGGATAATAGTAGAACTTAGCAGCGCGATGCAGACCGAGGCGTTGATCATGATAGGGGGCAATCCACTCGGTGGCATCAATAGTATTGCGTTCAAGTGCGGTATAAACTTCGCTGCCGGCAAGCAGGATAGGGTTACCACCAGCCTTGGCAAATACTTTGCCGCCTAAACCGGGGATACGCATTTTCAGACCTTGCAAATCGGCCATCGAATTAATTTCTTTATTAAACCAGCCGCCCATTTGAATGCCGGTATTGCCTAATGGAAATGGCACGATATTGTAGGGTTCATAGACTTCACGCCATAAATCCAAACCACCACCATGATAAAGCCAGGCATTCATACCACGCGGGGTCATACCGAAGGGAACGGTAGAGAAGAACTGAGCTTCAGGGACTTTGCCTGCCCAGTAATACGCGCTGCCATGACCCATCTCAACAGTGCCTTGTGAAACGGCATCAAAGGTTTGCAAAGCCGGGATTAATTCACCACCGGCAAAAACCTTTACTTTGAGGCGTCCATTGGACATAGCTTCAAGGTTGGCAGCAAAACGTTCGGCACCTTCCTGTAACACCGGGAAACCGGGAGGCCAGGCAGTGACCATCTTCCAGCGATAGATTTTGCTGGTATCGATCTCTTCAGTGAATGGGCTGGCATCATCAGTCCCACATGCGGATAGTAATAAAAGGCTGAGCAATAGTGTTAAACGTCGTAAACATACGGATAAATGCATTATCGTTTTCCTGAATTACAAAGTTTCAAGATTGGCATAGGCCAGTACCAGCCATTTACTGCCGGCTTGTTTGAAATTCACATGAACCCTGGCGTGACTGCCATTGCCCTCGGTGTCAATAATGACGCCTGGACCGAATTTTTGATGCATAACCTGTTGTCCGGTTCTAAACCCCGTATCATCAGCCGATTGGCTGCTACTGGCAAGTGTGGTTAATCCAGCCGCCGCCATATTTCTTTGGGAGCGAACCTGATGCAGGCGCTCGACAGGGATCTCACTGAGAAAACGGGAAGGGCGAGGATGCATCTCCTGCCCATATAAATAGCGCGATTCGGTATACAACAAATATAGCGTGTTACGCGCCCGGGTCATGCCGACATAACAGAGACGGCGTTCTTCAGCGAGTCTGAGCGGATCGTCAGAGGATTTCTGACCCGGAAATAAGCCTTCTTCCATGCCCACCATAAACACAATCGGAAACTCCAGGCCTTTGGCTGAATGCAAGGTCATTAGCTGCACACAGTCCTGCCATTGATCTCCCTGATTTTCACCGGCTTCCAATGCAGCATGTGCAAGAAAGGCATCGAGTAACGGCATTTCTTCTTCATCGTCTGCACGCATAAATTCACGGGTAGCATTAATCAGCTCATCCATGTTTTCAATGCGACCTTGTCCTTTTTCGGTTTTGTCTTTAGCAAAATGAGCACGTAACCCACTTTCGTCGATAACCAACGCTGTCAATTCATGTAACGACATAGTGTCGTCTTCTGGTGTTAACGAATCAATCAAGGTCAGAAAAGCCGACAAAGCGTTGGCTGCTCGTGCAGGCAAGATTTTTTGCTGTAAATAATCCACCGCCGATTGCCACATTGATTGATTTGTTTCGCGGGCATATTGGCGCAGCTGGGTTAGTGTTGCTGCACCGATACCGCGGGTGGGGATGTTCACAATGCGTTCAAAGGCGGCATCGTCACGCCGGTTACTCACTAATCGCAGATAGGACAAAACGTCTTTGATTTCAGCGCGTTCAAAAAAGCGCAGCCCGCCATATACCCGATAAGGTACAGCCGATTGCATCAAGGCTTCTTCAATCACCCGTGACTGGGCATTAGAGCGGTATAACACCGCAACTTCACTGCGCTTGCCACCTTGATTCATCCAGTTACGGACTTCCTGAACCAGATAAGCGGCTTCATCACGTTCGTTATAGGCGTTATAGAGCTGTATCGGTTCACCATCAGCATCTTCAGTCCATAATTCTTTGCCGAGACGTTCACTGTTATTGGCGATAACCGCATTGGCAGCGGCGAGAATATTGCCGGTGGAACGATAATTCTGTTCCAACCTGACAGTGCTGGCATCCGGATAATCTTTATGAAATTTCTGGATGTTTTCAATTTTGGCGCCGCGCCAGCCGTAAATGGACTGATCATCATCGCCGACAATAAACAGATGTCCGGTCTGGCCGGCCAATACTCTTATCCATGCATATTGAATGGTGTTGGTATCCTGAAATTCATCCACCAGGATTTGTGAAAAACGTTGTTGATAGTGCGCGAGGATATCGGGGCGTTTCAGCCACAGTTCGTGACTGCGTAGCAGTAACTCGCCAAAATCCACCACACCGGCACGTTCACAGGCTTGTTCATACGCCAGATAGATGGCCAACATGTTTTGCGAGTAGGGATCTTCTCCAGCTTGCAGATGCGCTGCACGCAGACCTTCGTCTTTTTGTCCGTTGATATACCACTGGGCTTGCTTGGGTGGCCACTGCGCTTCATCTAATGACATGCCACGGATAATGCGTTTGATCATGCGTAACTGATCATCACTATCAAGAATTTGAAAACCTTGAGGTAAGCCGGCTTCTTGCCAGTGTGAACGCAGCAAACGATGTGCTAAACCGTGGAAAGTACCAACCCACATGCCGCCAATCGGATAACCGAGCATTTGTTCAATACGACCACGCATTTCAGCGGCGGCTTTATTGGTAAATGTCACAGCAAGAATATTGGCTGGAGATAAGCCCTCTGCCTGAATCAACCAGGCAATTCGATGTACCAGAACCCGTGTTTTGCCACTGCCGGCACCGGCCAGAATACGTGTATGCCCTAGCGGAGCAGCTACGGCTTCACGTTGTGGTTTATTCAGATCATCGAGTAATTCAGATACATCCATCAGTTTCGTAACAATTCGGAGTAGTTGCCCGGATCAGCATCAGCTGGCATTTACATGCATGGGTTGGAGTGAGGCATCTTATAGATACAACTATCCCCACTGACGTGGGGATAGGAATGCATCACGAATTTAGATATTGCTGTCGAGAAACGCAGCCAATTGTGATTTGGTCAAAGCGCCGACTTTTGTGGCTTCAACTTCACCGTCTTTAAACAGCATCAAAGTCGGGATTCCGCGAATGCCGTAACGTGGTGGCGTATCCGGATTTTCATCGATGTTCAATTTGCAGACTTTCAGTTTGCCTGCGTATTCCGCGCCAATCTCTTCCAGAACCGGTGCAATCATTTTGCAAGGACCGCACCATTCAGCCCAGTAATCGACCAGTACTGGCATATCAGACTGTAGAACCAGGCTGTCAAAGTCGCCATCGGTCACATTAGTGACGTTTTCGCTCATGTTTTATCTCCAGTGGTATCTAAAGTATTGGACCGCTATACTCGCAAGCCAACATTGAGTAACATTTTTTCTTATCAGTAAA
>NZ_JAUSCC010000084.1 GCF_030651745.1 Methylophaga sp.
TGCTTGCAATAACCGCGTAACTGTTGCAATAAATCCATAATTCAACGACCTGACTGATTGAGTTTGATAGAATGGTGAATTAATTTTGTCCAGACCTAATATCAGACAACTTAGCTGAAGGCTGTAAAGTTTAACAGCATACAACACGACTCCTTAATTATGCATCTTGTCACTTACGGCATTAATCACACAACCGCTCCGGTTGCTGTGCGCGAGAAGCTTAGCTTTGATGCTGATAAACTGCCTTTGGCTTTAGCGTCACTGATGTTAAATGACAGTGTGATTGAAGCGGTCATTGTCTCAACCTGCAATCGCACCGAAATATACTGTCACCTTGACGTGGATTATGACAATAGCGTCTTGCTATGGTTGCATAACTTTCAGCAACAAGATGCGAATACCTTACAGTCCTATCTTTACCACTATGAAGGCGCTGATGCGGTAAGACACTTGTTCCGGGTTGCCTGTGGTCTGGATTCATTGGTGCTGGGTGAGCCGCAAATCCTTGGTCAGCTCAAAACCGCCTACACCCAGGCTTTGAATGCCCATGCGCTGGGTAAATCACTTGGAAGACTGTTTCAACATGCCTTTGCCGTTGCCAAACAAGTACGTACTGATACCGCGATTGGCAATAGCCCGGTTTCCGTCGCATTTGCAGCGGTAAGTCTGGCTAAACAGATCTTCAGTAATCTGGCCGAATCCACCGCCTTATTAATCGGTGCCGGTGAAACCATTGAACTGGTGGCGCGCCACTTGTTTGATAATGGCATTAAACGGCTGATTATTGCCAATCGCACGGTTGAAAGAGCCCATATGCTGGCAACCTCAGTGAACGGTTATGCCATCAGTTTAAGTGAAATACCCGCTCATCTAGCCGAAGCTGACATCGTCATCAGCTCGACTGCCAGCCAACTGCCTATTTTAGGTAAGGGTACGGTTGAAAGCGCCCTGAAACAACGTAAACGTAGACCGATTTTTATGGTGGATATTGCCGTACCTCGTGATATTGAAGCCGAAGTCGGCCAGCTGGAAGATATCTATCTTTATACCGTTGATGATCTGCACGACATTATTGAAGAAAATTTACAATCTCGCCGGGATGCGGCTAAGCAAGCTGAAGAAATCATTGATACCCAGGCCGATCATTTTGCCGGCTGGATGCGTAGTCAGGATGCCGTTCCGGTCATTAGAGCGATTCGTGATCAGGGACAATTACTCAGCATGCAATCAGTCGATAAAGCCTTACGTCAACTGGAGCAAGGCATGAATGCTGAAATGGTCATGACTGAACTGGCCCGCACGCTGACGAATAAACTATTACACGAACCCAGTAGACAACTGCGGCTGTCAGCATTTGAATCAGATGAGAATAATCCAATGATCGATGCTGCCCGCCGTTTATTTAACATTAAGGATTGATCTGTGAAAGATTCCATCAGGCATAAACTTGAAGCCTTGGTTGATCGCCATGAAGAGATCAGTGGTCTGCTTTCAGACCCCGAAACCATGGCTAATCAGAATAAATTCCGCACGCTATCCCAGGAATATGCCCAGCTTGAGCCCGTCGTGAAACACTTTGGTCTGTATTTGCAAACCTTAAGTGATCTGAAAGACGCCCAGGCGATGATGCAGGAAAAAGATCCTGAGTTACGTGAAATGGCCAAAGAAGAACTGGCCATCGCCGAAGAAAAACAGGAACAGCTGGCGATTGATTTGCAAAAACTGTTGTTGCCTAAAGATCCCAATGATCAACGTAATATCTTTCTCGAAGTACGTGCCGGTACCGGTGGTGATGAAGCGGCGATCTTTTCCGGCGATTTATTCCGTATGTACAGCCGTTATGCCGAGATTCGCCGCTGGCAGGTTGAAATCATCAACGCTCAGGAAGGTGAGCACGGTGGTTACAAAGAGATCATTGCCCGGATTGTTGGAGAAGGTGCCTACTCGCGGTTGAAATTTGAATCCGGTGCACATCGTGTACAACGGGTTCCGGAAACCGAATCTCAGGGCCGTATCCATACTTCAGCCTGTACGGTAGCGATTTTGGCAGAAGCCGATGAAATTGATCAGATTGATATCAACCCGGCCGATATCAAAATGGATACTTTCCGTTCATCCGGTGCCGGTGGACAGCACGTAAACACCACCGATTCAGCAGTGCGTATTACCCATATTCCAACCGGCATCATCGTGGAATGTCAGGAAGAACGCTCGCAACATAAAAACCGCGCCAAAGCGATGTCAGTTTTACAGTCACGCATTATGGCGGCTAAGCAGGAAAAACAAGCTTCAGAGCAGGCAGAAACCCGCAGATTGTTAGTGGGTAGTGGCGATCGCAGTGAACGTATTCGTACCTATAACTATCCTCAAGGTCGAATTACCGATCATCGAATCAATTTGACGCTATATAAGCTCGACGAAGTGATGTCAGGACAACTGGATCAGGTCATTGATCCGTTAATCAGCGAATATCAGGCTGATCAGCTGGCGTTACTGTCCAAGGATTCCTAACCAATCCTGCGGTTGCAAATAGTGATCATATAACCGGGCTTCTGCTGAGCCCGGTTCGGGTTGCCAGTTATAACGCCATTTCACCAATGGTGGTAACGACATCAATATTGACTCGGTACGGCCACCCGACTGCAAACCAAACAACGTTCCGCGGTCATACACCAGATTAAATTCCACATAGCGGCCACGACGATACAGCTGAAAATCTCGCTGCTGCTCGGTATACGGCATGTCTTTGCGTCGTTCGACAATCGGTAAATACGCTGTTGTATAGCTATCGCCAACACTGCGTAACAAACCAAAACAATGATTAAAATCCGGCTCATTCAAATCATCAAAAAATAAACCGCCAACCCCGCGCGGCTCATTGCGATGTTTCAAAAAGAAATACTCATCGCACCATTTTTTATAATCATCGTAAACATTATCACCAAACGGCTCACAGGCATTTTTGGCAGTTTGGTGCCAATAAATAACGTCCTCATCAAAGGTGTAGTAAGGCGTTAGATCGTAACCGCCGCCAAACCACCAAATAGGTTCCTCGCCCGCTTTCTCAGCAATAAAGAACCGTACATTGGCATGCGACGTTGGTACATAAGGATTATGCGGGTGAATAACTAAAGAGACGCCCATCGCCTGAAAACTGCGTCCAGCCAGTTCTGGACGATTAGCCGTTGCAGATGGCGGTAAATTATCACCACTGACCTCGGAGAAATTCACTCCGGCTTGTTCAAACACCGCACCGTTATTCAAAACCCGGGTGCGACCACCGCCGCCAGCGGGGCGTTGCCAGTCATCTTCTATAAATTTTTCTTTGCCATCCGAACTCTCAACTTCTTTACAAATAGACTCTTGAAGCGAGAGTAAATACTCACGTACTGCATCAATATCAGGCGTACTCATCTTAGTATTTCCCCTGTTAATGCATCACGAATAGTGGATGGTTTAGTGGCACCACCTAATGCACCTGGCAGCACATAATCCAATTCGGGTAATTGCCAATGTACTTGATGCACATTTTTTGCCGGTTTGAGACCAGTAAGATTGGCACTGCTGGAAACCAGCGGACCACCAAAACGGCGACATAATTCTGCCGCTAAAGGATGGCCGGTCACCCTGACCGCCAAGGTATCGCGGCCACCTGTTAAAAACGGAGAAACATAATCGCGAACCGGTAAAAGCCAGGTATTAGGACCGGGCCAGCTTTGAGAAACTTTGGCGAGAATATCGGCGGATAAAGGCTGGATGAAATCCTGCAATTGATTAAAGTCAGCCGCAATCAGGATCAGCCCTTTTTCAAATGGTCGGCGTTTCATCGCCAGCAATCTGATGATGGCAGTTTCACTCCATGGGTCACAACCAACACCAAACACTGCTTCAGTTGGATAGGCAATAACACCATCATCATTCAGAGCATTACATGCCTGTCGCAATTGCCAATCAGAGAATTTCATATATTTCGCCGCTCTTCGCTACATTTAGAAACAAAATTAAATACTTTGCCGCTTTTTTTGCATCATTTGTTCGACAAACGGCGTCAAAATAACTTCTATCGCCAGCCCCATTTTCACGCCCGGCACCACAAGATTATTGGGTCGTGACATAAACGAATCTTTTAACATCGACAGGTAATAGGGAAAATCGGCCATCTTGGGATCTTTAAACCGAATAACACACAGACTTTCATCTGCGGTCGGAATTTCATGCATTACAAACGGGTTGGAAGTATCGATCAGCGGCACTCGTTGAAAGTTGATATGAGTACGGGAAAACTGCGGAATGATGTGGTGGATATAATCCGGCATGCGTTTGAGGATAATATCGACAACAGCATCCTGAGAATAACCACGATTCGAACAATCACGTTTGATCTTTTGAATCCATTCGATGTTGATCACCGGCACCACACCAATCAGTAAATCAGTATGTTGGGCGATATTCACTTCATCTGTGACGATACCGCCGTGCAGGCCTTCATAAAACAGCAAATCACTGTCATCATCCAGCTGTTCCCAATCGGTAAACGTACCGGGTGGCTGATTAAATTTTACCGCCTCAGATTCATCATGAATGTAATGACGCTTTTCGCCGCGTCCGGTTTCTGAGTAGGTCCGGAACAAACTTTCCAATCTATCAAGACAATTGGCTTCCGGTCCGAAGTGGGTCAGTGAACGTCCAGCCGATTCAGCGGCTGCCACTGCGGCGCGCATCTCTTCACGGTTATATCGATGAAAGCTGTCGCCTTCTACCACCACCGGCTTAACATTGGTGCGGCGAAAAACATCCTCAAACGCACGTTTTACAGTGGATGTTCCGGCACCGGATGAACCCGTTACCGCAATAATCGGATGGGATACAGACAATTCAGCCCTCCTCTTAAAGTGGTAACTTATGCGTTTTGCTGTTGCTCGCGGGCCACTGCACGATAAGCGATATCAGTCCGGTAATAGGCATCTTGCCAGTGAATTTTTGCTACGCCAGCATAAGCCTGCTGCTGAGCAGCCGCCACACCATGACCCAGCGCGGTAACACATAATACGCGGCCACCAGCAGTAACGACGTTACCTTGATCAAATGCTGTTCCGGCATGAAATACGCGAGTATCCGCCGAATCCACTACATCCAAACCTGTAATTACATCACCTTTTTTATAACTGTCCGGATAACCACCAGCAGCCATTACCACGCCAACTGCAGCACGTGGATCCCATTCAGCAGTGACTTGATCCAGACGTTTATCCAAAGCGGCTTCACATAACTCGACTAAATCAGAAAGCAGACGCATCAAGATTGGTTGAGTTTCCGGATCGCCAAACCGGCAGTTGTATTCCACTACCCGTGGCGCGCCCATTTCATCAATCATCAGGCCCGCATATAAAAAGCCAGTGTATGGTCGACCGTCTGCGGCCATGCCTTTTACTGTAGGCACAATCACTTCACGCATTACCCGGTCAAACACGGTATCGGTGACCACGGGCGCTGGAGAATAAGCTCCCATGCCGCCAGTATTTGGTCCTTTATCGCCGTTATCACGTGCTTTATGATCCTGAGACGTTGCCAACGGCAGAATATTTTCGCCATCGACCATCACGATAAAACTAGCTTCTTCGCCAGCCATAAAGTCTTCAATGACAACACGATGACCAGCTTCGCCAAAGGCATTGCCGGATAACATATCTTCAACGGCAGCGATGGCTTCTTCAACCGTCTGCGCCACGATAACGCCTTTACCTGCAGCCAGACCGTCCGCTTTTACAACGATGGGCGCGCCACGTTCCAGAATGTATTCAATCGCATTAGAGATATTGGTAAAGACTTGATAGGCAGCTGTGGGAATTTGGTGACGGGCAAGAAAATCTTTGGTGAAGGATTTAGAGGCTTCCAGTTGTGCCGCTTCCTTACTCGGGCCGAAACAGCGTAAACCGGCTTTTTCAAAAGCATCAACCACGCCTTTGACTAATGGAATTTCAGGGCCGACAACGGTTAAACCGATATCATTCTGCTGCGCAAAAGCAACCAGCGCATCAATATCATCAACCGCAATGGCGACATTGCTGACACCTTCTTCGTTTGCGGTTCCCGGATTGCCCGGGGCAACAAAAACTTCACTGCAACGCGGTGATTGTTTGAGTTTCCAAGCCAGCGCATGTTCACGACCGCCACTACCAATGACCAGAACTTTCATTATCTTGTTGCCATACCTGCTAAAAGAAACGGCCAATGATACCGTAGATGACTGTATAACCAAATATTAATAGGTGGGCATTACAGTCCAATAATCGCCTGAATATGGCGCAGATTGTAACTGTGCCGACTTTTCATTATTGTGATGAACAAGACCTAAGTCAGGAAATAATTTGTGGAAGATTTAAAAACCTCGGAAGCCTGGCGGGTTTTCCGTATTCAATCAGAATTGATCGATGGCATCGAAACGCTCAACGGGCTTGGCCCCGCAGTGTCTATTTTCGGTAGTGCCTGTTTACGTGAAGACTCGCCGTATTATCAAGCAGCTAAACAAGTGGCTCAGTCACTTTCACAAGCTAAATTCTCGGTGATTACCGGCGGCGGTCCCGGCATTATGCATGCGGCCAATGCCGGAGCATTCAAACAAGGCTCACACTCGGTCGGCCTTAACATTGAATTGCCAATGGAGCAGCAACCCAATCCAAATCAGGATATCAGCCTGAGTTTCCGTTACTTTTTTGTCCGCAAACTGATGTTTGTTAAATCATCAATGGGCTATGTGGTCTTTCCGGGCGGCTTCGGCACACTGGATGAATTCTTTGAAGCATTAACGCTGATCCAAAGCCGCAAAATACGCCACTTTCCCGTTGTTCTGTTTGGTTCAGAATATTGGAAAGGGCTGATTGACTGGCTACGTGCTGAAGTTCTGCGTATCGGCTGTATTCAAAACGAAGATCTGGAGATCTTCCATTTAGTCGATACCCCCGAAGAGGTTTTGCCAATCATTCAGAAACATTTTGCCGACCTCGGTGCACATCCTGAAGATGATCAGCGTTTTCCTGTCTGATCTGGATCAATAAAACCGGCGTTAGCCACTCGCGATAAAAAGCGGCTGTTTATAATCATTTGCCACACTGTTACAAGGCTTTGGTTATGCAAAATCAGTTGATCGTGAACCGCCAACTTATTCAGAAATACGATACGGCCGGGCCAAGATATACCTCGTATCCCACCGCGCTGGAATTTCACGAAGACTTCAAAGCAAAACAATTCGTGCAACATGCCGAACTGTCCAACCAGCGTGGCGGGCCGCTGTCTTTGTATTTCCATCTGCCGTTTTGCGATACCGTGTGTTTTTATTGCGCCTGCAACAAAATCATCACCAAAAACCGCGATCATGCCGCGCCATATCTGGAAAACATCTATAAAGAACTTGCCCTCAAAGCCGCATTAGTCGATACCAACAGACCGGTAACGCAACTACATTGGGGCGGTGGTACGCCTACCTTTATCAGTGAACAGCAAATGCAGGAGCTGATGGATGAAACCCGGCGTCATTTTCATATTGCTGACGACGCTGATATTTCTATTGAAATCGATCCGCGCGAAGCTGACGCCAATACCATCGCTCTGTTAAAGAAATTAGGCTTTAACCGTATCAGTCTCGGGGTGCAAGATTTTGATCCGGCTGTGCAAAAAGCCGTAAACCGCATTCAATCAGAAGCCGAAACACTTGCCGTGATTGATGCCGCTCGTCAGCTTCAGTTTCGCTCTATCAGCATTGATTTGATTTACGGTTTACCGCTGCAAACGCTGGCGGGTTTTAATACCACACTAGATAAAATCATTGCCGCCGATCCGGATCGTATCTCGCTATTTAATTACGCTCACATGCCAAGCCTGTTTAAAACACAGCGTCAGATTAAGAGTGAAGACTTACCTACTGCCGAGCAAAAACTGAGCATATTGCAGCTGTCTATCGAGAAATTAACTCAGGCTGGCTACCAATATATCGGTATGGATCATTTCGCCAAACCCGATGATGAACTGAGTCTGGCCCAGCAACAGAATCGTTTACATCGAAATTTCCAGGGCTACGCCACCCATGCCGAATGCGATCTGATCGGCTTTGGCATCACATCGATTGGCAATATTGGCGACGCCTATGCTCAGAATGTAAAAACCCTGCTTGAATACGATAATCTGCTCAAACAAAACCAACTGCCGTTAATGCGTGGTCTCAGCCTGACAGATGATGACAAACTGCGCCGCAACATCATCACCCGTTTAATCTGTGATTTTGAACTGAGCATTGTGGAAATCGAACAGGATTACGGTATCCAATTTAAAGAATATTTCGCGGATGCATATCCTCAACTTGAAGAATTTGCCGAAGACGGCCTGTTGCAGTATAACTGGAAATCAATTGTGGTCTTACCCGCTGGACGCCTGTTAATACGTAATATCTGCATGGTGTTTGATAAATACAGTCAACAGACAAAACAGCGATTTTCCAAAGTTATATAGGGCTGATGCTGGAAAAAATCCGACAGTACTTCATATTCGGTCGATTAGGGGTAAAACTCTATGTGCTTGCTGTTCTTACCGGATTATTAGCCAGCCTTGCCATCATCCTGCTCAGACTCACCATTGAACATGGTCAAATGCTTTTATTGCCATCGGGCGAAGTCGATGGTTTTGCCAGCCTGCCTTGGTGGGGCCTGTTAGGTCTGCCTATTCTTGGCGGCCTGCTCATCGGCCTACTGTTTCGCGGTTTAACTCAGGAACAACGCACCACTGGCATTCTGCACGTTATCGAACGACTCTCAGCCTATGAAGGCCGTCTGCCCTGGCAAAATGCCGTTCGCCAATTCCTCGGCACCAGTATTGCGATTATCACTGGTCACTCTGTAGGCCGTGAAGGGCCGGGCGTTCATCTTGGTGCCGCCAGTGGCAGTTTATTAGCAAATGGCCTGGAGCTTCCAAACAACAGTGTTCGCGTCTTAGTCGCCTCAGGTGCAGCCGCCGCCATAGCAGCCTCATTTAATACACCTATCGCCGGGGTGATTTTCGCTATGGAAGTCATCATGATGGAATATTACATCGCCAGTTTTATTCCCGTCATTCTGGCTTCCGTCACCGGAGCAGTAGTCTGCCGACTGACCTTTGGTGACGATACCGTTTTTATAAACCTCAGTGCCCAGATGCAATCGCTGTGGGAACTACCCTATATCATTTTCCTGGGCCTCGTTATCGGTGGCTTGTCCACCATTGCATTAAAAACCCTGACGCTATTTACCAATCTCTACACCAATCACCCGTCGTGGTTACGTCCGGTTTACGCTGGAATTTTAATGGGCCTGTGCGGCATGATGGTGCCGGAAGTAATGGGCATGGGATACGGCATTATTGGCAGTATTTCCGCCAATGATATTGCCATCGGCACGCTGGTCATCATCATGGTGATGAAACTGCTGTTATCTTCTGCCACCGTTGGTCTGGGAATTCCAGCCGGTATCATTGGCCCAACCATGGTAGTAGGCGCCTGTGCTGGCGCTATCCTCGGCTACTTCGGTCAGTTGATATTGCCCAACTATGCTTCATCAATGACCTTTTATGCCGTTTTAGGCATGTGCGCGATGATGTCAGCCACTTTAAAAGCGCCGCTTGCTGCATTAATGGCCATGCTGGAACTCACCGGCAACCCGGAAATCATTCTGCCCGGCATGCTCGCTATCGTCTTTTCCAGTCTGATTACGCACGATTATTTCAAACAGGAACCGCTCTTCGTCAACATGATGCGAGTAAAAGGGCTGGATTTTCGCAATGATCCTATCTCGCAAACACTTCGCAAAATCAGTGTCGGCGCAGCGATGCAGCGCAACATTGCGGTGTTGAACCAGAAAGTTAATCGTGAACTGGCGCTGCATACACTCGAAAACAACCCTGAATGGATAGTGATCACCAAAGAACGCAACCCGATTGCGTTAATGCCCGCCAGCGACCTGGCCAGAGCGGTAAGCGTTAAAGAAGACGAAGATGAGTCGGAAATCGATCTGATGCAAATCCCGGCCTCACGACGCAATGTCCATAAAATCTCATTACATACCAGCCTGCATGAAGCCTATCAGGCGCTTGATAAATATGAAGTAGAAGCGCTGTATGTCAGTCGGCAAAGCACCCCGATGATCGACCGGATTTATGGGATTTTGACTAGAGAAATGATCGAAAGCCACTATCACGTACCCACTTCAAGCAAAAAATAACTGAAATGGGTATGAACAATTGCTCAATCTTGTTTATAATGTGCCGCTTGCTGCCCGGGTGGTGAAATTGGTAGACACAAGGGACTTAAAATCCCTCGGCTTTGCGGCTGTGCCGGTTCG
>NZ_JAUSCC010000091.1 GCF_030651745.1 Methylophaga sp.
CTGTTGGATCTGTTGGATCTGTTGGATCTGTTGGATCTGTTGGATCTGTTGGATCTGTTGGATCTGTTGGATCTGTTGGATCTGTTGGATCTGTTGGATCTGTTGGATCTGTTGGATCTGTTGGATCTGTTGGATCCAAAGCATCCGATTCATCTACTAAAAAATCAAATGGAAGAGGATCTAAGAATGTGACGCTGGGACCGGTCGTTTCAAAACCAGAATCGGGAGTGATTCGTGGAGCAAGGTAATCAACAACCACCGCATCACTGCCACCTTCACTGGCTGGCTGTGCACCAGGACCAGCAGCAGTAGCATCAGCGATTTGTGTTGGATCTTCACCAGCCAACAATGCTTGTTGAATTGCTTCGATTTCGTCAACTACGTCTGCGGCAGGAGTCGGTGTCTCACCACCAGCCACATCTAACTCAAATGTTTCACTGTCTAATACTGCCTGAGAATTTCTTCCCAGATCCATAACGCTGCCATCAGGGAATTCGATTTCTACGGCACCAGCAAGACCAGTTGTAATGATCTCATTAGGATAAACCCTGTCACCAACTTGTAAATTTCTCACAGTCCCATCGACTGCTGTAGCAGTTGCGGTGCCTATTAAGGCTGAAATAATACCGGCTTCTGTTGCCATAATGCTTCTCCGATGAAATGCTGCTTCCTTAGGTCAACAAAAATAATGTGACCGACTTTGCAAATAGTTTCCCATGACAATTAAAACTGATCTACTGTACATTGGTACTAGATATTGAATTTAATGGTGAAAACTCAATATTCGTATATGCAAAAATTCAGCCAGCCAACACCATCTTTGAGCATAATTCAGCTGCTAGCCCAAATCTCCGGCAGCAAAATGATTAAGCATATCGGCCACCAGACGCCTTGGCAGCCAGGCTTCACCATCATGTACAGCATGTATTGCCTTTACTAATTTGTCATGTTGTGAGGGAGTAATATATCCCCGAGCCCTAAAACCGGTTGCTTTTAACTGCTCAAAGTCCGGCACTTTGTCTGACAGGATAATTGTCTGATTCTGTGGGTAATTTGTCGCCAATACCAAACATAGAAGATCTGTATTAATATGCTCGTTATCCTGCTCTAACACGGTTATATTGGTTTTTGCAGCTTTTATGGCCAAAACCGCATCGTCAATTGTATCTGGTTCAATAGCTGTAATATTTAGATCATCGTGAACAGCCAAATTAATCAAACCCGGTATCGAGCGACCTAACACCACTACATTGATCATGCGTATGTCCTGAGTATCGTGTTGATGAGTTGCCATTGTTGTTCCCATCCCTGAAGTGGTGATTGGCGAAATCCACTACGAACAAATTGCTGTAAACGCCCCTCAACAATACTGAGAAGCAAATTAGCGGTTTCATTAACAGGTCGACCACCAGCTTGCGTCAACGTTAATTCACGTTCACGTAAAATTTGTCGGAATTGTGTTTCCAGTCGGTCAAAAAATTGACTGACGCGTTGGCGAAGCCGCTCTGTTTCGCCTGTAAGCGCAGTTCCAACGAGCACACTACTAATACCCGGGTTTTTTGCGCTGAATCCCAGCATCAATGCCATGATTTTTTCACATCGAGAGACCGCATTATCATCTTCGTCAAGAATTCTGCGGATAAGGCCAAATACGGTGTCTTCTGAAAACTCGATAAGGCCTTCGAACATTCTAGCTTTACTAGGGAAATGCCGATAAAGCGCCGCTTCAGAGACCCCTAAACTTTCAGCCAACTGAGCTGTAGTTATTCGTTGTCCGGGGTGTTGTTCAAGCTGCGATGCCAAGGCTTCCAGTATGGCCTGATGACGCGACTGTTTATTTTGAGCACGCGTAGATTGTTGCTCCATCATCGACCGCCTCCACGAATAAGTGTACCTACACCCTCATCCGTAAACATTTCCAGTAAGACCGCATGCTGTACACGACCATCGATGATGTGTGAGCTGGTCACCCCTGCTTGAACTGCAT
>NZ_JAUSCC010000100.1 GCF_030651745.1 Methylophaga sp.
CTGTTGACTCGCAAGCCTGATGGCCTCTGCTTTAAATTCATCGGTGTATTTTCTGCGTGTTCCCATTTGATTCATCTTCTACTTTTCCTTTCATGTTAAAACATGCTTATGAAAAGTGTCCGTTAAATTGTGGGAAACCCAGAGGGTGGTCATACCTGATAAGCGAGCGCTATTCAAATTTGCCGACATCTGACCTTGATGAATGAGCTTTGCAATAAAGCAGATAATCTTTTCATTTGAAACCTCAGGCATCTGTGCAAAAACTTGATAAATAGTGGCTTTATCAATCCCTTTAAGAACATGAATAATCATTTCAACTATCCAAGGTTCATCTGATTCATATGCCGTTCTGGCATAGGGAAGTAACCGTCGCCAATTAGCTATTTCCAATGACTTTTCATTTATTGTTTTATCAGAGAGTACTTGACAGGTATAAGCGTTAGCCCTGCATATATCCTGAATCACTTCCCAGTTTTTAGGGATTAGATTGTTGTTCGATGAACGCTCCATGCTTGATTCAGGTTTTATTTCATAAAAGCATTCGTTTCCCGATGTCCATTTAAAAGAAATATCGAAGGTAAAGTAAGGTCTATTACCAAATGGCATATGGATTCGAAGTGGTTGTTCGCATACTTCAATAATATTAGGGTCGGATTCAGCCCAATAAATGGCATCTGCTTCAAGAGGACTCTCTACACATACTGTCCTCATGCCAGCTTTAATACTAAATAATCGATGAAATTGATTGGCAATTCTTCGCCTGGGAGGTATGGGAAAAGGACCTCGTGAAAACAATCCCGGTGCGGTTGTTGAATATATTTTCCCCATCACCCGCCTCCATTTCAGTTTCTAGTAAAAACAAATAAGAAACATCTAATGAACACAAGATTTAGAATTATTCAATATTTTGCGGATGTGTTATAAAGTTTTAATTTAAAAAAATTTCATAATTTCGCAACCTATTTGAATTAACAAATCGGTTAAATTCGGTTGCAGATAATATAAAACTGTAATCTAGTTTATGGGTTATTGCCAAAATCATCAGATAGGCTTAAATTAAAATACTTGTTTTGTTTCATGGTTTCGTGACGATGAACAACAGAAAAGAGGTATTTTTATCATCCAATCTCTTATTCCTTCGAGAGATTGCGAACCTTAACAAAGGTGAACTTTGTTCAGCAGTAGGTACCTCAAACTCTGAAATTGGGCATTTGGAAAATGATGAAATTTCAAAACCCAATTACTTCATGATCGAAGCACTTGCAGATTATTTTGGTGTATCCATTGAGCCATTTGTCCGTGAAGACTTATCGAAAAGAAATCCCACCGAACTTCTTATTCAGCGTGCTTTAATGAATCTACCAGCATTGGAGGCAGCAGAACTTCGTTCTTACTTAGCAGTCTCTAATGACCTGTTGGAACTTTTATCCGATAAAAAATATTTTGACTATCGTCAACGTTTAATCCGAGCCTTGCCATCTAGAAGGCTACTTATATCAAAAGATAATAACGCTGATGAGGACGAGTGAAAGATGACACATATCGCAGTGTGAAAAACGAGTAACCCCTCGCGGTGCGCTGTTCTAAGGGAAGCGGGAGGGGTCTTGTTAGCTAGAATTATATCAATGTGGTTTCGAAAAAAATACGTTTGAAAGTTGTGTTATTACTGAAAGCTAATCACAAAATTAGAAAATTTAATACCTAAATGTTTTAATCAAGATCATTTAATCCAGACTTGAAATGTAACTTGTAAAACTTCTCCTTAACCTCATATTATTTCGTAAAACTGGCCCCCCCCAATATCAGATAAATATATATTAGTCATCACAATCAAGTGATGAGTGCTGATTCAAATTGTTTTCTAGCATCATCTTTCCATTTAATCCTTTTGCACACCGTATTAATGATTTTTTTTGATTGACACGATATTTTCGGCTGTTCAAAGTAAGCTTGAAAAAATAATACCTTTTCCCTCGCGGACCAAATCTCACTTAGATGACGAACAAAGGTGGTTAAATCATGGATGACTGCCAATTTTTTTACTAAACGATATTTCATCTTCTCAAGATCGATAAGTTTTACATCCCAACCATTTGCACGTTGACGAACCATGATGTGTTTTGGGTAGAGACAGTTATGTTGGTAATGATGTAGATGTAAATGGCGTATTACTATGGCTATACTAGAAATCAATGTTTTTTTGTCTTCTGGTACTAAAGTTGAAAGTTCAATTTTATCCAAACTGATATACCTTTCTAACGCCTTGGTAACTAGAACAGCTTTGGCACCTTTTGTACCGAAATATAAAACGTCCAGCGTTGGGATATTTTTGGCATGAAGTAATTGAATGTTATGGTATTCACGCAAAAAAGTTGGAATACCGTTAAGTGGATGCATAAGCGTCCTTGTCATATGATTTTCTTGCCGCTTGATAAAAACTTTTTCCGATCTTCCAAAGTTATCAATCATACATTTGACTACACCACTCCACCCGCCACGGCGCACATTGGGTGTTTCAAACCAAGGGGCATTATTACGCCAAAGTTCTTCAAAAACATTACTGTCCTTGTTAGGGGGCGAGCGTAACAAACTGACTCTATTGATAGTGTTTAACATGAAATATTCTCATTTTTTTCGAGAATATAAGTTCGCCACATCGCGTATTTCGGGATGAAATCTAGATAGGCTTTTATACTGAAACCAGCCTCGTTGAATTCTTTTTCAATAGTCTTTTGAGGTATGACAAAACGGTTCTGATAATGGCGTTTAGTTCGATTCGATTCGAGTTTTTTTCGTTTCCAGGCTTTAACGTTACCATCCACCCAAAGAGAAACAATCACTGTGGATTTACTGACCCGGTGAAATTCTTTTAATAGTTTAAGACGATCCTCGGAATAACCAATATGGTGTAATAAACGGATGCAGAAAATATTGTCAACATAACCGTCACTAAGTGGTAATGAAAAAGCAGAAGCTTTAAATGTATGTATTTTCTTAATGAGTTGTTTTTCGCGATATTGCAGTCCTATATCAATCATTTTCTGACTGTTATCACAGGCATAGACATGCCTTTTAGGGTTTTCAGTCAGCACATCCCAAAAGCGTCCGGTGCCACACGGGACATCCAATACGCTTGTCGGATTACCCGCTATTTTTAAGGCTTTTCTGGCGATCTGTTGATCACGCCAGTTTGACAGTTTTCTTGCTAATCCATCTGTGTGTTTCTGGAAATAGGCTTTCGCATGTTGTTCATTATATTTTTCAGCAAATTCAAGTTGCTTGCTCGTTTGGTTTGACATAATAGGCCGCTTACTCAATCAGATAAGGAAGCAGCATTGTCTGACTTGAAACTTAAGATAGGCTTAACTTAATTGATGTCTCCAAAATATGAGTTTGAACATAGAAATGTTCATATGAGTGGTGTCTCTATTATATCCTGAGCATGATCTGGAAAGTACGTCGAGACACCTCGCTTATCAGCAATTACTAATTTTTCAATTAATGTTTAAACATAATAAAATATTGTGGAAAATCGCATTGTGTTAAGTCTTAAAGACTTCGGTTTAATTAAAATCAGTGATTGATTTTGCCAATGTTATTTTCAATCCGAGTGTTGTTAATCACTGATTCCATAACGTTGTTCTCGATATAGCCATGAAGGTAGCAATGAGTGTGCTAAAGCTTCCTTCTCTTGTGACTCACTTGCGTCGCCAATAACTTCCATACGTCGTTTTAACCGATCATATTGTCCAGATTTGGATGGTTGATCCATCCTTAAAACCGTCACATCTGTCCCCTTCATAAGTGCAAAATAGTCAGCAAATTGCATCATGGCGCGGCCAGGTGAAAGCTGTTCTGACTCAATGGTTAAATCGCGTCCAATCATCGGATGATTCGCAGAAACCCCCATTAAAGATAACAATGTAGGCGCTAAATCAACTTGACTGGACACAGTTTTAATTTGCTTTGATTCCATATCAGCACCGACTATTAATGCTGGGATATGAAACCCTGAGATTGGTACTAAATCGTCGCCATAAACCCGATTAGTATGATCTGCCACGACGAGAAATAGTGTGTTATCCCAATATTCACTTTGTTTAGCTTTATCAAAAAACGCTCCTAATGCGTAATCAGCATATTTAACTGTGTTGTTATCAGTTTGCTTAGGCTGGTCATAAGGTTGAATACGACCATCAGGATATTCAAAAGGTGTGTGATTGCTAGAGGTAAAAACAAAACTCAAAAATGGTTGATTTTTAGCATTTAACTCCGAAAGACGTTGATGTGTTTTATTGAGTAAATCTTCATCAGACACACCCCAGCTACCTGTAAAGATTGGATCCTCAAAATCACGCTCATCAATGACAGATTCGAAGCCATTGCCAATAAAGAAGCTGGCCATATTGTCAAAATGAGACTCTCCACCGTAAATAAATTCAGTAAAGTAGCCCTGTTGTTTTAATAAACCACCTAGTGTGAAAAAGTTTTGTTGGGCCAACGACAATTTAACAACGCTTCTAGCCGGTGTCGGAAGGTAACCACTGACCACCGCTTCAATTCCTCTTACAGATCGCGTTCCGGTTGCATAAAGTTGTTCAAACCACCAACCTTCGTTTTTTAATTGATCGAGATTTGGTGTTACCGGCAGTCCACCAAGAGATTCTACATAACTTGCTCCCATGCTTTCTTCTAGGATTATTACTAAATTGAGTGGTTTTTCCCGGTGCTGAGTTGCTTGCTGAAAATGCATGGTAGGATTCTTTGCGTCTGAATCATTTGGAATCCATGGATAGAGTTGACTCAACGTGCCAAGGACTTCTTCATGAGACATTTTTCCATAAAGCTCTGAGGATTTGTCTTCGTGCTGCATATTGTAAATAGCAAAATAAACAGACCATGCCGAATTGATGTAAAGACTATTAACCATGGCATCTGAAGTTCTGGCAAATAATGCTGGATTGGCTGGACGATGTCCGAGTGAAGACCGGATCATCAAAGCTAAAATTACCACCAAGACTGGCCAAAACAACCATATCTTCCATTCTGGCCAGTCAAACTTGAAGTTGATGAATTGGTATTTGAGTAATCGTGTTATGCCCCAAGCCGATAAAATCGTTACCAGACTACCTACCAGAACTTCAGTCCTGAAACCGTTCCATAGCATTGAAGATACTTCATGAGGGTATTTAAGATATTCAATAAACAGACGATTTGGCCTGAGATCATATTGCATGATGAAAGCGGGTGTAGAAATCTCCATAAAAACAATAAACGTCAGGATCAATACGCTCCATATCAATAATATCCATCTAGATACAGACCAAAACCATCGATTAACAAGTATTGGTAGTAATAGAGCTATGGGACTCATTAACATTCCCATAATAATCAGATCCGATCTAACACCCTGACTGAACATAGTCCAAAGGTCGGTGACAGCCGAAACTCTTTCCCATTGCCAAACCACTAAACCCATCCTCGATAATGAGAGGATGAACAACCCCAGCAACATGATTTTGATAAATAATTGATACGGCCCAAATATCAGCCAGGTTCGGTTTAGATTCTTAAGCATTTATTTATATTTCCTCTATGCATTAACTGCGTCTTATTCGCTGATATAAGTAGTCAGCTGCAAAGATTTCGAGGCCAATATAAATTTCAATTCTTAAGCGTTGCTTAAGAAACCGGACATAACATGAGCGTAGAAATTTTTGTTGAGGTAAAAAATGAAGAAGGGCTATACGGGATTAAAAAGATTGTTGTATGCGACACAATATTCATATCAAGGATTACGTGCGAGCTGGGAAAGCGAGGCTGCCATTCGCCAAGAGCTCTTACTTATTGTATTTCTAGTGCCAATCACATTTTTGCTTAATATCACATCTGTTGAGCAAGTAATGTTGATCTTTAGTTTAGCTTTAATCGTTGTCGCTGAACTACTCAATACGGCATTAGAAACCGTTGTTGATAGGATTGGGCATGAGTTTAATACGTTAAGTGGTAAGGCCAAAGATATTGGTTCTGCTGCAGTATTTGTAAGTTTGGTTACGGCTTTTTTGACGTGGTTAATTATTTTATGGTGAAACAAGCTATCTATAAGAACCATACCTTTTGGCTGCTATTACTAGTGTATTTTTGTTTAATGATGGGACTAGAGTATTTTGGAGGAGATCTTAAGCTTGCTGGTTATATCTATGCTTTAGAAGGACACCAATGGCTTTTACGAAAACATTGGCTAACCAATGATGTTTTGCATGATGGTGGCCGATGGTTAAATTATATTGCAGTGCTATTAGTATTAGTTATCACCGTTTTTTACACCGTTAAACATAAACAATATCCCTCTCAGGCTAAAGCATGGCAAGGATTAACATTGTCATTGATCGTCTCATTTGTTGCTGTCAGTTATCTCAAATCAATTACCGACATAGATTGCCCCTGGAGTTTAGATCTGTTTGGTGGTGATAGACCATATTTAAGTTTATTCGCTCATAGATCCAACAGTCTGCCCATGGCTTACTGTTTTCCCGCCGGTCATGCCAGCATCGGTTATGCTTGGGTCGCATTATTTTTTATGTTCAGAGAGATAAAACCCGCTTGGCGATATTATGGTCTGGGAATCGGGATGGGGTTTGGCTTACTGTTTGGTGTTAGCCAACAATTAAGGGGAGCACATTTTCTCTCACATGATGTAACCACTTTATTTATTTGTTTGTTCTCAAGTTATGTCATTTTTAAATTACTTTATTCCAATAACCAAACAGCCTAAATGGTTTGATAAGTGAGGAAAGCACATAATGCGAATTTTGTTAATCGAAGATGATCAGCTATTAGCATTAGGGATCATAACGGCATTAAAGCGTATGGGTTATCAATTGGAACATTGCACCACAGGATTACATGCCCAACAAGCTCTTTTGAACGGTGAGTTTGCATTAATGATTCTGGATCTAGGATTACCCGATGGCTCAGCTGTTCCACTAATTAAATCTATACGTAAAAATGGACATAGCTTGCCTATTTTAGTCTTAACAGCTCAAGATCAAATCGAAATTAAGTTAGCAGCTTTGAATAATGGTGCGGATGATTATCTAGTTAAACCGACAGACGTTCGTGAAATTGAAGCAAGAATTCGTGTACTGGTAAGACGCAGTTCAGAACGGAAGGATGATATTTTATTTATTTCAAGCTTGAGATTAGATTTACAGACTCATGAGTGTGAATATAACGGTCAGAGCATCACATTAACAAAACGAGAATTTCTTTTGTTAAAAGAGTTTATGATGAACCCCAATCGTATTTTAAGCAGGCAATACCTTGATGAATTAAGTTACGGTTGGGATGGTGAAATAGACAGCAATGCTACCGAAGTTCATATTCATCATCTGCGAAAAAAACTATCAAATGATTTGTTTAGGACCGTAAGAGGTATTGGGTATATGTTAGTAGAAGAATATGACGTTTAACTCGATCAAGCTATGGTTGTTAGTCAGTATTAATCTACTGATGATCATCATATTAGGGATGACAGCTTCAATTTCTTACCATAATTCTCTTCATGAAATGGACGAGATTTATGATGCCCAGCTTGCCCAAACTGCACGCTTACTGTGGACCTTATATAAAGTTAATCCCAACAAGTTTTCTGAAGATCCCATTGTAATCCCTGTACCCACCAGAATTGATACCGGCGAACAGCTCACCTCTGCACAAGAAAGGATGTTCCCAGAGCATAAATATGAAAGCAAAATTGCTTTTCAGATATGGCGTAACGAAAAGTTAATATTACTCTCAGAAAATGCCACTTCATTTTTAGCACAAAGTAAAACCGAAGGCTTTCATGAAATCGCCGAAAAAAATTATAAATGGATAACCTTTAGTTTGTATGATCCAGTTGAAGATATTTGGGTTTATACATCTCAGAGAGAAGATGTCCGCAGTGAAATGAGTGGACACATGGCAGCAACGCAAATACGCCCCTTACTCTTATTAACTATTCCATTAAGTATTTTAATTTATTTTATTATTGGACTAAGTTTGAGACCACTTAGTCATTTGAGCCAACAATTAAGAGATAAAAAACCTGAAAAGTTAACTGAAGTTCACACCAACTTACCCAGTGAATTAAAACCAATACAAGTAGCCATTAATGGTTTATTAAAAAGAATCACCCTTTACCTTGATAAAGAAAAAAGATTTATTATTGATGCATCACATGAACTTAGAACACCGCTGAGTATTCTTCAATTACATGCTCAAAATCTTAATTCAGATTTAACCGAACAAGAAAAACAACAAGCAATTTCGGCTATAGATACTGGCAGTAAAAGGATGGTTCATCTGGTCAATCAATTACTTGCGATGGCAAGAATTGAGCAGTCGTCCCTACTCGCTCCTCAAAGACTTAATGTGAATGAATTGCTTGAACAAAGCATGTCACAGCTATCAATTCATCAATTAGAGAAAGTTAGCTGGTCTACCAAGGTTGATAGAAATTGTGAAGTTTATGGCGATCCCTCTTTACTGCAAATAGTATTGCGAAATTTATTGGATAATGCGGCCAAATATTCAGAGCAAGAGCAAGTAGTTGAAATTGAAGTGACGAATGTTCCAGAAAATAATGTGCTAATTACAATTAAAAATATTAACAACATTACTATGGAGTCTGATCGTTTAGGAGAACGCTTTTATCGGCACAGCCAGCACCAACATATTACAGGGGCTGGACTTGGATTATCGATAGTCATGATGATTGTTGATTTACATCAAGGACAAATCACTTTCACACAGCAAAAAGAACAATTTGAAGTAAAAATAATATTGTCATCAAATTAGATTTAAGCATTTTTTAAGATTCACCTTATAGAGTGGGAGTTAATAACTTTATAAGTGGAACCGAAAAATGTTATCCATCGCAAAAAAATCTTCATATTATTTACAAAGTAATAATTTTTATTCGGCGATTAGTAATCCAATAGCAATACCAATATGGGTATATATACTATTGTCATCACTATTTATTACTGTTATTTACAATTTGCCAATATTTCAATTTTTATTTAACCAAGAAAATGCTTTTGAGTCATCACTTAAATTTAAGATATTCGCTCTTAGTTTTATAATTAATATTTTATTGGTTTCATTATTTTCGTTTAAAAAACTGTTAAAAGGTTGGCTTTTAGTACTCATTATTATTTCAGCCTTTAGCAGCTACTTCATGATGAAATATGGCATCCTAATTGATAAGGATATGCTGCAAAACGTGGTTGAAACGGATTGGAATGAAGCTCAAGGCTTGATTGGAACCGGATTATTTTTTCATTTAGTTTTATTTTTGTTTATACCCGCCATGATAAACAAAAAAATGAATATTCAATGGGGAGGTTTTGGACATCAACTAAAAGTATGGCTCACACTTCTGATAATAACTTTTATCCTCCTCGCAGGATTTTTACAGTTTAACTACAAAGAACTTTCTTCCTTTTTTAGAAATCACCGTGAAGTTAAGCATCTAGCCGTGCCATTCAATGCCATTTCAGCAAGTGTTTCTGTCGGGGAAAAAATAGTAGCCTCCGCTTTTCCAACTGAATTTCAATTGGTAGCATTGAATGCAAAGTTAACTACACCAATTAATAAAATTAAACCAAATTTATTTGTAATGATCGTAGGCGAAACGGCAAGGGCAGATCATTTCACTCTCAATGGTTATCATAGAAATACAACACCAAGGCTATTGCAACTGCTAGATAATGCTCCTGATTCAATGGTGAACTTTAGTAATGTTGCTTCGTGCGGAACGGCAACAGCTATCTCTGTTCCATGTATGTTTTCATACCTTAATCAGGCAGATTATGATTCTGATATAGCCAAAAATAGTGACAATGTACTCGACATTCTTCAACGAGCAGGAGTTGAAGTAACTTGGTTGGATAACAATTCGGGTTGCAAAGGAATGTGTGACCGAATTCCTACACAAGATATTATTGATTGTGATGGTGAGCAATGCAGTGATTTGGAATTAATTCCAGCATTTGAAAGTAAAGTAGCTTCAATACCGCCTTCAAAAGATGCATTTATTGTGATGCATCAGTTAGGTAGCCATGGCCCTGAATATTTTAAACGTAGTACGACGAGTCAAAAGAAATTTTTCCCTGAATGCGAGACAAATCAACTGCAAAAGTGTTCAAAACAACTGATTATTAACGCTTATGACAACAGTATTTTAGCTACAGATGAACTGATTGCTGAGACTATTGAATCATTGAAGAACCTTGAGTCTGAATACAATGTTGGCCTTCTATACGTTTCTGATCATGGTGAATCGCTGGGTGAAAACGGTGTATATCTCCATGGACTGCCTTATCGAATTGCTCCAGAAGCCCAAAAACATGTTCCGATGCTAATCTGGTTATCTGATAGCTTTAAACATGAAAATAATTTTGATTGGGAAAAAATGATGGCAAATAAAGATGAATCAATTAGCCATGATTTACTATTTAACTTGATACTTGAACTTATGAATATAAAGGAAAATGGATAATAGATCTGACACAACCATACTCTGCCCTGTCTGATTTTAACTAAGTCATAATGCAATGCTATTAATA
This sequence comes from Methylophaga sp., assembly GCF_030651745.1. Next base: position 10,614 of record NZ_JAUSCC010000100.1, read on the forward strand.
ATCTCGGTAAAATCCCGATAACTATTGCAACAAACTAAGTCTGATAGTTACTAACAAGTAAAGATTAATTTTAATACCTCAAAAAAGTATCACGTCTTTTAAGACATACTTAGCAACAGATCATATTGAAACGTATGTCAGACATCAGTGAAACCTGTGCCGCAGGTACCAAGTTAATTAATTAAGTAAGAGCAATAATATTATTGTCTTAGGCTCGTAGTGTTTTTAATCATATTGAGGTATTAAAAGAACACATGGGTCTGCTTCTGGCGTAAGTATAATCGTTCGTCGCTTTGCACGAGTTATGCTGACACGAAAATTTTGACGAGTTTGCTCATCCACGTTGTCACGTATATTTCCTCGAACAATCCTATCTGGGTTAGCTACGATCTTGCGTCTTGCGATCCGTGGTGGTCCCTCAAAGATAATTACTTCGTCGAATTGCTTGCCTTTCGCTTTATGCATGTTCATGACGACAACGCCTGACTCTGGTCTTACCTGGGTCGAAAAGTGCTCTTGGACAAAAGCCTGTTGGACAATATTTAATGCGTCTGAATATCGTCCTGTATCTCTCCAGTTCTGGGACAGACTTTCACGAAGCTGTGTCCCACGATCCAACAGCCTGATATTTCTGACTTCGCTAGCAATTTCATTTAGTCGCCAACAATCAGCAGCATCCAGATGCTTACGTACGGTAGTCCAATCGCTGTCAGGATCACCAGTCAAAACAAGGTCGTTCGTTGTGTTATAGGCCGTTTCAATTGGTAAGAAAATACTTTTCTTCGGGGCGGCTTTGCCTAGCTCACGGCATTCAATTGCTTTTTGGAAAGCCGTAAATATCTGCGCCGCTACCTGAAGGCTAGTCTTTGAAGGTGTATCACCACCCTTACCTCTAAAGTAGCCACAAATCAAATTCACAAAAGTGGCAACATCACCTTGTCGACCGTAACTTTGCAAGAGGTAAGCGATAATCTCTGCAGCAAGAATAGCTGCTTCCATATCGACAGTTGCATTGTGCTCAATTTTAGGTAACTTGGCAGGCGGCTCTCGAAAAGCTTCTGATACCACCCGAGTCATACGCTTTGTAGGAACGAGGATTGCTAGTGACCAATCTTTTGGTCCATCGACCAGAAGGCGCTTGCGAGCTTTCAGGGTTTCTGTGATCACTTTGGTAATCGCCTGATTCTGGTTTGGTTCGAAAACTTCTATATAAACGCCGATATAGCTTTCCTTCGTGAACTTACCTTTTAGAATATCGTTTCCGAAGAGGGCAAGGTCTGTTCCCTTGCTACGATGATTTTCATCACTGAGATCGAATTTTGACGGCTTGAATTCATTCTCAAAATGTTGAAGTCTTTCCGGATCAGCACCGATAAAATCAAAGATCCGTTGCTCTGGGTCTGCCAATGCAAGAAGGATACTGTCACGCCCAAGGGCTTGGATGAAACACCATTGATCTGACGCGGTATCCTGAAACTCGTCTAATATTATTACCGGATAAGCATTGGAAATAAGACACCTTATCTTGTTACTTCTGTGCAGCAGTTCGCCCACTATTTCAGCAAAAAGATTAAAGCAGACCAATCCATCTTCAAAAGCGAGGCGTCTCCGCTCATCATATTCGAGTTTTTTTTTCTGTTGCCATTCTTCTGGGTTCAGCTTGTAATCTGATTTGTATTGATTTCTTATATCAGATAGAGCAACCCCTTCATTTGGCGGGGCCATAATTACAAGTCGCCGCGGCAATCCGAGCAGATACCCATGCGTTTTAATAAGTCGCCAACAGAAGGCATGATAAGTATCGACCTCAATATAACGTTTAACGTCATGAGTAATCTCTTCTTCTGCTGCAATGGCTTCAAGCACCCTTGATACAGTCGCTCGAGCAAAGCTTAGAAATAAGACACGCTGGGCATTCTGCAAGCCTTCATTAACTAGCTTTTGCGCCTTCAGAATGGAAATTGTTGTTTTGCCAGAACCAGGCCCACCCTGTACAAGTAGGTGCCCGTCAGCAGCCAAAATTTCTTTTTGCATCTGCGTAAGTTCAATCGCCACCTTTGGCCTCATCTTCCGGGTGTGTCTCACTGCGAGTATCTATTAATGCTTCGCCTGTTGGCGGCATTACCTCATGTAGTTCATCTTTAGGAAGGAGTTGTGATAATTCACGAATGCGAATACAGGTGTCTCGCAGCCATTGTGGAATTTCATCTTCAGTGCATTGAGCAAGAAAATCAGCGAGCCCCCAGTTCCCCTTCGCCCAACCGAGATAATCGCTAACCGCATTGACTACATCTAGTTTTGGATTGGGATATTTCTGTGAGAGATGACGAGGCCATGTTATTAAATCTACAAAACGCTCCAGAGCTGTAATTGTTGTATTCTTCAGCACCAAGTATTCAATACCCTTCTCCTTATGCATGAAGAGCTCATCAACTTGTGACACGATACTAGCCTCGTCAGCAGCGGACTGATTATCGCATATGGCGTACACTACTTTTCCCAATCCACGATATAGCCCGCCCAAATCAGCAAGCTGAGATTCTGTTCCCGCATCAATTGTGCAGATACCAAGGGCCTCCAAAGAGCTGTACTTTTCAGGATTTAACTCTGCAAGACGGCGAGCTACAACTGGAAACGCCGAGGCTTCCGTTGCACCTTCAGCGAGTAAGATCCGGCGCGAAAGCAATCCTTCACAAAATCGTGTGCGGAACTCCTGCCTATAACGTTTGAGCTTAACACTATCTGGAAGATTCACTGATGCCTGTGTAAGGACCCCCTCTCTAGTACGAGACAAAACGAGAGTTTCGTCGAGGCTAAACTCTTCTAAAACATAGGGAGAATGCGAGGTAAATAGGGACTGAGCTGCTAGGGTCCTGATCTCGTGAACGATTCGTTTCTGAGCATATGGGGGAATCGCAGTTTCAGGCTCTTCCATAGCGAAAATGACATTTTGCTTGTCTTCAGCGATCTGTGACAGCATTGCCAGTACGAGCATGTTGATCGTGCCTGTACCTTGACGAAAGTAAGGCGCGGAATGAGAGCCTTCACCTGTAGCAATAAAGGCCGTAATGACCTTTCTGAGATGTTCACGTGTCAGTGTAGATACTCGAAGATGAGGTTCAACGCCCCATTCCTTCGGCACATATTTCTTTAGTGCAGTGTTAATGCTTTGCAGAACACCTGTAATTCCAAGTTCGGTCCCGCTGGCGACATCGAAAGACGCCAGACCATTGATTGTAGATTCCCACATCTGCGGCCTGATTTCTTTCAGCCTCAGAATAATATCTAGCAGGCTTCCATGTTCGAGACTTAGAGCGCGACTGCCTGTGCGTAAACTTCTCAAGTACAGGAATCCACATAACTGTTTGTCGCGCCGTCCGAAAAACTGAGGATTTCCTCCTTCTTCAAGACTACGTGAAAAATACGTGTTACCGACGAAGTCATCCTCTTCAATGTCATACTCGCCGATGAAGGTTACTCGTATGGCTTCCTGAATCGCTTCAGCATCAACTCCTTCAACGTTAGTAGCAATGTAAAATGCACCTTCGTCGATATTCCACCACTCGATGTAATCACGAAAGTGCCGCTTTTGTTCATTAGACAAATTCGTGATTGTGGCTTCAACTTTAATCTGAACTAAGTCTGCTTCCGCTCTTTCCTGCCCCCCTGATACAGGCTCTACTTCACTCACGTCCATTTCTACAACAGACTCCACCTCTACATTTATGGCCGCTTTGGCATCTTGGGCCTCAGTGCATTTTACTGACTTTTCTGTTGCTTCTTTAGGCTCGCTGGCAAAGAAATATCTACCTACATAGAAATCATGTTCATCAATTGGGGGACTTCGTCTCAACCTGTCCGGTCCGAGAACAAGATCTAATGCTTCGAATATTGTTGATTTACCAGTATTGTTGTCACCGATAAGGACAACATGATCTGGGAACAGGAGTTCTGTTGACTTGATTCCCCTGAAGTTCTCTATTTTCAGACGACTTAATTTCAATGTTTACTCCAGTGCTATGTATGAATATGCATTATTAACTTAGTAGACTTCATCTAGCTTGTAAGCCCGATCTTAGTGGAACTAGTCAAAATGGAGATTTGGCATCATGTTGACTGATTTTGTTCTCTAAGAACGGTGATCAACCCATTCAATTTGTTGAGTATCCTCATTCATGTGTAAAAGAATTGTAGAACCGGGAGGCTGGATACCGGTGTCAAAACCAATGTCTCCAAGCACTCTTGCCCCTTCATGGTAATCATTTAAGAAATTAAGAAAAGAAACGACTATCTGCTCATAATCCTGGTAATAGCTGGGCTTGGGTAATAAGAGCTTGAATATATTGCCATCATTCGCTTCTGCATAAATTGAGAGAGCGAGCGAGTATGGGTTATTTTTTCGCAGCTTACCTTTGGTACCAAAAAGCACCGGCTCTATCCGCGGCATTCGCATAGTCTTGGTTGTAACCTGAGAAAGCTTCGACTTAAGAAGCTGGTAGTGGTCTTTACCAGCCTCTTTCAAAAACCCATCAAAGTAAGATTTTGCTAGGAAAACAACAATAGCTGTCGGAATGAACCATTCAGCACAAGCAATAGGCCCATTTGGTGGTCGTGATTCAACGACAACATCTAAACCTTGGGCAGAAACAGCATTTTTGAACTCCACAAACTGCTCGTCTGAGACACCTTCTTCGAAAACTACTGCCACATCAGGCTTCTTCACGTTGTCTCCAAAACATCATGGCTGTTCTCTGAGAAAATTGCAGAGAACCAGCATATAGATTTAAGTAGTAGCGTTTTTATGAGCGACCTTTTCTCAATATATTCAATAGATTAAAAGTTGTTCTTTCGAACCGCTGAGTTGTAGTAGCACATAATAACGGATGGCTCTTACCCATAACCTCTTCATGATGGGTTTCCCACAATTTAACGGACACTTTTCATAAGCATGTTTTAACATGAAAGGAAAAGTAGAAGATGAATCAAATGGGAACACGCAGAAAATACACCGATGAATTTAAAGCAGAGGCCATCAGGCTTGCGAGTCAACAG
>NZ_JAUSCC010000103.1 GCF_030651745.1 Methylophaga sp.
GAATAGGCTAATACGACTTTTTTGATGTCAGACATGGGGGAAGAAATCCTGTATCGAAGAAATTAAAAATTGGTGCGTTATTGTATCAAAATCCGCGTAAAGCAAGCACTTCTCTTGCTGACTGGCGTTTATCACCTTTACAGCTGATGGTGCGAGGTGCATCAAGGTATTTCAAGCTAAAGCCTAGCTTACGATAAAGTGTTTTAATTCTATCGGTAGCTTGGTTAGACAACACAACAGGACCATCATGTTTTGCTAGCCATTCAGCTAATCTCACCTGATCATCCCAATCAAAACCTTGCTGAGAATATTGTCGAAACGGCACATCATAAGGCGGGTCAGCATAAATAAAATCATTCTGCTGAATAGTAAGATTAGCAAAGTCAGTGTTACTGAATTCCCACTGGCTTAAAACCGATTGGTACGACGCAAAGTCACTGACGTAATTGATGGTTTTATAACGCCCGAATGGCACATTATAGCCACCACTTTTATTAAAACGGCATAAGCCGTTATAACCGGTGCGATTCAGATAATAAAATAATTGAGCCCGCTCAACTTCATTATGGGCAGCGATATCATTGAATTGTTTACGGTATTGATAATAAAGCTGTTCATCATTTGCCAGTGGCAAATTGATGGTCAAACCTTGCTGTAGCTGGCGGTAAAAATTAATCAAAGCGGGGTTTAAATCATTTAATAATGCTTGTTGCGGATTTAATCCTAAAGCAACTGACAGGCCACCACAAAAAGGTTCGACCAGACGATGTTCGGGAAACTTTTTCCAAAGCTCTAATAACTTGGGAATTAACCAGCGCTTGCCCCCAGCCCATTTTAAAGGCGGCTTAAGCACAGAGTTTTCTCTGGTCATGGCTGAGTTATCACTGGCTGGATCCGCGACATGAAAGGCAGTTCATCACTGATTAAGGATAAAGCTGTTCAGAACAACCAAGTTGCTCTGAACAGCCGGCATTATCTTATTTGCTGTGTAATGTTTTACGTGGTGGCATCAAATCCGTGATATTTCCTTCAGCCATTTCAGCAGCAAAAGCAAAGGTTTCTGACAGGGTTGGATGCGGATGTATGGTCAAACCAATATCTTCTGCATCAGCACCCATTTCCAGTGCCAATACCGCTTCTGCAATTAACTCACCGGCATTTGGGCCGACTATACCGGCACCGAGTAAACGACCGGTTTCTTTATCAAACAGTGCTTTGGTCAGACCTTCATCACGATCAACACTTAAGCTGCGACCACTGGCAGCCCAGGGGAAAGCACCTTTAACGTATTCAATACCCTGTTTTTTCGCTTCATCTTCGCTAAGTCCCATCCAGGCAACTTCAGGATCGGTATAAGCCACTGAAGGAATCGTCATTGGATCAAAGGCTACTTTTTTACCGGCGATATGCTCAGCAGCTACTTTGCCTTCATGTGTTGCTTTGTGTGCCAACATTGGTTGGCCGACAATGTCACCAATCGCATAAATATGCGGCACATTAGTCTGCATCTGCTGATTGACTTCAATAAAGCCGTAATCATTAACATTGACACCTGCCGCTTCGGCATTAATCAACTTACCGTTTGGTGAACGTCCAACAGCCACCAGGATCTTGTCATAGGTTTGCGGATCCGGTGCGTTATCACCTTCAAAGGTGACTTTAAGGCCGGATTTTAATGCTTCGATTTTGCTGACTTTGGTTTTCAGGTAAATCGCTTTGTATTGCTTCTGAATATGGTTATGCAATGGTTTGATAAGATCTTTATCAGCACCTGGGATCAAACTATCCTGCAATTCCACCACACTGATTTCAGAACCTAACGCGTTATATACCGTCGCCATTTCCAGACCGATAATGCCACCGCCGATAACCAGCAGTTTTTTAGGAATATCTACCAATTCCAATGCATCGGTAGAGTCCATCATTCGCGGATCATCATTAGGGAACACTGGAATTTTTGTGACACGTGAACCAGCAGCAATAATGCAGTTATTAAAACTGATGGTTTTTGCGCCCTCTTCAGTTGTAACTTGCATCAGATTGGCACCGGCAAATTGTGCTTCGCCATATACCACAGTTACTTTACGCTGCTTGGCCAATGCTGATAAACCACCAGTCAGCTTGGAAACAATGCTGTCTTTCCATTCCGCCACTTTGGGCAAATCAATTTTTGGAGCGCCAAAGGTCACACCATTGTCAGCGATATGTTTAGCTTCGTTAATGACATGCGCCGTATGCAATAACGCTTTTGATGGAATACAGCCAACATTGAGGCAAACACCGCCAATACGTTTATGGCGCTCAATCAAAATAACCTGTTTACCTAAATCCGCTGCACGGAATGCTGCGGTATAACCACCAGGCCCAGAGCCCAGAACAACCAGTTCAGCATGCATATCAGCATCAGTAGGAACATCCGCTTTAGCAGCTGGGGCTGCTTTCACATTATCTGTAGTTTTTTCTGCTTTTGTCTCGGCAGGTTTTGCAGACTCTGTTTTGGTTTCTTCAGGTTTATCTTCTGTGGCCGAATCCGCTTCAGTTTCCAGTGTCAGAATCACATCGCCTTGAGCAACTTTATCACCTACTTTGACTTTCAATGACTTGATAACACCGGCATCAGAGCTAGGGATCTCCATCGCCGCTTTGTCAGATTCCAGCGTGATAATGTCTTGATTTTCAGTGATTGAATCCCCTTCAGCAACCAGGATTTCAATAATTTCAACTGCATCAAAATCACCGATATCCGGTACCTTGACTTCAATCAAACTCATAACAATACCTTTCTGATATCCGACAACATGTTATTCAACATCACAGTAAAGCGTGCGCCTGCAGCACCATCAATCACCCGATGATCGTATGAAATCGACAGCGGCAACATCAGTCTTGGTTCAAATTCTTTACCATTCCAGACCGGTTTCATCTGGTGTTTGCTGACGCCCAGAATTGCGACTTCAGGAGCATTCACAATCGGAGTAAAGAATTGACCACCGATACCACCAAGACTGGAGATTGAGAAGGTTCCGCCCTGCAAATCTTTAGCGGTTAATGTGCCTTCACGTGCCCGAGAACTGATTTCGCCCAGTTCACCGGCCAATTCCAGAAAGCCTTTTTTATCAACATCACGAATAACCGGCACCATCAAACCATTTGGTGTATCAACGGCCACACCAATGTTGTAGTACTTTTTATAAATCAGGCTCTGTTTGTCTTCACTTAATGACGCATTAAATTCCGGATACTGTTTCAGACAGGCAACAACGGCTTTCATAATGAACACCAATGGTGTCAGGCCGACACCTTTCTTGGCAGCCATTTCTTTGTTTTCCTGACGGAATTCTTCCAGTTCGGTGATATCGGCTTCATCAAACTGCGTTACATGCGGAATATTCAACCAGCAGGCATGCAGATGTTTGCCGGAAATTTTCTTGATGCGTGACAGTTCTTTGCTTTCGATTTCACCAAACTGTTCAAAGTTAATTACCGGAACAGATGGAATACCCGCGCCTTCAGCTGCTTTTGGTGCAGGTGCATTCATGACCTGTTTAACAAAGTTCTGTACGTCTTCTTTGGTAATACGGCCTTTTTGACCACTGCCAACAACAGCTGCCAACGGCACACCTAATTCACGGGCAAACTGCCGTACTGAAGGTGATGCATGTGAAGGTTTTTTAGCGGAACCGGTATCCGGTGCGTAAGGCAAGGTTTCAGTTCTTTCAGGTTCTGGATTCGCAACCGTTGGAGTGGGTGCCGGTTTACTCTCAGCAGCAGCCGGTTTTTCTTGCTCTGCCGATTTGTTTTCAGCTGGTTTTTCGGCTGGCTTTTCTGCTTTTTCGCTGCTTGCAGCTGCATCGCTGGATTCAATCAACGCAATAACAGAGCCTTCACTGACTTTATCGCCGACTTTAACTTTCATTTCTTTGATAGTGCCAGCTAACGATGATGGAATTTCCATCATCGCTTTATCTGACTCAATGGTGATCACTTCCTGATCAGCACTGATTGAATCACCTTCCGCGACTAATACTTCAATGATTTCAACGCTGTCAAAATCACCAATATCCGGGACTTTTAATTCGATTAAATCTGCCATGTTTTAAACCTTAACTGGATTTGTTGCGTCAGCATCAATGTTGTATTGCTTGATAGCTTTTGCGACCACATCGTATTTAATAGAACCTTCATCAGCCAATGCGCTGAGGGTGGCAACCACTACGTGATAACGATCCACTTCAAAGAAGCTGCGTAATCTTTCACGGGTATCACTGCGGCCAAAACCATCGGTACCTAAAACAACATAACGTTGTTTGATCCATGGACGTAATTGCTCGGCATAAAGACGCATATAGTCTGTTGATGCCACAACCACACCATCCTGATCATCCAGGCATTGTGAAATATAGCTGCGTTTTTTCTCAGCAGTCGGGTGCAAGCGATTATAACGATCGACATCCATACCTTCACGTACCAGCTCATTTATGCTGGTAGCACTCCAGACATTGGCCGATACATTCCAGTCTTTTTCCAGCATTTCTGCAGCGGCTTCAATTTCACGCAGAATGGTGCCACTACCGATCAGTTGTGCTTTAACCTTGTGTTTGCCACCCGATTTAAGCTGATACAGACCTTTGATAATGCCCTCTTCCACACCTTCAGGCATCGCAGGATGCGTGTAGTTTTCATTCATCGCAGTAATGTAATAGAACACGCCTTCCTGCTTCTCGTACATGCGGCGCATACCTTCATGCACGATAACCGCCATTTCATAGGCATAAGTCGGATCGTAGCTCAGGCAGTTTGGAATGGTATTGGCCAGGATCAGACTGTGTCCATCCTGATGCTGCAGACCTTCACCATTTAAAGTGGTGCGACCCGCGGTACCACCGAGCAGGAAGCCTTTAGCCTGAATATCACCAGCCAACCAGCACAAATCACCTACACGTTGGAAACCAAACATCGAGTAATAGATGTAGAACGGCACCATATTAACGTTGTAGTTGGAATAAGCCGTTGCCGCAGAAATCCACTCCGACATCGCACCAGCTTCATTAATACCTTCTTCGAGGATCTGACCCTTAGTATCTTCGCGATACCACATGACCTTGCCAGAATCTTCCGGTTCATACTTCTGACCCGATGAAGAATAGATACCGATTGAACGGAATAAGCCTTCCATACCAAAAGTACGTGCTTCGTCGGGCACGATTGGCACGATATTTTTACCGATTTTTTTGTCACGAATTAATGCCGTCAACACACGGACAAAGGCCATGGTAGTGGATAATTCACGATCACCACTGTCTTTAAGTACAGCGTCAAAAATACTGATCGGTGGTATTTCCAATGCCGGTGCACTGTTATTGCGTTTCGGAATAAATCCGCCTAATTCTTTACGGCGTTCCAGCAGATATTTTTTCTCGGCGCTGTCATCATCCAGTTTAATGTATGGAATTTCTTCGATTTCATCATCTGGAATTGGAATATTGAAACGGTCACGGAAGCGTTTCATATGCTCCACTTCCATTTTCTTCTGCTGATGCGTGGTGTTCTGACCTTCGCCCGCCTGCCCCAGACCATAACCTTTAACAGTTTTTGCCAGGATTACAGTAGGTTGGCCGACATGATCTACTGCTTGTTTATAAGCTGCATAAATCTTGCGTGGATCATGGCCGCCACGGCTTAAGTGCCAGATATCTTCATCGGTCATATCTGAAACCATATCCAGCAATTCCGGATATTTACCAAAGAAATGCTTACGTACATAAGCACCGTCTTTAGCTTTGTAGTTCTGGTATTCACCATCAACTACTTCTTCCATGCGTTTCAGCAACCAGCCGTCGGTATCGCGTGCCAGCAATTGATCCCAGCCGCTGCCCCAGATAACTTTTAATACATTCCAGCCAGCGCCACGGAACAAGGCTTCAAGTTCCTGAATAATTTTGCCGTTACCACGTACCGGACCGTCAAGACGTTGCAGGTTACAGTTGACGACGAAAATCAGGTTGTCGAGTTTTTCACGACCGGCCAGGGTAATTGCCCCCAATGATTCCGGTTCATCCATCTCACCATCACCAAGATAAGCCCATACATGGCGACCTGATGTTTTGGCGATTTCGCGATGATGCATATACTTCATGAATCGCGCTTGATAGATAGCCAGAATAGGGCCAAGGCCCATGGATACTGTCGGGAATTGCCAGTAATCAGGCATTAACCAGGGATGCGGATAAGAAGACAGGCCTTTGCCATCGACTTCAAAACGGAAGTTATCTAATTGTTCTTCGGTCAGACGACCTTCCAGGAAAGAGCGGGCGTAAATACCCGGTGCTGAGTGACCCTGAACAAACACCATATCGGCGCCTTCTTCATGATCATCACCTCTGTAGAAGTGATTGAAGCCAACATCATAAAGTGTTGCCGCGGATGAGAAGCTTGCAATATGTCCACCGACTGCGCCGGGTTTCATATTGGCTTTGACCACCATCGCCATCGCGTTCCAACGGATATACGATCTGAGCTTATGCTCCATTGCCTGGTCACCAGGAATGCGTTCCTGTTGATCCACCGGAATGGTATTTACGTATGCAGTATTAGCACTGTAAGGCAGGTTTACACCGCTACGGCGGGCCTTATCAATGAGCTTTTCAATAATGTAATGGGCTTTTTCGTCACCGGCCGCTTCAAGCACAGACTCGAGGGCGTCCAACCATTCTTGCGTTTCTTGTGGATCGTGATCGACAAAATCAGTCATATATACCTTCTTAAATCTCAACGCGATAAATTACAGCCGCACATTGTAACAGTTTTTGTTTAATTGACACTCTGACACGACGACAAAAGCCCGCTACAGCGCCATTCTGGCAAGAAAATCAAAACCTTGTGGAAATAATTATTACGGATTAAAAGCCGTAAATGCCAAGTAAATTGGCTTCAAGAACCCGATACCTGATGACGCCGACGCTGGCCAAGCACTCTGAATCCCAGTAAAAGCATAACAATAAGCAGATAAATTAACGGCTCGGTTTTATCTTGCTTGACCAGCATATAAAAATGCAAACAAGAAAGCACGACAATCAGATAAATTAAATAATGCAGTTTTTTCCAGCGCCGTCCCCCCAGCCTTTTGATCATCTTATCGGTAGAGGTAATTGTTAATGGAATCAGTAACAGAAAACTGATAAATCCGACGGTGATAAATGGTCGTTTGATAATATCCAGCCAGATCTCCTGAACATCAAAAAATTGATCCAAGCCGAGATACAAAAGCATATGCACACTGGCATAAAAAAACGCAAACAGGCCCAGCATGCGACGAAAGCGAATAAATTCGTTGAGCCCGGAGAGTTTGCGTAATGGAGAGATCAATAAGGTCAGCATAATAAAACGCAACGCCCACACACCGGTGTCGCGAGTTATGGCCTCAATTGGATTAGCACCCAACTGATCAGTCAACAAGGCATAAACAAGCCAAAATAGCGGCAATAATGAAACACAGAAAACCAGCCATTTAAGTCTGGAGATATGCTTAACCATCAGAAATAACGTTTCAAATCCATACCGCTATATAACTCTGCTACTTCCTCTTCGTAACCGTTAAACATTAGCGTTTCACGTTTGAGGAATTCGCCGATACGTCTTTCACGCTTTTGGCTCCAGCGTGGATGATTAACTTCCGGATTCACATTGGAATAAAAACCATACTCACCAGCGTTGGCCTGTACCCAGGCTGTTAAAGGCATTTCTTCTACAAAACGGATCCGTACAATCGATTTAATACTTTTAAAGCCATATTTCCATGGCACTACCAGACGAATCGGCGCGCCATTTTGTCCAGGCATTTCCCGGCCATACAGACCGACGGCAAGCAAGGTTAATGGATGCATTGCTTCATCCATCCGCAGACCTTCAAGATAAGGCCATTTCAGCACTTGACGACGCTGCCCCGGCATTTGTTCGGGATCATACAAGGTGGTGAATTCAACATATTTTGCTTTCGAATTAGGCTGGGCCTGTTTTAAAAGATCGGCTAATGGAAAACCAACCCAGGGAATGACCATCGACCATCCTTCAACACAGCGCAGCCGGTAAATCCGTTCTTCCAGATTTTGCGTTTTAATCAGTTCGTTGTAGTCATATTGTCCGGGTTTATCGCATTCACCATCAATCGTCACTATCCATGGTTTACTGCGATCCGGGAAATCTGCCGCCAGAGCTGAGGGCGATTCCTTATCGGTACCAAACTCATAGAAATTGTTATAGGTCGTTATCGATTCATAGGTAGTGAGTTTTTCGTCAGTAGAAAAGCTACTTTCACCGAGATTTTCAAAGGCCTGACCATCTGGCGCTTTTGCCGCAAAACTCAACGGCATCGCAGTTGCGGCAGCCAAACCGATAGCACCATTCATAAATTGTCGGCGATTCAGATAAACCTGATAGTCGGTGACTTCTGATTCAGCAATATCCCAGGAACGTTTTTTACGAATCAACATGCTGCACCTCATTCGGCATATAACGTTTGGCTAACCAAAAGTCGACACTGATGTAACGACCCGCGCCAATAAAAAACAATGCCAGCAACATCACAAAATAGGTTGCGGCAAACTCAATACCATTATTGAGTACAACAAAACTGCCATGTTCCGTCAGCCAGCTATAATTTCCATGTTCCTGCAGGATGGATTTAGCTCTGTCCAACCGTTCGATCGCCGCTGGAGCATTGTCAGCAGCAAAGGCACTCATCGGATCATGAATTGCTTGCCAGCCATTTTTCCAATGCACACTGAAAGCAGCAACCATCATCGTTATCATTAACGGAATACTGACCCAGCGTACTGCCAGTCCCAGTAACAATAAAATGGCACCAAAATATTCAGCCCCCCAGGCCAGATAAGCCATCAGCTCAGGAAAAGGTAAACCCAGTCCCCAATCCGGATTGGCAAACCAGTCAATGGTGTTCTGTAAAGAGCTCTCAGGATTAAAAGGATTCCATTTGTTATTGGCAGCTATCCAGAAAACCGGTATCAGGTAAGCTCTCAGTAACAACGGTGCCAGAAAATCTACAGTTCGAGTGCTATTCAATAACTGCTGCAAACTAGCAATGAATTTAATCATTTTTATATGCTCTCAGAGGAAAACAGGGGCTTAACGCCCCTGCTATTACGGTTAATGTCGACTGCGTGTATCAGTTACCGCCACATTTAGCTTCACCGCATTTACCTTCTTTATCTTTTTTGCTGTCTTCACCGCACTTGGCTTCGCCACATTTGCCTTCTTTATCTTTTTTGCTGTCTTCACCGCATTTAGCTTCGCCACATTTACCTTCACCATGATCTTTGGCTAATTGCATGTAGCCGCTGTTCAATTCAGATGATTGGAATGGGTTACTATCAGCCGCAGCCAATGGAGAAAAAGCCAGCCCTGCAGTCATCGCTGCACTGGCAGCCAATGCGATAGAAGTTTTTTTGTTCATAGCCATGTCTTAAATTCCTTATGTTTTAAATCACATTATCAGCCCGTCTCTGTAACCGGGCTTGTTAGCATAGACTGACGAGTAAAACGTTTGTTACAAACTTAAGTGAAATTTTTCTGAAGTAATGGCTTTTGTAACGTTAATCTATTAAAAAGATAAATATTCTTTACGAGCAGCTAAGTATGCTTTTATTTATGCATTTAACACCATGACAGACAAGTTAGCTCAGAACGACTTTGGTAATGATGCAGCGTTAATTCAAGGCATGCTGGTCGGTGATTCAACGGCCTTTGAAATAGCGGTAGCGTTGTACCATTCCAAAATGGTGATGATTGCCAAAGCGATTATTGGTGAAGCTTTTGCCGAAGAAATCGCTCAGGATGCATGGATTTCGGCTATCCGCTCACTAGCAGATTTTGGCGGTCGAAGCAGTTTGTATACCTGGCTGGTGCAAATTACTGCAAATGCTGCCAAAACAAGACTACGCAGAGAAAAACGTCAGGTTTCACTAGATGAAAACTGGCAACAGGTCGATAACGCTGATCGTTTTGATCACACCGCTCACTGGCGAGAACCCATATCGCAATGGGATTTAGAAACCCCTGAGACCATCCTGGCGAATCATCAGTTGAGCGAGATTATTCGCCAGACATTTGAGCAACTGCCACCCCAACAACAAGCAGTGTTGACGTTATATGATTTGGAAGGCGAATCGATGACTGAAATTTGTAACATTCTGGATATCTCTGCGTCCAATGCCAGAGTGCTGTTGCATCGGGCACGCTCGGCGATACAACAGCGAATCCATCAATATCAGGAAAGTGTTTAATATGCTCAAATGTCGTGACATCGAAGCAATGGCCAGTGATTATCTGGATAAAGATCTGCCATTTCAGCAGCGCATGGCATTCAGGTTACATTTGTTTCTTTGCCATAACTGTCGAAACCATGTGCGTCATTTAAAAACCACCATCCTCAGTCTGCAACAGTTGTCAGCAACACGCTCCGTAATTGTCGACGACAAAATGAAAGATCTGGCGAAACAGCTTAGAGAACACGCCAGCAAACACTAAATGTCTGCTGACGCTGGCTAATTCCTATTTCTGATACTTTTGTTTCCATTCGTCATAAGACATGCCATAGACATGCTCACGGGCGGCATCGTAATCCATTGCTACACCTTTATCTTCTGCCGCGGCCAGATACCATTTTGATAAACAGTTACGGCAAAATCCTGCCAGGTTCATCAAATCGATATTCTGTACATCCTTACGTTCTTGCAGATGTGCAATTAATCTACGAAACGCTGCAGCTTCCAGTTCAGTTTGGGTTTGTTGATCCATGTTCAGTCTCTTCATATAAAAAACAATTAACTTGATGGCCGTTTTCCAGCACGGTGAGTGGCGGATAATGTTCATGGCATATTGGCATAACATGCTGGCAGCGCTGATGAAAATGACAACCAGCCGGCGGGTTGGCAGGTGATGGTAATTCACCTCTGACCGCGACATGCATCTCCTGCTTATTTAAATCCGGTACCGCGGCTAACAAGGCTTGAGTATAAGGATGTTTCGGCGAGTCCAAAACCTGTTGCCGGGTCCCCTGCTCAACAATTCTACCCAGATACATTACTGCCACACGATGCGCCAGATAATCCACCACACCAATGTTATGAGTGATAAACAAAAATGACAGACCGAATTCATGCTGTATATCTCGCAGCAAATTCAGGATCTGCGCCTGTACCGATACATCCAAAGCACTGGTCGGTTCATCACAAACAATGACTTCCGGTTCGGTGGCCAAGGCTCGGGCAATACAAATCCGCTGTCGTTGCCCACCGGAAAACTCATGTGGATAACGATGTCGAATATCAGCCCGTAAACCGACTCGTTCAAGCAGTGAATCAATGTATTTCGTCTTGGCGGTTGGATCTTTGCGAAACTTTGTAACACTTATTGCTTCATCAATAATCTGTTCAATGGTCATCCGAGGATTCATTGACGAAAACGGATCCTGAAAAATGATTTGCAGCTGACCACGGTAAGGTTTTAACTGACGTTGAGAAAGCCGGTTCAGCACTTTCCCTTGAAAACGCACCTCACCGGCAGTGACTGGAACCAGCTGTAAAATACCTTTACCGACAGTGGTTTTGCCACAACCCGACTCCCCCACCAAGGCCAGCGTTTCAGCGTTATGCAGTGTCAGATTAACCCCATCTACCGCTTTTACCTGACCCACTTTTCGCTGAAGAATGCCTTTACGGATTGGAAAGTGAACTTTTAAGCCTCTGATATCAAGCGCATTGATCTGTGATGGAATCACATCAGAGAGACGTGAAGCATGAAAGGGTTTAACAACTGTAGTTTGATCAGCCATCACTGTGGGGTCATATAAATGACAACGTACACCACTGGCATTGGTCGCTATCCACTCAGGTTCATTTTGATGACAATGATCCCAGGCCTGGTCACAACGCTCAGCAAATCGACAGCCGATAAAATGTTGGTTCAATGGCGGGACATTGCCTTTAATCACCGTTAAACGTTGATCGCGTTTTTGCTCGCTGGGTAAGGCTTCAAATAACTTTTGTGCGTAAGGATGTCGAGGATTGGCAAAAAATGTTTGTCTGTCAGCCTGTTCAACAATTTGTCCGGCATACATCACAGCAATGTGATCGGCCATTTGCGCCGCTACCCCCAAATCATGGGTGATAAGCAGAATCGCCATTCCAGTATCACGTTGAATCTGTTTCAATAAATCCAGGATCTGCGCCTGAATAGTCACATCCAAAGCAGTTGTCGGTTCATCGGCAATCAATAACTCGGGTTCACCGGCTAATGCCATGGCAATCATTACCCGCTGCTTCATACCACCGGACATTTGATGCGGATATTCTTTCAAACGCCTTATGGGGTCAGGGATACCAACAGATTCAAGCAATGACAGACTTCGTTGCTGTATCTCCTGTTTCGATAATTTGAAATGGCAACGCAGTGTCTCGCCAATTTGCTGACCGATGGTTAATACGGGATTCAACGAGCTTTGCGGCTCCTGAAAAATCATCGCCACCCGGCGACCACGAACGGTTTCCATCTCAGCTTCGGAGAGTGTAAGCAGATCCAAGCCATTAAGTTTGATTTCGCCAGCCACAATTTTACTGGCCGGAAAAGGATTCAACCTTAATAAGGACAAGGCGCTGATAGATTTGCCACAGCCGGATTCACCTAATAATGCAAAGGTTTCACCTTGCTGAATACAAAAATCAATGCCATCTACAGCGCGATAAGGTTGCTCTTTGCTGGCAAACCAGGTTTTAAGCCCTTTAACTTCCAGTAATGCTGGAGAGTTCATCGAGCCCCCTGCATTCTTGGATCAAACGCATCCCGCACCACATCAGCAAATAAATTAGCCGCCAATACCAGAATAAACATCGAGATAAACGCTGCGGTTAAAGACCACCAGACAACCGGCTCACGCGCCATTTCAAGCCGGGCACTGTTGATCATATTGCCCCAGCTAATCATCGAAGGATCCACACCCACTCCCACATAAGACAACACGGCTTCAGCCAACACCAGACCACTGAAATCAAGCACCACCGTAATTAAAACGATATGCATCAGATTTGGCAGGATATGCCGGTGCAAAATACTAAAATTACTTGCACCTAATGATCGGGCAGCAAGCACATATTCTGCTTCACGTAATTTGAGTGTTTCGCCTCGCAATATCCGGCACAGCCCTGTCCAACTGGTGACGCCGAGGATCAGACATAAAAATAACAAGCGCATATCTGCGCGTTCGGCAATCGAAGAAAAATGGTCAGGATGCGTGTTCATATAGACCTGCAGCATCAGCACTGCGGCAGCAATTAATAACACACCGGGAATAGAATTTAAGGTGGTGTATACATACTGAATGACATCATCAATCCAGCCACGAAAGTAGCCAGCACTGATACCCAGAAAAATGGCCAGTGGCAACATTATCAGCGTCGTCAGGGTGCCAATTGCCAGTCCTGTTCTGACACTTTTCAAAGCTTGATAAAGTACACTTTGCCCGACTTTATCAGTGCCAAACACATGGTAATACTGGCTAAGCATAACCAGCGTTACGCTTACCCAGGCAAGCAGGAAAATCATCAAATAAAAGGTTCGGACAGGATAATCAGATTGGCCTCGCATTAGCCGTTTTAGCTCGGCCGAGGCTGCATACTGATAACGCAGTTTTCGATACACAATGTAGGCGGCAATTAACAGAACAATAAAAATAATGGCTGTAAATGTGCTTTTCACGACAATATTTCGCACATCCGCCCATTTTTCTTTTTCCGATGTTAAATGCTGAGCGGCATATTCCAGGCGTGGATGACTGTATTCCAGCTGACCGCCCTTTACGACTTGCATTTCTTTAACAAACAGGCGTGTTGCAAGGGGGGCTGAATAAGTCTTTTCGACCTGAGTACGGATAGGAGTAACCAGCCAATCAAGCACACTCAGCACTTCAGTTGAATAGTGTTGCTGTTTATTGTCGCCAGACGCTAAAGCGGCGCGGAAATGTAACGAATCAAGGAAACCAATAGTGACGTAGCTGAGCAGGATGATAACCGAAATAACACCACGTTTACGCTGCATCACCATTATCCATGGAGCGCGTAAATGCGGTTTAGTTCGAAGATAAAATATACCTGCCGTGATAACAGCGAGCAGAAGAAAAATCAGTATGTCGGTCCACAAAAATACCGGCAGAAAGGGCATAGCTGTCCTTATGGTGATTTTCTGAGGCGGGATATATCCACTTTAAGTGCTTTTGGTAATGAGAAAGCAATATTCTCAATCTGACCTTTGTCTTCAGTGACGTATTCGACGCCCAGCATTTTAAGTTTTTCAACCACCGCCTGCACCAGTGATTCGGGTGCTGAAGCTCCGGCAGTCAAGCCTATTTGCTGTTTGTCTTTAAGCCAGTCTACATTTATTTCATCAGCGTTATCGATGAGATAAGCTTCTGTACCAAGTTTAGTCGCTAACTCTTTGAGTCGATTGGAGTTAGAGCTGTTTACCGAACCAACAACCAACACCAGATCACAATTCTGTGCCAAGCGTTTTACTGCATCCTGACGATTCTGTGTGGCATAACAAATATCATCTTTACCAGGCCCGATAATATTTGGAAAGCGTTCGCGCAAGGCATCAATGACCAGTTTGGTATCGTCAACCGATAAGGTTGTCTGGGTAACAAACGACAGATTATCAGGATCATTAACGGTTAACTTAGCCACATCTGCCGGCGATTCCACCAGGTACATTGCACCCTGGTCGGAAGTATATTGCCCCATCGTGCCTTCTACTTCCGGATGACCGGCATGGCCGATAAGAATACATTCGCGAGCCACTTTTTCATGTTTAGCGACTTCCAGATGCACTTTGGTTACCAATGGACAGGTCGCGTCAAACACTTTCAGACCACGTTGTTTACCCTCTTCCTGCACCGCTTTGGAAACACCGTGTGCACTAAAAATCAACGTGCTGTTATCAGGAACATCCGACAGTTCTTCAATGAAAATCGCGCCTTTATTACGCAGATCTTCGACCACTGTACGATTGTGAACCACTTCATGACGAACATAGATCGGCGCACCAAATAGTTCCAAGGCTCGTTCTACAATCTCAATAGCGCGATCCACCCCGGCACAGAACCCTCTTGGATTGGCTAATACCAATTTGGTCATTTACAACACTGCCTTTGGATAAGAACCCAATACACGAAAAACCGACGATTCCGATTCCAGCTCCTGTAAGGCACTGGCTACCGTCGGATCCTGACAATGGCCGTCGATATCGATAAAAAATACGTATTCCCAGATCCCTTTTCGAGAAGGTCGGGATTCGATGCGGCTCATACTGATACCTTTGTCAGCCAAAGGTTTGAGTAAGTTTTGTAAAGCACCAGGTTTATTCTTAGTTGAAACCAGAAGTGCAGTTTTATCAACACCTGATGGGCCGACATTCTGATTACCAATCACCAGAAAGCGCGTAGTGTTCCCGGCTTCGTCTTCAATATTGCTGGCTAACACTTTCAAACCATAAATCTCGGCAGCGGTGCTTGCCGCAATGGCTGCACTATCATCACCCATTTCAGCAACTCTTTTGGCTGCTTCGGAGTTACTGTCCAGAGGAATCAATTCCACTTGAGGAAGCTGATCGCCCAACCATTGACGACATTGTGCCAGCGCTTGAGGATGTGCATAAACTTTTTTAATATCAGATAATTGCGAAGCATTGCTCAACAAATAATGATGTATTGGCAAGGTTACTTCACCATTGATTTTCAATGGCGAGCTGACAAATCTATCCAGCGTATGATTGACCATGCCCTCAGTTGAGTTTTCAACCGGAACTACACCGTAACAGGCATATTCAGTTTCAACAGCGCGAAATACATTGGCAATGGTACTGACCGGTTGTAACTGGGCTGAACCGCCAAAATGTTTTAAGGCTGCAGCCTGGGTAAATGAGCCCTCTGGCCCTAAATAGGCGATACGTAATGGTTTTTCTGCGGCCAGACAGGCCGACATGATTTCACGAAATAATCGGGCCATTTCTCTATCGGATAATGGTCCGGTATTGCGTTCCATTACCTGACGTAAAATCATCGCTTCACGTTCCGGGCGATAAAAATCAGTCTGCTCACCAGAAGTTTGTTTTATTTCGGCGACTTGATGCGCTAAAGCCGTACGTTCGTTTAATAAATCCTGTAGCTGCTTATCGACTTTATCAATCTGTTCACGAACGGCTTGAAGAGCTTTTTTTTCGGACATGGTTAACCAAACCTGCGCTCAAATTCAGACATAAACCAGATGAGTTTATCAACACCGGCTTCCGGCATAGCATTGTATATGCTGGCACGCATGCCACCCAAATCCCGATGTCCTTTAAGCGTTAACAAGCCTTCTTTGGCGGCATCTGTCAGAAACTGTTGATCCAGTTCGCTGTTGGCCAGCGTAAACGGGATATTCATCCATGAACGGTAACGTATATCTACCGGATTAGCATAAAAATCACTGCCATCAATTGCAGCATACAGTTTGGCCGCTTTACGCTGATTGGTTTCTGCCATGCCCCGCAAACCGCCCTGTTTTTTCAGCCATTGAAACACCAATCCAGCCAGATACCAGCTATAGGTCGCTGGCGTGTTATACATTGAACCGTTATCTGCATGGATTTTGTAATCAAACATCACCGGCGTTCCCGGCAAGGTTTTGCCCAATAAATCCTTACGTACGATAACGATACACAAACCGGCAGGACCGATATTTTTCTGTGCACCAGCGTAAATCAGCCCAAAACGATTTACATCACAGGGCCGTGACAAAATGGTTGATGACATATCCGCAACAAGGGTTGTATCCCCTACTTCCGGGATTTCAGCAAACTCCACCCCATGAATAGTCTCATTCGGTGTGTAGTGCACATAAGCTGCATTTTCAGATAACTGCCATTCTGACTTGTCAGGAATCGTACGGTAATGCGATGGTTTGGCATCAGCAACCACATTAACTTTGGTGTAACGACTGGCTTCAGCAATGGCTTTTTCTGACCATGCACCGGTATTTAAATAATCAGCCTGCGTTTTACCGTGCAGCAAATTCATTGGGATCATCGAAAACTGACTGGATGCGCCGCCTTGTAAAAACAGCACCGCATAATCATCCGAAATTCCCATCAGCTCACGCAGATCAGCTTCGGCCTGATGTGCGATAGACGTGTATTCCGGACCACGGTGACTCATTTCCATCACTGACATGCCGGTACCACGCCAATCCAACATTTCCTGTTGTGCAATCAGCATTACATCGTCCGGCAGCATAGCTGGGCCGGCACTAAAATTATAGGCTCTCAAATGTTTATTCTTCTGTTAAATCATCGGTGTGTGGCAAGTCGTCAACATCAACTTCTTCATTTTCGTCTTCAATGACGCGTTCCAAACCAACCAGTTTTTCATCATTACTCAGATTAATCAGACGTACACCTTGGGTATTACGTCCGACCAGTGAGACATGTTTCACCGGTGTGCGAACCAGCGTACCGCCATTGGTAATCAACATGATTTGGTCTTCTTCACAGACTTGTACGGCACCAACCACCTGACCATTACGTGCAGATGTTTGAATAGAGATAATGCCCTGACCGCCACGACCTTGTACACGGTATTCTTCAAGGTTAGTACGTTTGCCGTAACCGAATTCAGTTGCGGTCAGAATCGCACCTTCCTGCTGGGCAATAATCAATGAAATGATCTGTTCACCATCGGCCAGACGCATACCACGTACACCGCGTGAAACACGGCCCATTGAACGCACATCAGTTTCAGGGAAACGAATCACTTTACCATTGCTGCTGAACAGCATCACATCAGACTCACCGTCAGTTAATGCCACACCAACCAGTTTGTCATCGTCTTTCAGATCCACGGCAATAATACCGTTGGCCCGTGGACGTGAATAATCAACTAATGGGGTTTTCTTAACGGTACCGCTGGCTGTTGCCATAAAGATGAATTTATCGGCTTCAAACTCACGGATAGGTAATACCGCATTAATACGTTCGCCTTCATCCAACGGCAATAAATTCACAATCGGTTTACCACGTGCAGTACGACCACCTTGTGGCAATTCATAGACTTTCTTCCAGTAAACCTTACCGGCACTGGAGAAGCACAATAAAGTGTCATGGGTATTGGCAATAAACAGATGTTCAATGAAATCTTCATCTTTCATTGAGGTGGCTGCTTTGCCCTTACCACCACGGCGTTGGGCTTGATAGGTATCCAACTGTTGTGTTTTGGCATAACCGGCATGCGATAAAGTGACCACCATTTCTTCTTCGGTAATCAGATCTTCTAAGGTTAAATCAAGATGCGTATCCAGGATTTCAGTACGACGGTTATCACCGTATTCATCATTAATCGCAACCAACTCAGCACGGATAACGGCCATCAGATTGTCAGGGTCGCTCAGGATAGCCAGCAAGTCGCGGATTGCATCGAGAACTTCACGGTATTCCTGCAGAATTTTGTCTTGTTCCAGGCCAGTCAATCTATGCAGACGCATATCCAGAATGGCTTGGGCTTGCACAGGTGATAAGTAGTACTGACCATCAACCAGACCAAACTGAGCAGCCAAATCTTCCGGACGTGAAGCTTGTGCACCTGCGGCGCCGAGCATTTCCAGAATCATTTCACTGCGCCAGCCTTGAGCAAGTAACGCTTCTCTGGCTTCAGACGGGCTTGGTGAGGCTTTAATCAGCTCAATGACTTCATCGATATTGGCCAGTGCTGTCGCCAGACCTTCCAATATATGAGCACGTTCACGGGCTTTACGCAGTTCATAAATCGAACGACGCGTGACCACTTCACGGCGATGACGGATAAAGGCTTCAAGGATCGGTTTCAGACCCAATGTACGTGGCTGACCATCAACGATCGCCACCATATTGATACCAAACACCGTTTGTAACTGGGTTTGCTGATACAGATTATTCAAAATAACTTCTGGCACATCACCACGTTTGATGACCACCACCATACGCATGCCGTCTTTATCCGACTCATCACGCAGGGCAGAAATACCTTCGATTTTTTTCTCTTTAACCAGCTCGGCAATTTTTTCCAGCAAGCGGGCTTTGTTTACCTGATATGGCAGTTCGTGAACGATAATGCTTTGCTGACCGGTGGCTTCATTGGTTTCAATTTCGGCGCGAGCACGCATGTAAACACGGCCACGACCGGTTTCATAGGCTTCAGCGATACCGTTGGAACCGTTGATGATACCGGCAGTTGGAAAGTCAGGGCCTGGAACAAATTCCATCAACTCGCGAGTGGTAACACTCGGGTCATCGATAATCGCAATACAGGCATTAAGAATTTCAGTCAGATTATGCGGCGGAATATTGGTTGCCATACCAACGGCAATACCGGATGAACCGTTCACTAATAATGCTGGGAATCGCGTAGGCAGGACCGATGGTTCTGACTCGGATTCATCATAGTTAGCGGTGAAATCGACCGTTTCTTTGTCCAAATCGGCGAGCATTTCGTGGGCGATTTTCGCCATACGCACTTCGGTATAACGCATCGCAGCAGGAGGATCACCATCGACTGAACCAAAGTTACCTTGTCCATCAACCAGCATGTAACGCATCGAGAATGGCTGAGCCATACGTACCATCGTGTCATATACCGCTGTATCACCATGCGGGTGATATTTACCGATAACGTCACCGACGATACGAGCAGATTTTTTGTATGGGCTGTTCCAGTTGTTTCCTAATTCACGCATAGCATATAAAACGCGGCGATGAACAGGTTTCAGGCCGTCCCGGACATCCGGTAAGGCGCGTCCTACGATAACGCTCATGGCGTAATCGAGGTAGGACTGTTTCATTTCATCTTCGATACTGATCGAGTCCAGTTCCAGAGCAATCTCAGACATTTAATATTCTTCCAAAATGAACAAAAGCAAGCCTAGCTTGTTGAAGTTTCAGGCAAAAAATTTTGCT
>NZ_JAUSCC010000105.1 GCF_030651745.1 Methylophaga sp.
GAAAATGCCGGATATATTCATACGCGTATCATGGCTTACTCGGCAAAATACGCCTCGAGTTTTTACGGTCCATTTCGCGATGCCGTGGGCAGCGCTGGCAATTTAGCCGGTGGCAATAAATTCAGTTATCAGATGGATCCAGCCAATTCCAATGAAGCCTTACATGAAGTGGCACTGGATATTCAGGAAGGTGCTGATATGGTAATGGTCAAACCGGGCATGCCTTATCTTGATGTGTTGTATCGGGTCAAACAGACCTTTCAGAAACCGACTTTTGTTTATCAAGTCAGCGGCGAATATGCGATGCTCAAAGCCGCAATATTGAATGGTTGGCTGAGTGAAGAAGTGATTATGGAAAGCCTGTTAGCATTTAAACGTGCTGGCGCTGACGGTATCCTCACCTACTTTGCCAAAGATATTGCACAACAGTTACAGCGCTAGATCATGACAGATAAATACGCCGTGATCGGCAACCCGATCCACCATAGTAAATCCCCGTTGATTCATGCTGAATTTGCCAGACAAACCGGTGAGAATATTGAATACACAGCGATTGAATTACCGTTGGACGGATTGCAGAACAGTCTTCAACAGCTTCGCGATGTGCTTAAACTAAAAGGCGTCAATGTGACGGTGCCCTTTAAAGAGCAGGTCTGGGCGATAACCAATCAAAAATCCGCTCGCGCTGAATTGGCCGGAGCGGTAAATACTGTTGTATTTAATGATGATGGCACCCTGTTCGGAGACAATACTGATGGGGTTGGCCTGTGTCGGGATTTGACAGTCAATCATCAGGTCGAACTTGCTGGTAAACGAATTTTATTGCTGGGAGCCGGTGGCGCCTCACGTGGGGTAATTGCTCCATTACTGGAATATCAACCTGCCAACCTATTTATTGCCAACCGAACAGCAGAAAAAGCCCGTCATTTGGCAGAGCTATTTGCAGAACATGGTAATGTCTATGGCGGAGGGTTTGACCATATCGACGGTGAATTTGACGTGGTGATTAATGCTACTGCTGCCAGTCTGCAAGGCGAGGTGCCGCCATTGCCTGATTCAGTGCTGGCAAGCGGTGCCTGTTGTTACGACATGATGTACAGCGATACCGATACCGCATTTATCCAATGGGCCAAAGCGCATAACGCTGCCAAAATGATTGATGGTCTAGGCATGCTGGTTGAGCAGGCAGCAGAAGCTTTTTTTATCTGGCGTGGCGTGTATCCACAGACCACTTCAGTGATCTCAATGCTGCGTGATAAATCCTAAACTACGCGCATAAAAAAACCTCACCCTGAGTAAAAGTCAGGATGAGGTTGGCGATAGGATTTACAGTTTTTTTCTGTCTTGCATTTTTTGTTCGTATTCAGCCATTTTTTGCTGTAATTGTTGTTGCTGTTCCGGTGTCAACAGCTTGAAAATTTGATTATTAAGTTGTGCTCTATCAGCTAAACGTTTTTCGTGTGCTGCCGTTGTATCGGCAATAATCGCATCCAGTTTGGCCTGATCTATTTTGTCTGCAAAACTTAGTTCGGCAACTTGTTTGTGTGTTTGCCAATGATATTTCATAGCTGATTTTTTATCTTGATGTTGTGCTTCAACCAATGTTTTGATTTCCGCTTTTTGTGCCTCCGTTAAATCAATGCCTTTGAGCATGCGCGGGATACCATCATGTTCTTTGTGATTTTTCTTCATCTCACTGTATTTGCCATCTTCACCACAACTTTTATGTTTATCGGCCATGGCGGGTGCCGTTAAAAATAAGGCTGGAACGATGCTTAACATCATTAATTTATTACGCATTTGGTTTCTCCTGAAACGGTTTATTTAAACTGCTCGCTGTCAGCTGACAGGCGTGGCTACAGTATTGTCGTAAAAACTGTAAATGACTGTTTTGATATGTAAATTCAGGTAAAAGCATAATTTACAATTAGCTGAATATTGCTCCAGACCTTATTATTAGCCTCAAACCATATGAGGATGTTTCTGTGAGCAGCGTATTAATCATTGATGACGATGTAATTCTTTCTGGATTGTTTCAGGATTATCTGGAAGAGGAAAAATTTCAGGTTCGCACAGCAGACACGGCAACAGAAGGACTACAGCTTGCCTTGCAAGGTGTATTCGATATTGTGATCCTTGATGTGATGTTGCCTGATATGAGCGGCACGGAAGTATTAAAGGGTATTCGCAAGCAAAGTCATGTACCTATTTTGATGTTTACGGCAAAAGGTGACGACGTTGATCGCATTATGGGACTGGAATCGGGTGCCGATGATTATGTTCCAAAACCTTGCACACCAAGAGAATTGATTGCCCGAATCAAAGCCATTTTACGTCGTAGCGAAATTACCCGGCAGCAACAACAGGATGAAACTGTTATTCAAATCGGTCCATTACAGTTGTGGCCACAACTACGCAAAGCTGTTTGGTTCGATCTGGCGCTTGAGCTCACCAGTACTGAATTCAGTTTGCTCGAAGCGCTGGCAAGAAATGCCGGGCAAGTCGTCAGTAAAAATGCTTTATCGGAGGCGGCTTTAGGCCGTCCATTAGCACGTTTTGATCGAAGTATTGATGTGCATATGAGCAGTATTCGTCACAAGCTCGGTCAGCAGCAGGATGGTCATTCCTACATTCAGACGGTGCGTGGCAAAGGCTATCAGTTGATTAAATAATGCGTAGTTTATTCTGGAAATTCTTTTTTGCTTTTTTACTGGCCTTATTGCTGACCAGTATCGGGGTGGCCAGCGGTATGTGGTTACGTCACAATGCAGAGCGTCAGTCTTTTGAAGCAATTCCGGTACAAGTCGGCTGGAAAGCAGCAGATTTAGTCGATAGTGCGTCAGACATAGTTCACTATGCCGGTATTGAACCACTGAAAAAATACCTAAAAGATAAGCAACGCAATGAAATTACCATTTTTGCCATTACTCAGGACAATAGTGATGTTCTGGGGCGCGATGTCGATGAAAACCTGCTGATTTCAACCCGCCAATTATTATTGGATAATCCAGAAATCCGCTCAATTCGTCAGGCAATATCCGTCGATGGCAAAGCCTTATTGCTATTTATTCCGTCACCGGAAAAGCTCAGCCAACGATTCACTCCACCAAAACGTCCCAAACCACCGCAATTTTTATTATTGTTAAGCATGTGGATCATTTCGGGTTTGTTATTTAGTGGCTTACTGGCCTGGTGGTTTACCAAACCAATCCGCATTCTACGAAAGGCATTTGATGATGTGGCGGATGGCAAATTACATACCCGTATTCGACCGGCAATGGGTAAGCGACGTGATGAATTGGCTGAGTTAGGCCAAAACTTTGACCATATGACCAGTCGTATCAGTCAATTACTCACTGCACAAAAACGTTTGCTGCATGATGTATCACACGAGTTACGTTCACCTTTGGCACGCATGCAGGCAGCTATAGGACTAGCACAGCAAAATCCTGATAAAACCGCCAAAATGCTGGATCGAGTTGAACGCGAATCAGAACGTATAGATCAGTTGATTGGAGATCTGCTGAATTTATCCAGACTGGAAACCCCGACCAGTGAAAATGATGGCAGACAAGATTTCGATTTTAGTGAGATGCTGCTGGATATCATTGAAGATGCGCGCTTTGAGGCGCAAAACAAGGCAATTCAAATCGAGCATAACGATATCAAACAAATCAGCTTGTTTGGCCGTGCTGAACTTATTCACAGTGCTATCGAAAATGTATTACGCAATGCGATTAAATATTCACCTGACAATGGCGTTATTCAGTTAACTATCGAAAAATTATCTCAGCGATTGCAAATCCGTATTGAAGATCAGGGACCTGGAATTGCCCCACAGGATTTACAACTGATTTTTCAACCATTTTTCCGTAGTCGGGAAAATCAACATCAGAATGGAATTGGCTTAGGTTTGACAATTGCTCATCGTGCAATTGAAATTCATGGTGGAGAAATTTCAGCAGCAAACAGACCAGAAGGCGGACTTAGAATAACCATCTTCCTTCCAGTCTGATGCACGATTAATTTATATAGAAAATATTAGTTAGAGACGCCGCAGGCAACTCGTGCCCCGCCACCACCTAATGGCTCTGGATGATCAGAGTGATTATCTCCACCGGCATGCACCATCAACGACCGACCTTGTAAATCAGCTACCGTTAAACGCGGTGCTAAAACAGGATGAGTTGCTGTGCCGTCTTCAGCGACATACAAGGGGGGTAAATCACCTGCATGGCCACTGCCCCAAGGCGTATCATGTTTGCCAGTGTTATAGGGATCATAATGTCCGCCTGCAGCCAACGCTGGCACCATTTGACCATCTTTCTCGGCGGCATCACAGCTCGGATTTTCATGCACATGAAAACCATGTAAACCAGGAGACAATGCTTTCAAATTTGGTGTAAAAACTAGCCCGAAAGCAGATTGATGTATCTCAACCGTACCTAAACTCTTCCCTGTTCCCTGTTTATCTACCTCAAAAATTTCTATTTGGGTGCTCGCAGCTGCAGTCGTCGCAGCCAATGCCATCATAATGCTTGTTAATAGTTTCATAATCCCTCCAAAAATAGCCGTGACACTCAATCGGACTCAGTTAAAAGCATGGAGTTCAAACTTCAAACAAGCGAATCATGCTTTAGGTGGACTGCACTTCATCGACGGTTTGTTGCTGGACACGCTTATCTCTTAATGACGCCAACCAACGGCAAAAAACATAAAACACTGGTGTAAATATCAATCCGAAAAAGGTCACTCCCAGCATACCAAAAAACACCGCTGTACCTAAGGCTTGACGCATTTCGGCACCGGCACCAGAAGCCAATACCAATGGTACCACGCCTAAGATAAAGGCAAACGAGGTCATCAGAATTGGGCGCAGACGAGTCCGTGCGGCTTCAACTGCAGCATCCAGGCGATTTAAACCACGGTCTTCAGCTTGTTTAGCAAACTCAACAATCAGAATCGCATTTTTCGAGGCAAGACCAATCAATACCACAAAACCAATTTGTACCAGAATGTTGTTATCCATGCCTCGCAAACTGACCCCAAGAATTGCCGCAAGTAAACACATCGGTACAATCAGCACCACAGCCAACGGCAATAACCAGCTTTCATAAAGAGCTGCCAGCAGCAGAAATACAAATACTACCGCTAGAGAAAAGCTAAGAAATGCCGTATCTCCAGCCAATTTTTCTTGTAAGGCCAGCTCGGTCCATTCAAAACTGATTCCTTCCGGTAAGGTATTGGCCATCAGCTGTTCCACAATGGCAAGCGATTCACCACTGGAAAAGCCCGGTGCGGTACTTCCCTGCACCTCAATCGCCGGATACAAGTTGTAGTGTGGCAGACGGATTGGGCCGGTGATATTTTCAAATGTTGCAATCGTACCAATAGGCACCATTGCCCCATTATCCGAACGCGTGCGTAATTTGCCGATATCCTCAATTTCATCGCGATAAGGACCATCAGCCTGAGCAACCACACGATAGGTACGGTTCAAAAAGTTAAAGTCATTGATATAACGAGACCCCAGATAAATTTCTAAGGTATCAATAACATTTCGCACCGGCACGTTGAGCATTTCTGCGCGTGTGCGATCAATATCGGCATAAATCCTTGGTGTGCCGGAGTTAAAGAAGGTAAATACCGCCGACAACCCGTCCGTTTGGTTGGCTGCGCCTAACACTTCATTAGTCACTTCCTGCAGTCTTTCTAATCCAAGGCCACCACGATCCTGAACATAGAGTTTCCAACCACCGGAGTTACCCATACCACGAACTGGCGGGGGCCTGATGGCAAAAGCCATTGCGGCATCTACCTGTGATAAAGCCTGCTGAGAGCCTGCAACAATATCGTCGATGGTAATACCGGCAGCAATTCGGTCCTCAAACGAATCCAGCGGCGTAAAGATAACCGCTGAGTTAGAAGCATTTGTAAAAGTCGGACCATCCAACCCAACAAATAACACCGCATGAGCAACACCCGGAACGTCTCTTAAACGCTTCGACGCTTCACGCGCAGCAGCTTCAGTTCGTTCAAGCGTGGCACCCGGTGGCAACTGCAATACGTTAATTAAATAACCTTGATCCTGTTCAGGAATAAAGCCTGTCGGGACTTTATTAAATTCGTAGCCGGTCAACACAATCAAACCGACATAAATCAACAGCATGATTGACATCATTCGTAACAGCTTGCGTGTCATGGCCGAATAACGATCACCCATCCATTCAAACGCCCGGTTAAAGCCGTTGCCAAAAGCACGGAATGGATAACCGATCGTGCCCCAAACGCCGCCAGGCACATGTCCTTCAACATGAGGCTTTAATAACAGTGCCGATAAGGCCGGCGACAACGTTAGCGACACGATCAACGAAATGATCGTTGCTGTGGCGATAGTCAAGGCAAACTGCTGGTAAAACGCCCCGGAAATACCAGTAATAAACGCTGTCGGGATAAATACGGCGGTTAATACTATGGCGATGGCAACCAGGGCCCCGCCAACTTCATCCATGGTTTTATGTGCTGCTTCACGGGGGCTCAATCCCTCGCGAATGTAGCGTTCAACGTTTTCGACCACAACAATCGCATCGTCCACCACGATACCAATGGCCAGCACCAGACCGAATAATGACAAATTATTTAATGACACCCCAAGCATCGACATCACGGCAAAGGTACCGATCAAAGACACTGGAATCGCTAAAATGGGAATAAGCGACGCCCGCCAGCTTTGCAGGAACACCATCACCACCAAAATAACCAGTACGATAGCTTCTAAAATAGTGTGATAAATCTTTTCAATCGATTTGGCGATAAACTCAGTGGGGTCGTAAATTATCCGATACTCAACCCCATACGGCATGCTTTGAGCAATAGCCTCCATCTCGGCGCGAATGGCTTGAGCAGTTTCTAACGCATTGGAACCTGGGCGCTGAAAGATAACTACCGGTAAAGCGAGATGATCATCCAGATAACCAATATTGTTGTAGTCCTGCGCTGCCAGCTCAACCCTGGCCAAATCACGTAATCTGACGGTCCGGCCTTCTACACCTCGTTTGACGATGATATTACTGAATTCATCTTCTTCTAAAAGTCGACCTTGCGTCTCAACACTTAATTCAAAGCCACCCTTGGTTTCGATCGGTTCTCTGTTGATGGTACCGGCTGCTATTTGGGTATTGTTTTCACGCAATGCCGCTACCACTTCAGTAGCTGTCATACCAAATGCCTGAGCCCGTTCTGGATCAATCCATATCCGCATGGCATAAGCACGCTCGGCCACGATTCGCGCCTCGCCTACCCCTTCAATACGTGCCAATCGATCAACTACTTGAGTTCTAGCGTAATTCGATACATACAAATTATCACGACTGCCATCGGATGAAAGAATATGGATAACCATCATCAAATCCGGTGAGTTTTTGCGAATATCGATACCTTGCCGGGTAACTTCTTCAGGCAGCAACGGTTCAGCTATGGCAATGCGGTTTTGTACCAGAACCTGAGCAATATCGAGGTTGGTGCCTGGCTTGAAAGTCACGTTGAGAGATGTGCGACCATCCGCGGTATTTTCAGATTTCATATAGAGCATATTCTCTACACCATTAATCTGCTGTTCCAAAACTGTCGCTACCGTATTGGCGGCGGTCTCGGCTGTTGCGCCGGGATAGGTTGCTGTGACCGCAATACTTGGTGGTGCTATTTCCGGATACTGTGCAACAGGCAAATTACTGTAGGCAATAGTACCTACGAGCACGATCAGGACCGAAATAACGGTCGCAAAAATAGGTCTTTCGACAAAGAAATGAGTGAACTTCATGAGTCTTGTCCGTCATTGTTAGCCTGTTCATCTGCCTGATATGGGACAGCATTAACTTCTGTTCCCGGACGAGCTCTCAATAGACCTTCAACAATAATGCGATCAGATGTTTCTAAACCGTGTCGAATCACCCGCATATTGCCCTGCAATGTGCCAAGTTCAACTGGTTTTGGAATGACTTTGCCTTCTTCATCTACAGTCATCACCACCTTGGCAGCCTGATCGGTAACAATAGCCTTATCCGGAACCAGCATGGCCTCTGCATTTTGACTGGTCGGCAAACGTAAGCGGGCAAACAGTCCCGGACGCAAAACACCATCAGCATTGTCCACCACTACACGCATTCTCAAGGTACCGGTATTTTCATCCAGTCGGTTATCAACAAAGTCGATGCGTCCGGTTCGTGTCCAGTCCTGTTCATCAATTAATTTAAGCTCAGTCGGCATGGCTCTGCCATTGGCAAGTTGATCCTGGCCTTGTGGCAGACGAATTAATTCCAGATATTCTGTTTCAGAGACATCAAACACAAAATGCAGCGGATCCAAAGAAACAATGGTTGTCAAAGCCTGGCCGGCATCGCCACTGCCAACCAGATTACCTACGTCAACCCGTCGGTTTGAGATACGTCCACTCACTGGTGCAGTAATTTTCGCGTATTGCAGATCCAGTTTGGCTGTTTTTACCGCTGCTGCCGCGGATGCCACATTGGCATTGGCTTCCTGAAAACGGGCACGGCGGGTATCCACTTCTTCCTGAGAAATAGCACTTTGGGTTAATAGACGCTCGCCACGTTTGGTATCCAAATCGGCCAGCTTTAACTGACTATCCATTCTGGCCAGCTCTGCTTCCGCTCGTGCCACTGCTGCTTCATAAGGACGAGGATCTATTTCAAATAGTAAATCGCCCTTCTCGACCATTTGTCCATCCTGGAAATGAACTTTATCCAGGTAGCCAGTTACTCTGGCCCGTAACTCAACCATTTCAACCGCTTCAAAACGACCGGTAAATTCTTTCCATTCCGTCAATTCGCGAACTTCAGGTTGCACAACCTGGACTCGCGGAAGATTTTGTTCTGCATGCGCCCCATGACTAATCAGGCTTAACGAGAATAAAGCGGTTAGTGTGAAAACCCGCAAAAATGCTGGTTTACCGGAAAGTGAATAATCTGGCATGACAGATCCTTTGTTATTCGCTGGTGAAAGCGAAGGGAATAGCTTAAGATTCTTTCTAGAAAGGTTTCTGGAAAGATTAATGCATGGTTCTTTGACGTGCAAGTTAATTATTTTGTCATAATTCTGCCACATAGGAGGGGCATCACTTGGCAGATCGCATCTTAACTATTGAAGATTCACTCGAACAAATGCGTAATTGTTGGAATGGGGATGATCTTGCTGTAGCTGAAACAATAAAACGGCTATTCCGGGCACGCGAATTATTTTTTTCTGATGCAAAAATTGTGATGGAACAATTTAATTTAAATGTTGGTGAATTCGATACGTTGGTATCTTTGCGCCTGCAAGGTCCGCCTTTTGAACAGACCCCTTCAAATATTTGCCAAGCTAATCTGGTGACATCTGGTGGTTTAACCAAAGTACTCAACAGCCTTGAAAAAGCTGACTTAATAAGTCGGCGGCAATGTGCTGATGATCAGCGTAGTCGTCTGGTCAAATTGACAGACAAAGGTAAAAAACTGATTGAGGAAGCATTAGGGATAGTCTTGGCAAGACATGAAAAACAGCTTAGTGATTCGCTAACCCGGGATGAGCGCGATATGCTCAATACATTATTGAGGAAAATAAATCAGCTAGGAATGCGCTGATAAAATCATCAAAGATACTTAAAGAAAGGCCCCACAGTGGCGTTACGAACGGGGTTCTTGAACCTGTTGGTTCAAGTGGGAAACCGCATGGGGATGGCAAACTTCCCGTCGGAGCGGGCTTGTTTTTCAACCCCGTAAATTTGGTTTCCTAAAGCATTTGCTTATCGGCTCAAGACAACACATGTCGCTATCGCTCACCGCAGGGTTGGTTAAATGATACGCAACTTTATCCGCCAAGTCGTCAGAATTTTATAATTCCAACTGTCTATCTTCATTAATAAATGCACTAACCCGCTCTTTCAGCAGAGAAATTTTTTCATTAACTTTTTTAATGTCCTGAGTTTCATCTTGTTGCAAGGTCAGTAACTCATGCGCAATATTTAAAGCAGCCATCACAGCTATGCGATCTACACCAACAACTTTACCGCTGTTACGGATCTTTTCCATGTTCTGATGCACCATGCGCGCAGACGCAATTAGCGCATCTTGCTGGTCTTCAGGACAAGCAACTTGATATTCTTTTCCGAGGATCGTGACGTGAACAGGTACATTCATAGTTCTTCATCCAACTGTTTCAGACGATTGACCATATTCTCGATGCGATTACGGGCAATTTCAGTTTTTTCAACTAATTGCGCGCGCTCACTAAGCCAGGCTGCCTGTTGAGAACGAAGTAACATATTCTCTTCACGCAAGCGTCTGCTGGCCCTTAACAGCTCATCCAGCTGCTGTTCCAATTGTTGAATCGGGTTTTTATCCATTAATATGCGTCTTGGCTATGCGAGAATAATGGCTAACTATAGACGTGCGCTGTTGACCCGGTCAACAACTGCATGATGTGTTTTTTAATTTCAGGTTGTATCTCTATGTCTCAATTATATTTTCCATCCCTGTCACCGGAAAACGTGACTGCTGATGGTCCTGCCAGCACAGCTGAGCTCCAAGGCGCATTATGCGGTTTGCTATGCATGGATTCTCAGGCTAACCGTAATACCTGGTACAGCGATTTATTTGAAGACTATCAGCCAGGTGAAGAAGAAAAACAAAACCTGCTGGGATTGTTCGATGAAACCATTCAATCACTTAACAGTCTGGATTTTGATTTCCAATTGGAGCTGCCAGATGATGACGCCCCGCTGGGTTCGCGCATTGCAGCTTTAAGTGATTGGTGTCAAGGCTTGGTTTTCGGCTTAGGTGTTTCTGGATTGACCGACGAAACTGAATTACCTGCAGATTGTCAGGAATATCTGACTGATGTATTACAGATCAGTCAGATCGATGATATCGAATTACAAACCAGCGACGATGATGACAACAACTACGAAGAATTAGTGGAATATCTTCGAATGGGTTTGTTTTTACTTTATGGTGAATTGCATCCAGCCACCCCTGAAGACAAGAAAATTGAGCATTAATGACTAAAAAAGAATTCGCCAAACGCCGTCAAAAACTGATGGACATCATGGGGCCGGACAGTATTGCGGTTCTCCCCAATTCCTTGGTGCATCCGCGTAATCGTGATGTGGATTACCCATTCCGCAGTGATAGTAATTTCCATTATCTCAGTGGGTTTGATGAGCCCGAATCGGTGCTGGTGCTGATACCCGGCCGGGAGCATGGTGAATTTATTATTTTCTGCCGTGAGCGTGACCTTGATAAGGAAATCTGGGATGGCTATCGTGCCGGTCAGGAAGGCGCGATAAGCATGTATGATGCCGATGACTCCTATCCTATTGCCGATCTGGATGATATTTTGCCGGGACTGATGGAAGACAAGGAAAAAGTCTTTTACACCATGGGCAATCAGTCAGCCTTTGATCAGCATATGGTGGGCTGGCTCAATCATCTGCGTCAGGCTTCACGCTCTGGAAAGCATTCTCCTACTGAAATCATCGAGCTGGAACACTGCCTGAATGAATTACGCTTATTTAAGAGCAGCCAGGAAATCAAAAACATGCGCTACGCTGCCGAGGCGTCAGTCAAAGCGCATATCCGAGCGATGCAATTCACGCAGCCGGGTAAATATGAATATGAAGTCGAAGCCGAATTGATTCATGAGTTTATGAAACACGGCTGTCGTAGTCCGGCCTATCCTTCAATCGTGGGTGGCGGGGAAAATGGCTGCATTCTGCATTACATTGAAAACAACAGTAAATTGAAAAACAATGATCTGCTGCTGATCGATGCCGGCGCTGAATATCAATGTTACGCCGCTGACATTACCCGCACCTTTCCGGTCAATGGCAAATTCACCCCCGAGCAACGCGAGTTGTATCAAATTGTATTGGATGCCCAATATGCTGCTATCGATGCAGTCCGACCAGGCAATCATTGGAATCAGCCTCATGAAGCCGCTGTGCGAGTGCTCACAGAAGGCTTAGTCAGACTGGGGCTGCTGAAAGGTCAGGTCGAACAGTTAATTGAAGATCAGGCTTATCGCGAATTTTATATGCATCGCACCGGTCACTGGCTGGGCATGGATGTACATGATGTAGGTGACTACAAAATCGGTGGAACCTGGCGTTTACTGGAACCCGGCATGGTGCTGACGGTAGAACCGGGGCTCTACATTCGCGATCCGGAACATATCGATAAAAAATGGCATTTCATCGGCATCCGCATCGAAGATGATGTATTGGTGACCAAAAACGGACATGAGGTATTAACCGCTGGCGCACCCAAGGAAATCGACGAGATCGAATCGCTGATGGCTGGAGCCCGCTAAACTCGTGAAGACAGATTTTGATCTATTGATTGTCGGTGCAGGCATGGTGGGGGCTAGTCTGGCACTTGCTCTCAAAAACACCGGATTGCGCATTGCCATAGTAGAAGCCCAGGATCTGCTTGCTGATCATCAGCCGGGTTTTGATGATCGTGGCATTGCACTGTCTTACGGGTCACAACGCATTTTTGAAACCATGCGACTCTGGCCGCAATTAGCAGATAAAGCGACAGCAATTCACGGCATACATATTTCTGATCGTGGTCATTTTGGTGTGACACGTCTCAACGCCAAAACCGAAAATGTTCCGGCATTGGGTCAGGTAATGACCGCTAAACATCTGGGCATTCAATTAAATCAGGCTTTGCAACAACATCCCACACTTACCATTCTGACACCGTTACAGGTTAACGCCCTTAAGCAAAATGAAACCTCGGTAAGCGTACAGTTATCAGATGGCCAGCGGATCACAGCAAAATTACTGGTCGGCGCTGACGGACAATTTTCCACCATCCGCGATTTACTGGGCTTATCAAGCTGGCAACGCGAATACCAGCAAACAGCTATTACCACCAATGTTATCCCGGAACGTGCACATCAAAATTGGGCCTATGAGCGGTTTACCGAAAATGGTCCTTTAGCCTTACTGCCAATGTCTGAAGGTCGATGCAGTCTGGTGTGGACTGTTCAATCAGGAGCAGAAAAGGCTTTATTAGAATGTAACGAGCAGCAGTTTGCTGAACAATTGCAGAAAGCTTTTGGATTTCGACTGGGGCATTTCGAAAAGATCGGTCAACGCAGCAGCTATGTTTTGGGATTAATGCAGACCAATCAACCCATTCAGCAACGTGCAGTCTTAATTGGTAACGCGGCGCATAGCCTGCACCCAATTGCTGGTCAGGGCTTTAATCTGGGCTTACGGGATGCGGCAGTCCTGGCAGAGTTAATAACAGCTCACCCTGAAGACTGTGGTCATGCCAGTGTGTTACATGATTATGCCGAGTGGCAGCAACGCGACCAGAATAAAGTGGTCAACGCTACAGATTTTCTGGTGAAAACATTCAGCAACAATCATGCGCTGCTGGGTCATGGTAGATCACTCAGTCTGGCGATACTCAATGGTTTGCCAACTATAAAAAGCCAACTGGCAAAAACCAGTATGGGCCTTAGCGGCAAACAAAGCCGACTCAGCCGTGGGCTGCCATTATGAAGAATGACTATGATGTAATCATTGTCGGCGGTGGCATGGTCGGTACGACGTTTGCCCTGTTATTGGCAGATCAGACTGACTTAAAGATTGCCTTAATTGAAGCCCACCCGCCCGCTGGTGTGGCAGCCACTGATGCGCCACTACAACGCGTCAGTGCAATAAATCCGGCCAGCCAGCAAATCCTTGAACAAATCAATGTCTGGCAGACGCTTCAGCCTTCCCGACTGGGTCCATTTGAAAAAATGCAGGTTTGGGAAACAGCTGGCAGTGATTTGCAATTTTCCGCTGCAGATATAGGGGTCGATTATCTTGGCCACTTTGTCGAAAACCAGCATATTCAGCAGCAAGCATTGATCGCAGCCCAAAGACATTCGCAGATTGAGTTTATTTGCCCCTCTCAACCTCAACATTATCAAACGGGTC
Organism: Methylophaga sp.; assembly: GCF_030651745.1. The sequence goes on from NZ_JAUSCC010000105.1 coordinate 13,994, forward strand.
AGATCGCGTTGGATAATGGTCAAAGCTTAACGGCAAAATTAGTGGTGGCTGCTGATGGTGCCCGTTCAATATTACGTGAACAAGCAGCAATTCAAAGTCGTGGCTGGGCCTATCAGCAACATGGGCTGGTGGCCACTATTCACACTGAAAATCCACATCAGCAAACGGCCTGGCAACGATTTATGCCGGGCGGACCACTGGCATTTTTACCATTAAACGATGCGCATTTGTGCTCCATTGTCTGGTCATTGCCGACTGAACAGGCAGAGCATTTTAAAGCTATTGATAAAACCAGCTTCGAATTACAGCTTGCCGAAGCATTTGACTATCGGCTGGGCAAGCTTGAACTGGTATCAGAACGAGCCAGTTTCCCGTTGGCATTGGCACATGCCAAAGAATATGTGAAACCCGGCTTTGCCTTGATAGGTGATGCCGCCCACACCATTCATCCCTTGGCGGGACAAGGTGTGAACATCGGTTTGCAGGACGCTAAAGCGCTAGCTGACGTCCTTGGCTGGGCAAGTCAAAACCAACGGCAGCTTGGCAGCCTGCATACGCTGAAAAAATATCAGCGTCTTCGTCTGGCTGAAAATCTGCAGATGCAATTCACTATGGATGGCTTTCACCGACTGTTTACTCACCCTGCCAGTCCAATCAGCTGGTTACGCACGGCAGGTATGCAGCAGGTAAATAAATCGCAATGGTTGAAAAACCGCATTATGTTTCACGCGATTGGAAAGAAATAAGTCCTGATCAAATCGGCAGGAACATCATTGATGCTGCCTGTACGACCACCGTTTTTACCATCCGACCGTTTTTCTGCGCAATGATCGCTGCCAGATTATCCTGCGTCGCAATCATGCCGCCGATAATGCGTTGAAAACTCAAATTACGGGATTCTTCCTGCAGGCTATCGCTAAGTAATAACCGCTTACCATTGACGTCGCGTTTTTCTGCCAGCATCCAGGCAGCAATTTCAATATTCCGTGCGCTGTTATAAAGTTTTTGCTGATCGACTGAGGTCAGATAATAAAACTCTGATTGATCGTTATATGAAGCCATTAACATCCGCCGCATGCCGACGGTGAATGCCAGCACCCTGTCACCATCGTAATCTTCGGTTAATGCCAAACGAATGATCTCGGTAGGTTCAAACCCATCCCAGTTAGCAAATCCCACATGCGCCGGATAAATGAATAATCTGGCCACACTGTCTTCCAGAGTTCGCATATGACGGTCATGACGCTGGCTGGGGTTGCGCTGATAAAGCTTGATAGTCAGGGTTTTAAGATCCTGCATCAGCCGTTGCTGATGCAATTCGATCACATCATCAATCTGACTTTTCGCTAAGCTGGAAACCGTTACTGGTTTATAGTTTGGATCTGAAGCGCAAGCCGAAAAAATAAATAGAAAACTGCATACCAGTAAAAGCTTATGCCATCGCATCAAATAGTCTCTCCTGAGGTTTACTGTCCTTTAAGCCTTCTATTTGTAAATAGGCTTGTACTGGTGCGGGCAATGAAGTTTGCGCTGCATCACGTTCGGTTTCACGATTAGTCAGGCTGAAATTACGAATAAACCGTGCCTGCTGGCTATCATTATTATCGGTCACCCCGATAACCGGGCGACTGATAACGGGTTGACGGTTTACATTATTGAATTCAGATTGTTTATCAAACAACACCGGCAGTCGAACAGACGACTCTTCCGGTTGTCTGTTCGGGGTAAAAAGTACCGGTAAATTGCTATTGATTTGCATCCGAGGTTACCGGTTTGCTCGGGCCATTAGACTGTTTGTTGCGCCGAGGTCGATTGTCTTTGCTGCTATCGCCGCGAGATTTATTCTGGTGGCGTGACGTCGGATTACGTTCAGCTTTAATTCTTGGTTGTGGCGTTTCCAGCTGCTCGTCAGAACTTTGTGCAACCGGTAACTTGTGTTTGATGTATTGCTCTATGTCCGGTAATGAAAAGGCATATTCCTCACAGGCCAGACTTATCGCAATACCGCTGGCACCCGCCCGCGCTGTCCGTCCGGTCCGATGCACATAATCTTCGGCATCCTGAGGTAAATCAAAGTTAAACACATGGCTGACTTCTGGAATATGCAATCCACGAGCAGCCACATCGGTGGCGACCAGATAGGGAAACTCGCCGTCCTGAAAATGTTTTAACAGACTTTCGCGTTTTTTCTGTGGCACGTCACCGGATAACAAGGCGGCTTTATATCCGTTACCTTCCAGATAGCCCCAAACACGTTCAGCTACATGTTTAGTATTGACGAAAACGATACTACGCAATGGCTGTATACGTTTAATCAATGCCAGCAGCAACGGGATTTTTTCTTCATTTGACGGGTAATAAACCCATTCTTCAATCCGGTCGCCCATCATTTTTTCCGGCTCGACCTGCACTTTTTCCGGATTGTTCATATGCTCGTAAGCCAGCTCAGTGACTTTGTAGCTCAGTGTGGCGGAGAACAACATGCCCAAGCGTTTGTCCGGTGCCGGCAAGCGGCGTAGGAAAAATCGCACATCTTTAATAAAGCCCAGATCAAACATTCTGTCCGCTTCATCCAGCACCACAACCTCAATATTATTAAGGTTAAACACCCGCTGTTTATGAAAATCCAGTAACCGTCCTGGCGTACCAATTAATACATCACAACCATCAGTAATAGCATCACGCTGCCGTTGATAATCTTTCCCGCCATGCGCGATCACAATGCGCAATCCGGCCTCGCTGTTTAATAATTCAGCGTCTTTTACAATCTGAATTGCCAATTCTCTGGTGGGTGCCAAAATCAACGCGCGAGGTTGTTTGGAGGTCGGCTTTTGGGTATCTTGGGAGGTTAGCAAACGCTGAAAAGTGGCTAATAAAAAGGCAATAGTTTTACCGGTACCGGTTTGGGCCTGACCCGCGACATCGCGGTTTGCCAGTAATAATGGAAGTGACTGCGCCTGAATCGGCGTGCAATATTCAAAGCCCGCTTGCTGCAAGCCTTTCTGCAAGAGCGGATGAAGTGGCAGCGATGAAAATGCCGTGTCGGTGAGGTGAGCACTCATATAAATACTTGCATTACCTTTACTGATAAGAAAAAATGTTACTCAATGTTGGCTTGCGAGTATAGCGGTCCAATACTTTAGATACCAC
>NZ_JAUSCC010000135.1 GCF_030651745.1 Methylophaga sp.
TTGACATCCTCCCCGGCCTAAAGGCCGGAGATTCCTACGGCGCTCATCCCGGCATCGCGCCGCAATGAGTTGCTTCGGTGGGTTCCTGCTGCTGGCGACATTACTGCGTCGCTCACTTCACAGGCGCAACGGGCGTGTCCCGCCCTGAGAATGTTGATCGCACCAACTACATCGGCGTTTTCCTCGAAGCCGCACGCAACACACCGGAACCGGGCTTGTGTGCGTCGGTTCTCTTTGGCGACATGGCCGCAGCACGGACACTTCCGGCTGGTGTTTTGGGGTGGTACGGCAACGAGTTGTCCGCCATTCCAAGCGAGTTTGTAGTCTAACTGGCGGCGGAACTCATACCAGCCTTGATCTAGGATGGCTTTATTCAGGCCGGATTTGGCCTTGACGTTTCTGCCCGGTGTCTCGGTAGTGCCTGATGCTGACTTGGACATATTCCGAACCTGCAAGTCCTCGATACACACCATCGTGTGGTTTTGGCTGATCGTGGTCGTGGCTTTGTGCAGGTAGTCGCGTCGGGCATTGCCGATATGGGCATGGATTTTCTGGACTTTGGCTTTTGCCTTTTTCCAGTTGTTGCTGAACTTCTTTTTTCGGCTCATGGCTCGCTGAGCATTCACCAAGGCTTTTTCTTGGCGTTTGAAACTATTGAGCGGGGCGAAATAGCTGCCGTCGCTCAGTGTGGCAAAACGGGCAATGCCCATATCGATGCCGACAATGGCGGTCGACGGGTGGATAGGCGCTTCGACTTCGCGCTCGGTTTGAATCGACACATACCACTTGCCTTGTTTGCCGGATACGGTGACGTTTTTCACAATACCCAACACTTCCCGGCTGTTGCGGTAGCGAACCCAGCCTAGTTTTGGCAGAAAAATCCGGCTGTTGCCTTGGTCGAGCTTGCAACCTTGCGGATAGCGAAAGTTATCCGACTGGCCTTTCTTCTTGAAGCGAGGAAAGTCTGCGCGTTTCTCGAAGAAGTTTTTATAGGCTCGTTCCAGGTCTTTAAGCGTTTGTTGCAAGGGTTGGGAATGGGTTTCAGATAGCCATTGCGTTTCGCTACTCTTGCGCCACTCGGTCAGTTGTTTGCACAAATCGGCATAAGACAACTTCTTTTTGCTTTCTGCGTAGTGCGCTTGTTGCAACGCCAATGCCTTATTGAATACAAAACGGCACGACCCGGCGAAACGGCGCATATTGCGCTGTTGTTCGCCGTCCGGCATTAATTCGTATTTGAAAACTTGAAGTCGTTGCATGATTCAATCATACTCTGGTCTATGGGCAATGACAATGACATTAGGCACGGTAGACACTGTGTTTTTAAGATGCACGTTCATCTGGTCTTTGTGACTAAATACCGCCGTGGTGTATTCACAAAAGCCATTCTGGACGACCTTCAAGAAATCTTCTCCAATGTATGCGCCGACTTTGAAGCGGAGTTGGTGGAATTCGATGGAGAGGACGATCACGTTCACCTGTTGGTGAACTACCCGCCTAAGGTGGCAATATCGAAACTGGTTAATAGCCTGAAAGGCGTATCCAGTCTTCTTATCCGAAAAAAGAACTACCCAAGCATTAAGAAGAAACTGTGGGGCGGGGCCTTGTGGTCGCCAAGCTATTTCGCTGGAAGCTGCGGCGGTGCGCCGATTGAAATCATTCGGCAATACATCGAGCAACAGCAAACACCTCATTAAGTATTCAAAGGACGGCGCTGCCGTCCGCGCTATTCATCCCCGCCCTGAACGACGGGGCTTTTCGCGCAATCCGGTAAAAT
>NZ_JAUSCC010000124.1 GCF_030651745.1 Methylophaga sp.
TCGGCGCAAATAGGAATGTTTCTCAATTAGACGCAATCAGCGTGTCTGAGCGTTCGATCTGAAGGCAAAATTCCCGGAAAATCGTCATCAAAGCAACGGCGAAATTATAAAAAATTGAGTTTTCTTTCAGACACTAATTAGTCGTTTTTTAGGTATCAGCTTGGCTTTGGGGCCTAACAAGTCAGTCAAAGGGACGCTCCGCCCGTTGGCGTTTTTGAAGTTTTGTTTTTATCAGGGTTCGGTGGCTTCGTTAAAGCTCAGTGAGCGGCGCGCCCCGTAACGTTGGGCGTCAATCCCAATAGCGGCAAGTAACTCTTAATAATTTTTGTCATATGGAGAAAACAATGGAAAGCAATTCACATAAAAACACTTGGGACACGTACACGAAATCATGGTCCGAGATAGACGCACCGAAGAGGCTGCAATTATTCGAGCAATGCTTAAGCCCTGATTGCGTGTACACCGACCCGATCATTCAAGCGACAGGATATGAGCAATTGTCTGGGTATATGTCGGAACTTCAAAAGAACGTGCCTGGAGTAAGATTTATGACAACCGATTTTAAAAACCACCATGATCGGAGTCTTACGCATTGGAACATGGTAGACGGCAATGAAAACGTGCTCTCTCAGGGGGCAAGCTATGGGCTGTACGGGGCGGATGGCCGTTTAATGCAAATGACAGGGTTCTTTGAGTCACCTAATGCGGACCCCAGCGCTGAATATACGGAATACATTTTAGCGCTGCTAGAACCCATTGGTCTAGTGCGAACAGGCCGATTCTTTGGTGGCGTGGGGATTTCCAATGGCTTTGTGCAGTTTGCCATGATTATGGGAAACTGCCTGTATTTTGCAGTTGATGAGAATACTCGGAAGAAATATGAAGAAGCGGGGATGCAGCCGTTTTCGTATATGATAAAGAAAGGACAAGTTCAGGTGCGCAAGTATTTTGAAGTTCCCGAAGATGTTCTTAATGATTGCGAACAACTACGACTATGGGCAAACGAAGCGATGCGCGTAGCTGGCAAAACCAAGCCCAACAAGCGCTCAAGAGGAGCCTCCTAACGTCGGCCCGCTTAGTTTTTTAGGTATCACTTTACATATCGGAGCAAGGAATGACGAAATCAATAACGACATACTGGAACACTCTGAGCCCGGAGAGCCGGGAGCGATGGATGCCAGTCAAAGGGCTGGAAGGAATCGCCGAGGAACTAACGCTTAGCATCGATCCGATAGCTGGCGAATACACAAGATTGACACGCTTCCTGCCGGGTGCCGATACATCGGCATTTGGCGGGAAAACTCATTCCTACCCGGAGGAAGTGTTCATTGTCAGCGGCCGCCTGTACGACCAAGCGTTTGGCCTATGGCTTGAAGCCGGTCATTACGCAAGCCGTCCTCCTGGAGAACTTCATGGGCCATTCAAAACAGACCTGGGGTGTGTCGTATTAGAAGTGTCATTCCCTAACCGCGTTGTTGACGGCAATGGTGCTTAACCCGGAAGCGAACCTGCGAGAAAAGCCACGCAGGCCGATTACTTTGAAAGTTAGGTTGTAAGGAGTCACATGACAACAAAGATTGTAGGTGTTATCGCTATATTGTTAGCAGTGTTATCACTCCCATTGTCTTTCGATTCGCTTGGCGTTTTAGTTGCTTTACTTGCTGTATTTGTTGCTTCTATTTCTGCTTTCTTGAAAAATATAAGCCATAGTATTATTGCAGCTTTAATCGCAACAGTCGCTATTTTTGATGCCAGCCCTTTGCCCCAAATATTAAAACAAACAGAGTCGGTAGGCACTTCTATAGAAACGAGTTCATACAATCAGGAATTGGTAAATCCTACTCTGGCTGGCGAACGTACAGAAATATACATTCAAAAAAGAATGGGCGACCAGCAAGAAATTAAAGAAAGGAATAAAATATTTCTCGCGATTATAGGCGGCGTATACTTCCTATATATAACTGCAATCGGTTATGCGCTCCATAGAAGTAGCAACAAGTAAAGTAAAGTAAATTACATAACACTACGTCCGAGAGGGACGCCGCAAAGGCGCGGGGCTCCTTAACTTTACTTTAGAGCTATTCATTAAGGAAGCTTACATGCAACACGTTTTAATTATTCATGAGGTCGAGTCTTATCCGGCATGGAAGGCTGTCTTCGACCAAGCAGCAAACATTAGGAAAAACGCCGGAGAAATCAGCTACCAGTTACTGCGATATGACAACGATGCAAACAACATCGTCCACTTCTCGGCGTGATCTTCGTTGAACAATGCCCGGCGCTTCTTCGAGTCTCCAGAGTTAGTAGAAATCAGGAAAAAGGCTGGCGTAAAAGCACCAGACTTCATCTATCTGCAAGAAATAGAGCGTGGTGTGTTATAGAACTTAAGAAACACATCTCAAGTCACTGATTAACAAAGCTGTTTTTAAGGGACTTATTCAGAAGCGACGAGTTTCATATCCATTTTTTCGGCCCGCTGAGCAAGTTGCCCGCCGCAGTGCGGTTGGGGGTAAGCTTGTGAACCTCAATAAAAACGTTACTTGATGTGTAAATGTTGGGGTTCGTACCTCACCCCGCGCTATGTCCCCGGTCTATACACTTGAGCCGGAAGGGCTATTTGACTTCGTCCGGCTCAGGACAGTGGCGGGCTGGCGCCGGCTTGGACAAGGTATTCCCATAGTTGTTTGATGTCTTGCTTGGTACATATACTACTATGGTGTGGATGGTGCATGCATTCTGCTTTTGCCGGTGTTTTATCGACAGTAATCACGGGTTCTGTGCTTGCAGTCCCTACTGCCAACAGAAGGGATGCAAGTAGAATCGGTTGAATTCGACACATGGCAATCAATAAGCGACGTTAATGGATACCGGCGTGGACAGATCTTTGCCGTCGTCCCTACCCGTTATAGTCACCGAAGCCGACTGTGGCGTATTCGTTTTGCTAAAGCTGATCCGATGAGCTGTGGATACGATGGGTTGGCCGTTAACCTCCCAGGCATAACCAGTGATCTTGCCGTCATGATCGGTGCATTTGGCCTCGACATAGACCTCATGGGTCGACGGTAACGTTATCAGTTCACACACTGGCGGCTGGTTCTGAAGCATATCTATCGACGAATCGACCGTGGCTTTTTTTAAGCTGTTGTCATCTAGCGGCATAACTGATGTTTTGTCAAAAGCATGCCCGACCATCATCATCGCCCTGGATGGACCTGGATTATCGAAGAGTCCTGGATTGATGTCGTTTGGATCGTTGTCTTGAACGGTTAAAGACAGTGTGGCCGACAGCAAAAACAAAAGAGATTTGGCCGGCGAAGATGTCAACAAACGGCGCATAACTGCCTCCTTATATTATAGAGAGTATTAACTAATAAATTTTGTGAATTGATAAGCGCGAAAGGCACTGAAAAAACGCGCCTTTTAAAAAAGTTGAAGCCAAAAAAAACCGAGCACTGAAAAAATCAGGTTCGGTTTTGGTATTGAGCGCAGTCCAATCAAATGGCAGTACGCTTCTTTTTTGATTAAGTGAATTGAGCGCCAAAATCAACGTATCACGGTATGAGCCTCTATTTTACAGGCCTATTTAATAGCAGTGAGCGTGCAGTACTTCCGAGTCTTTGCCGAAACAGTAGTTGCACTTAAATTGAGATCTCAGCCAATCCAGGTATTTGGCATCATTGCCATCCCATCCTTGGAGTGGTGAAAATGTCTGGGAAGGTGTGCCGTGTGTTGTATCCAGACGCTACGCGTCAAAAACAAACAAACTCATAACACAACCTCCCCTTTCAGAAACAAGACCGAACAAACGCATTCGGGCCTTGCTGATTCAGGACATCCAGCCAGTCAACACTTTTACTGTTAACAGGTATTGGCCCTTTAGGTTCACAAATCACCGCTTCAACGCCCTGAGCTTTTGCAAGCTCTGCGAGCTTTGTCGCGGCCAATGACCCGGCACATGAACGATCCAGATCAGACCATATCATGAGCTTTTTAACGCCAGCGGGAATGACGAATTGACTCATCATCGTGGCGCTGATCAACGGCCACGTTACCATACCGGTCGCTTCAATAACGGCCAAAGCTGTTTCGATACCTTCAGTCACGCACAACACGCGACCAGGATTTCCTAAGCGAATAGCAGAACCGACCACAAGTTTATTGGATGGCGCCGGCATCATTTTCTTAGGTGAATCAACCGGCGCTTTACATCCATCTTGCGTCAAAAACGTGCGATGAATGGTGATGGCTTCGTTGCCTTTTTCGACCAATGCAAGCATGGCTGGGTAATGACCGATCAGGTTACCGTCTTCGTCCCGGTACTGCATCTTGGAATGAAAGCGGATTGAAGGCCAATTAGGAAGCCAACCATCCAAACCGCGAGACTGCAAGTAAAGCCTTACAGGTTCGGCGTCCGGGTGATGAACCGATTTGGATTCCAGCCACACAGTACGAAGAATCGCTTTTAGTCTGCCATCGTCCACAGTGGACTTTGACTTCGTAAAAACCGGCTTCCGTGGAGCGACGGGGTTTTGATCCGCAGCATTTGTCGATAACCCAAGCACATTGGCAACAGCCGTTAATGTATCACCTAAATCCTGCAAGCCCTAAAAACAGGCATTAATCCCTGCATTTTTATGCTCAAATTTTATTTTTCAAATCCGCCGCTGCGTTTTTATCTATGTATTCACCGCATTCAGTCCTCTACCTATCCTAAATTACAAAAAATCCCGAAGATTTTCTGGCGACAGGCCTAGTCTAGCCCTCCTTCTCGAACGAAGGCTAATAACAATCCATTGATGTTGGTGTTATTTGTTTATCGTTAGGATCACGATCCTAAACCGACAGCCACCCAATCATCCCAAGCCTGAGGGTAAAGATGATTGTCAGGTGTCTTAACGGTCAACTGCCTGTTTCCTGTCAGCAACTTGCCTGCTACACGAACCAAATAGGCGCGAATGGTTTCGGGTTCCCATTGCCGAAGGGTCTGGCTGCCACTCATGATGGCCATCCACCGCAACGTGTTGTAAGCCAATACCGCGCAATGGAACAAGGCGGCATTAGCCAGAAATTCAGCGGTTCTTAGCTTGCCCATGCCCATCTGGCCTTTGGATTCTTCGATCCAGGTTTCGCACGTTGCGCGTTCGCCGTATTTTTTGTGGGTTTGCCAAGGCGTAAAGGCTTCTGTCGTGACATAGCAGAAATAGTCATAGTCGTATTGAGCTGTTTCCAGCAAATCAACTTGAGGGCGTCGTTCTTTAAGTTGCTTCCTGCGCACCGCACTAAAACGGCGCGTCACTTTCCACTCACCGCAACGATAGTCAAACGTACATTGTTCCCAGTCCGGTTGCCCGGCTATGGCTGTCCACTGTTGCCCCGTCAACAGCACGACTAAGTTTTTAAGTTTGACCTTGATCAGATAGCCATGTTTATGGGCATCCAGCAAGTCCAATAAGGCGCCGACAAAATAACCACTGTCGGCGCGGATTATAAGCCGCGTTTTGTTCGGTAAATGCGCCAGTAACTGTTTGACGAATTCAACAACGCCATTACTGGTATAGGCGCTTCCCGTTCTAAACCAGGCCTGCAGAATTTCCTTGCTGCCCACCCAAAAAGCCAATTGCGGATGATAGGAAAGCGCGCCTTGCTTCTTGGGGTTGTAGCCTTTAGCGGCTCCCTCTTGGGTGCCGCACACCGAATCCACGGTGGAATCAATATCGATCCATTGCACCGGGTTGAGTCCAACTTTAGATACGCCTGCCCGGTTGGCCTTGCGCCATATCTGTCCGCGTAATTTATGGGTGACGCTTTCAAGCTGGCTGATCTGCTTTTCTGTGACTTCTTTAAAGAGTCGACTTATCGTGGTCTCGACGGGGATTTTTAGCCAACCCGCCACCTCACGTAAGACACTATCTGACCAAACAGCACAAAGTTTTGCGATGTTGCTGGCACCACCGATCACACCCACTACGGTCAGCAACATCGTTCCCGACAAGTGATACTCTGCATTATCCCCGCGTTGATGTGGAACCGTCTGATGGACCGTTTGTTCAAAGCCGATACGTTCCAGGAATTTTACTACGGGTATAAGGCCTGCCTGGCTGGTCAGTCCGGATGCGGTTGCTGTCATTTTAACTTTGCCTGCTGGCTTACGAACGGCGGTGGCTTTTTTCAGTTTTTTTGACGGCTTTGCTTTCATTAAAATAATGACCTATGAAACACCTTGGTTTTCATATTATACCATTGATTTATAACGACAATTAAACGTAACTAGGTATTGGCTTGCAGGATTTAGGTATCAGGAAAACGCCAACCTCTAAGCCACATCAATAACGAAAAACCATCCGGTTTGGCGCCGCAAGAGTTGCAAATGCCTCCACCTGAGATATCGGCATCACGAAACAGCTTAAAACCATCTTTTCCACCATGAACAGGACAACCAATGTGCCTGCCGGGTTTTGAGATAGCGCGTTCAAGTTCGGGCGCCAGGGAATCCAGGACAGACAGCCAGGAACCACGAACTGCGTTTTTGACAACGTCAGAATCAACCGTTTGGGTACTCATACGGTCACCTCATCGACAATGGTGGCAACGGTCTTGATAATATTGATGTAAAACATGGTTTTTGTCCTGGTGATGTCCCGACAACCGAGACTTTCTTGATACCCCTCCCAGGAAGGATCAAGAAAGTCCCGGAAGGCGGGATGGAAAATCCACCCGAGAGAAAACGCTCGACCCATAGGGAGATGTTTTCTCCCAAGTGGGTAAGATAAATTAAATCAAATGATGCTTTTGCAATTGAGCACGCACACAATCCTCAATAGAGAGTATTGTGCAGGCATATTGCTCCATAATTCGGTCTAATAGTTTGTCCTCAAGAACAACACAAAATTCCTCTAAAGCAATCCGTTCTGCCTGCTTTTGAGGCAGAGTGTTATTCAAAAGACTTTCGTAATAATCTACTGCGGCATCAAGATCCTCATTTAAAACTTCATCGGCTTCATTCAACATAAAACCTCCTAAGCAGCGTGAGCTACAAGTTTTTTAATTTGAACAGGACGATGTTCGGTAATTTCAACAACGTCATAATCATCAAGAAGCGCAATGAAATTGCTACGAATAGCATCGCAAGCCGTATCAAACGCACAAACCAGATCGACACGATCGCGAAGCGCTTCCATTGACCAGTCTTCGGCATAAAAGTCCTCAAACTGATCAATACCTCTGTTTGCGACCATCAATCGTGACGGCGGAACACTGAAATTGGATCGAGGATTTCCACAAACACCGCAAGCATCGGACGCTGAACAATCTCTTAATTCAGTTTTGAGCCGGTTAATCAGCAACAATTTCTTGTCGTTTGAAATGGTCAAAGTCTGAATTGCAGGTTGACCCAGGTAAACGCCAGGAAGCCAAGAATTCTGGCTTCTGAGTATTTCCCGAGCAATTACTTCTTCGTTCTCGTCCTGGTAAGTAACCGGCGGTACCTTTTTAAAGTTCCGCTGACCACAGGTGGGACAGTAGCTGAGATGCCCGGTGAGTTCCAGGTGAGACTCATGCAAAACCAGATAACCGCCGGAACGCCCATTCGAACAAATGGTGTAGCGATGACCTTGGTCATACGTAAAGTCGTCAATAGGGCCTCTAATTTCTTCCCAGAAATCAACATTCAGCATTTCATAGGCTTTATCATCCTGTTTAGACGATAAGCCTAGACGATGAAACTTGATGTTATTAGCATAGGACGTTAGACGATTCCACGAACTCATGGTGTCGTAACGGTAATGCCCTTTTAAAAAATCTACCATTGCGGAACGGGTGCGACGGTCAACTTTGTTTTGAAAATATGGTTTCATGATTTTTCTCCTGCCTTGAAAAGTAAAAAGCGGGAAAAATCACTTGTCCCAGTGGGAAAATGACAATCCCGCTGGGTAAAGTAAAGTAAGCCTATTTAGTCAATTGAAAACCTGTAAGAACCGGTTTCGTTGCGATCAAAGCCCGAAGTAAAGCCTCCATCTAAAAGACGCATAACTTCCTCCAAAGCTAGTTGCAAATCATCAGTTTCTTGACCTTTTATCTCGATAGTCATTTTTAGAACGGATTGCCCCGTGTCTGAATTGGACTCTGGAGATGATTTGGTAACATGATTACTCATGGCACTACTCTTAAAAAATCGGGAAACGCCACAATTCCCATAGGGAAAAGGCATTTCCCGGTAGGGTTAAATAAAATGAATGATTAAGCAGCCGTTACCGAAGCAACTTTGCCGGCATCATCCAGGGTAATAACAAACGACTTGCCGTACAACGAAGGGCAGCCTGAAAAGCCAGGTAACAAACGCTTCATCGCATCAGCAGGATCAATTGATGTATTCGCGACAACGAACGATTCAAATGCGTACATATCTGATTCATGCGTCGACTCTTGAAAGTCTTCATACTCGGATCTGTAACTTGAGATCTGTTTCAGGACATAACCTGAAGCATCGTTCTTTGGAAGAATGACTTGATCTTCATTTTCCTGTCCTTGGTAGAAAGCATCGCCCGCAATTTCAACAAAATCATCGCCTATCTTTATCCGGTATGAGTCACAAAAACGTACATAAATCGATATCCAATCGCCTTCGAAAAAAGCACCATGCGTTTCATTGACCAGTTCAATCGTCAGTTCTTCATCATCGAGATTCCGAATCTTCGAATGAATCCAGTGATCGTTATCAAGTCCACCTTGATAGATCAAAGCGTCACGTTCCCGTGCGAACATGTAACGAGCAGCGCCGTATTCCTGTATGTCTTCATCGATATCAACAACTTCACGGGCTTCAACTTCTGAACGGGTCAGAGATTGGTTGAGCCTGGAAGTGAAGGTGCCGTAAGCATCAGTGTCGCAGTTTGGGTAATCGTCGAACTCATGCAAAGCTTGCATAGGAACGACAGGTACATCATTGAGTAAACTCAATAATCCCCAGTGCTTCATTATTTCGTAAAAAAGCACAAATTCCTTGGCGGAAACTGTGGCTTTAAGCAATACAAGACTTTCTTCAATTTCCTTCGTCAAAACAGACTTAACGAGCTTTACAACATCGGCCTCATCAATAAGCTTATCTCGATCCGGTAAACGCGCATAAAACCGTGAAGAATCAAGATGAATGATGTGCCGATTTCGCGACCCATAAGAATGCGATCGATAAATAGGCAAACCTTGCAGGTACACGTCAAACTCGTCGCTAATGCCAAGGGGCTCATCAATACCCGACAAACATACAGCGCCAATTTCAGTCTCGACAAAGCGAAGACCGGAATCAGGCGCATACTGTCTATCGAGAAATACGTCGTTGAGTGACACAGGAATTGGAAAACCGCGCGAAAGGCGATTAAGCGTATCCTGAACGTCCTTCAACTCAAGATCAGCGCCAAGCATAGTGATGGAGGTTATGCCATTCCAGTCAGTAACAGGTGTTACGGTGACGGGTTTGAACGACAGAACATCGTTGGTATCGACTGAAATGCGACCGCTCTTACTGACAACGGTCAGGTGACGGCAGGCAAACAATGCGGATAAGAAGCCGATGCCAAATGGATGCTCTTGAGCAACCACATCAGCATCCCAACCGGATTCAGCGACAGTAAGCAGGGTTTCGATAGAATCGATACCGCAACCATCATCGGTTACCCGAAGAATTTTGGTTTCAGGCGCAAACTCAAAAACAACTTGAGTCGCATTGGCACGTCTGGCGTTTTGCATTAACTCGCCAAGCACCGTGGTTTTATTGGTAAAGCTGAATTTCAAGCTTTTAACCAGGTTAGCCTGGTTTACTTTCATTGCTACAGTTTTCATGGGGTTATCTCCTGGTTCATTAAAAAAAACGGGAGACAAAACATTCCCACTGGGAAGTTAAGTTCCCGGAGGGTTGTAAAAAGTGAGTGATCGCTTACCATGGTTAAAAACAAACATGGGGCGAGTCAATGAACAAAGCAGATGCTCTGACGAACAACGCTTATTTTTCCGTAAACAGCGAAGGATTTGTGACCTTTACTGAACAGGGAATTGCTGAATACCGAAGTTATTTCGGCAAGGCCGGGATCGATATTTGAAACATCAAGTCTCTGAATGATTTCAGGAGAGCAAGACGGGCTGCATCACCATTTTTTGAGGATCACCTGCCGGCAAAAGTCAAAAAAGGCGAGAAAACATTGGAAAGACGGCTTCTTATCGCAGTTGCCGAAGGCAACGAAGCAAAAATCAAATGTCTTGAGCGATTATATGCGCCAGAAAAAAGGGCATACAGGCGATTTAGGCATGTATATCTCTTCTTGCATCCAGTTCTAAACAAATTTCCTTAGTCATCCAGTTGGCTTCGGCTATCGTCGAAGATTCCTTGAGCTTAAGAATAAGGTTATGCAGCTGAATATCAGCTTGGCTTCCAGTTCAAGATTAGTTGCGCTGTCAGCAAAGCGGTAAAATGACTTGTGATCATCTTTGTTCATGGTGTTTTCCTCAGTTAAAACAGAGAAAACACACGTTTCGCATCAGGAAAAAATGAATTTTCCCTGATGGGTTAAAATATAAAATAAATAAATTCACGGCTAGGCCGCTTATAGGTATCACGCCGGAGCGCTTATCGATTCCTCATTTAAAGTGCTGAACTGGCACTGCTTTCGAGTTCTCTTAGAGAACTACAAAAATTCGTCTTTCCACAATACTTTCTCAAAAAAGCACTCTGGAAAAACGGTAAAGGCATTATGCCACTTACCGTTAAATTGTTCAGATCGAAAGAAGCTAAAAAAACGCGTTTTTCGAAAAAGATAGATTTATAAAGTTCACGAGCAAAAAATCATACTTTAGAACCTATTTCAAGGCTGTCAAAACCAACAAGACAGTACCGATCAATCCATGTTGATTTGCAATGATTGCACTCAACACAAATTAAACCAGCTAATCCTTCGCCGTCAAAAGAGCTTTTGGCTTCAACATCGTTGCTGCCACAGTTAGGACAAATCAACCCTTTGTTAGCAACATAATTTTCCTGTTGCTTATCAACGACAATATTTACTTCACCAAACGCAGCAAAGACGCGTGCAACATGAGTGTCATCGCGAAGAATAGGCTCAATGTGACCAACAAACTCGGTACCATCATCAAGCTCAGTCATCTCGTCTCCATCCGCACCATCTATATCAAGATCCTGTATCGCGACCTTGATAACTGTGGCGGAGTTGGAATAAACCGCTTGTACAATGCCTCCTTCGAGGTGGATGACAAGACGAATTTCAGTTGTGTTTGTAGTCATGATGTATCTCCAATAATAAATAATTCAGGGGCACATCATTCCCGAAAGGGGTGGTGTGCCCCTATGGGTAAAATTAATGACTAAACAGATTTCTCTGTGTAGAACACTTGAAAGCTATCATCGCCCTCATCAAACATCGAGAAAAAATGCTTCAGGCTGTTACAGTCCTTGAATTCTTTTAAGCTTTTTGATGTGGATATTCTTTTTCGACTCAGCCAAGCGGACTTGATGTCAGGTTGTTCGCAGAACGTCTTTATCTGCTTTCTAATTTCAAGCTGCTTGGCAAAGCCAGAGCCGTTGTTATTCCAATAGATGGCAGCATCTTTCGGAATGGTTTTCAGATTATGAACAATTACTTTTTTCATCATTGTGAATCTCCAAAAAATACGGGAAACCACATGTGCCCGGCAGGGAATGTGATTTCCCTGGTCAGGTTTAAAGTAAAATTAAAATCCTAAGCGGATTCAGTATTTAAGCAGAGGGACGACTAATTTCTCAGCCTTATCATGCGTGTCACAAGCCAATTGAATAGACTCATCATCGTCATTGAACATGCCCCGCATTTGCTCGATTTGTTCTCGCATTAAGGACATGGCTTCAGTTGAGGATTCAAGCGCTGTTTCAATTTCAATTGCTTGATCTTTAACGCGATCCAATTCAGCTTCAAGTAATTGCAAGCGCTCAAGATCTGCCAATATTTCTGACATCATGTTATGAGCCAAGATAATAAACTCCGCATTAGCACGACGTTCATTTCTCATGACTTTATTATCGCCATCAACCAAAACTTCGGCGACAAACGTATTGCCACACATAACGTTATTGTTGCGGAGCGACCAATCTGTCGACAAATCGATATACCCTTCCTTAGTTGCTGCTTCAAAAGCGGTTCTTAACTTTTGTAAATTACTCATTGTACTGCTCCAAAAAAAGTAACAGACAAAGAGCAACCCAGAAGGGATGTGATCCCTGTCTGGGTAAGAAAACTGGCTAATCTAAAGTGATTAGCCAGAGGTTAAATTTCAAGCTGCCAACAACAAATCGCGGCTGATCCTGAACATCTCGGAACGCAACTCGGACACATCGTTGATGCAGATTGACCGATCAAATAAATGACTCGTGTCGAAACAGACACCAACACCAACAAGCTCAATACCAGTCGCTTCACAACGTTTGATAATAGCTTTTGTGAGATCCAGATCATCAGGCTGTCCATCGGTTAGCACCATAATGATTTTCCGTTCTTCACGCGTAGCCAGAACGGATGAGGCGGCATACCACAACGCGGTATGAAGCGGTGTTCCTCCACTTACAATAGGAGCGAATTTCGGCGCATTTAGGCGAACTTTTTGACTATGTTTCAACAGAGGAACCACGTTGCCGGTATCGTTGTATGGAAATCGAGTCACAGCAGGATTGACGCCTGAAATACCTTCCAGTGCCAATGCTAATGCCATTGCTGATTCCATTGCCAACTCGATCAAAGAATGATTAGGATTATTCGGGGCTCTGTCTGCCATAGAGGTTGAACCATCTACCAGCAAATGAATTGCCGTATTCGGCGCCTGCTTATGGCTTCTGCGTTCGAAAACACGAGAATCGCCCTGAATTAAACGAGACAGCCTTCTACCATCAATACGATTGCCCGAGCGTTTATTCACGGGACGATCACATCGACTGGATTGAACCAGACCTTGAAGCGAAGCGCGGATTTTGCCCGAGCTCCCTAAAACCTTATTCATCAGTGCGTTACCAATAGCAGGATTCAAGTCTGGATCCATGGCAACAGGCATGTGAACATTTTCATCGTAACTATTGACAGGTTGACTGCCCAAAAGCTGTTTAGCCGCTTCAAACACGTCATCCGGCACATCATCATCACTGGCTGACAACACAGAAGCCAGGTTTTGCGCTAATTGCTCGCTATTCTGATCCTGTGAATTATCGGCATTGCTACCCATAGCATTAACATGACCCTGACCAGGTTGTGAATCTTGATCGTCAGCATCGCTCAGTTGAGAGCTTGAGCCTTGATCTTGATCCTCAATGTCCGGTTCAGAATCGCTTGGTTGTTGAATCGGCTGACTGTCATCAGCATCTTGATCGGTTGGAGAATCGTCACCTTGGGACGGGCTATCCTGTGGGGAATCGCCTGAGTCAGTATCGGTTGAATCCTCATCTTGATCAGTATTACTTTGTCCAGTTTGAGATTGAGACGACGAATCATCACTATCTTGTTGCTGAGACTGCTGTTGACGAGCCTTTTCCTGCTCCTTCTCCTGTTCCTCTTCAATCATGCGCAAAATGCGGTCGGCAAGCCGAACACAATCACGCGTTACTTGAAGCTGAGGCATTTCGGATAGAAGACCATTCAATCTTGTTACCGCACCGACTGGAAAAGTATCTTCCAGTAAGGATTCAGCGGTATCTGCGTAAGACGACAGAGCTGTTTGGCCCAGGATGTCATTACGAAGACGAAACAACAAAAACTGAGATAATACAGCTGCAGGATGCACCTGTTCATTTTGACCGATTATTTGAAATCCGCCGGTTTGAATAAGATGCTGTACAACTTTTTCAGTCGTTCGTTTAGTACCCGGATAAGTATCCTGCATCAATTTCTCAATGCGAATATCCTCCAGGATATTGACGATTCTTTTCCGAACAGGATTAGTCGCGGCATTACTAAAAGCAGTGAACTCGGTAAACCGGACATGTGCTGCTTCATGTGCCAAATAGCCCCATGCAACATCCTTGTAAGACTGATCTTCAAGGTTGTAAGCAGGAATATTGATCATTTTGCCAGTGGTATAGGCATCAGAACCGCCAATGCTGACATTAACGCCAAACTTGTTGCCCAATGCTGCGGCAACGATAGGAAAGGCGTTATTCAAGGTTTTATTTTTCATGGTGTACTCCAAAAAATTAATAAAGGGGCAAACCATGACCCAAAGGGGCTGTGTTTGCCCCAGGTGGGTTAAAAACAAAAAAATATATCAAGGAAAATAATAATCCCCAATAGTTGATTCAGCGCATTTCAAATTATCAAAAAAACTATTAAGTTTTTTAGATTGCTCAAACGATCCAGAATTGGAAGGCAAAATAGCGGCTTTGATACCAGGTGGTAAGATCGCGGCCGGCAATACATATTGATGGACCCAATTCAAAACGGGATTCCAGTCATCAGTATCGCCATCACTTGTTACGAGAACAATATCCGGCTTATGGTTATAAGCGATAATTAAAACGGCACAAACTGCAAAGTCGTAAGGTTTACGCGCGGTTTTGCAGTAATCATCCATTTTCTTAGGAAGAAGCGTGAACGTTTCATGATCCATTTCTTCGGCCGCATTCCCGTTGAAAGATATTCTTTGTGTATTACAAATAGGCTTTTTATCGCCCATAGGTCCATGTAAAAGACGCCCATGGACAACATCGTAATCTAGCTGTGAAAGTTCCTCGCTAGTCGGTAAGTTCATAAAAAGCTTTTCCACATCAAGCATGAGCTCTGCCCAAAATCCTTGATGTGGTTTCTTAGTAATTTCAAAATAGTGTGTATAAGACATAATCAATCCTGAAAAAAACACGGGAAAGATCAAGTATCCCAACGGGAAAAATGAAATTTCCCGTTAAAGTTAAAAATATGATTTAGTTTGCGAGAGGATGATTCACAACATAATTGTGAATCACATCAAGTGCATGGCGTTGTGCTTTATGCTCAGTAGCAAGCTCAGGATCATCATCAACATCCAATTGATCCAAAACATGCCCATTTGCCATAGCAAACACAATATCGAGCGCTACTAAAAACTCAGGCTCTTTCTTCATGCGTTCAAATGCCGCAGAAGTGCCATCATGCTGAACAGATTCGCGAGTAATTCGACAAACCCAGCCGCCAAATTCACCGGGACGAAGTTTGTCGCAGGTATAAGCACCCTCGATACAGATGTCCTCAATGCTTGCGCACTCAGGTTTTTTCAAAATTTCCTGGAAAATTGATACCCAACTGAATTCACTTGAGACATAAGCATCCAAGTCGTCGGAGCCATGTTCCTGAATGTATTCCAGCAATTTAACTGCAATAGGATCCCCTAGCTGAGCGTGTTCGGAAACAAGATCAACTTCGAGATCTTCAATTTCGTCACGAGCACCTTCTTCCGCGAAAAAATAAACGGTATCGTCCTGATTGGAACTATAGGTTTCATAGGAAAATCCATATCTGTTGAGTAATTCCTTTTCAAAATCCGTAACGGAAGAAATAGGAAAATTAGGTTGAACAGTCGCCTGGTCGTAATTATTAGCCATAAAAATCTCCAAAAATTAAATGACGGCGAGGCAAAACAACCCATACGGATTGAATTTGCAACCCGCCGGGTAAAAAATAAATTAAAACTAGAACCAAAAATCCCCAGCAGTCGCTAGTTCCTCTGATTCGACTGGCTCATCGTCATCATTGTCCAGACCGTCTTCAATTAAAGACTTAACTGGCTTAACAACAGGAACGGGAGTGACAGGAATAACTGCTTTTGGTGTTTCAGAAATATCCTCCACTAAACCAGTTGCGACATCGGTTTGAGCGGAAAGCACAGTATCAAAAATATCTTGAGCAGGATTATATTTAGCCAAATAATCATCAAAACCGGGGATATCGTCATCATCATCGATTTCAGACTCAATTATTGGTTCTTCGACTAAATCGGTGTTTTCAGAAGGTGATGAAACCTCTGGTAAAGACGGTTGAATTAAGTCTTCGTCGGTAAGCTTGGAATCAGGCTCTGGAATGATTTGATCATCCAAAACATCATCTTCAGGCTCGTTTTCAAGATCAACAACAGGCTGTAATAAACCGCTGCCATGACGTTTGATCTTTTCCGGATCCGACAATAACAAGCCAAGACGAAACAGGTTATGGAAGACGATGCCATTATATGGACCACTTTGTGGAAGTGAACCCAAAACAGAATCAATTTCATCGACAACAGGCATGCACCTGAAATCAAGAAATCCAAGGCTGTCCAGCTTATCGCGCATACGTCGAAAGCTGTTCAATACCCTGCCTGTCACCGTATCTTTGCCAACAAATGACCGATCGATAATCTGACTGGCATCTTGTGCAATCTCCTTAAAGAGTTGTTCACTCATGGAGAGTGCGCGACGCTCAAGCGATTCTTGTTGCTCAGGATCCGGTTTGGTCACACGAAAAACAATGTAATCAAAACGAAGCTTTGAGGCTACGCTGTCAACCGGCTCAATAGCCCGGCGAATGGCCTCGCTAAACTCAGCGTGAGCACCAATCCAGGCTTCAGTATCGGCGGTATAGCTTGCCAAAAACTGATCTCTTTCCTCATAAAACTTCCTGGATAGATCATCAAGCTGTTGAGTAATCCTTGGGATTTCAGTCCTTGGATTGGCAAAACCACCGATAAAACGGGTACCGGCTTCAAGGCAGATGCGTTCGGCCTCTTTCTTGATACGGTTGAATTCCTTCAGTTTGTCGGGATTAATCGTTTTCTTGGTGCCAAGGGACGCTAGGTCTTCCGGTGGAAGTCTGGAACCATCGGCCAGCACAAGGTCTTCAGCTCTTAGTTTTTTCGAGCTTGTCCAAAGGTTGATGTCAAGTTTAACAACGTCAACTTGGTCAAGTATCATTTCTGCGTTTGACATAACTGCTTCTCCAAAAATATTAAAAATGAAGAGGCAGAAACGTCCCATAAGGGCGTTTATTGCCCCTTCTGGGTTAGTAAATAATTAAAAGTTCAGAAGTAAAAGTCTTGGTATTCAGGTGCGATCGTCGATAGATCTAACCTTTTTACAAGCAAACCAATTTCTTCTGCAATGTGGCGAATGGATTCCAAGTCGATGTCAAAATATGACAACGCCTGAGTTTCCAGTTTAAGCTGATCACTGATTTCAACACCGTCTTCGTGAGACAAGGAAACCGTTACTCCACTAGGCGCAAACTTTTTCAAGGCTAACAAAAACAAGAAGACAAAAACACCGGCCTCTTTTTTGATGATTCCAGAGTTTTTAATCAGCTCTGATTTATTTATTGGTTCTTCATCGAAGTCTTTTCCGAAGCGAACAAATATTGCCTTAAGTCGATCGCTTAATTCTTTGAAAGAATCAGAATTTTCGCTGGGCAAATTCTTGATGCATTTAATAGTCCAATAAATGCGCGGTTCTTCCACAGAAGGTTCAGGATTTACAGGAACGGACGGTGGTGAAGCGGTGCTAATTTTTCCGTCATCACCCATATAAAAAGTACCGCCCAAATACTCATAGCCTTTACGTTGTTTAGAACGTATCAGCTTTTGCACCTCATCTGGTTGTTTGAAGCCTTTAGTCTTGAAAGACATCTTTGTACCTGTTTTTCCCCATATAGAGGTGAAGGTGCCATCGCCGTTAAAGCGAACACCCCAGGATTTCGATGAACCATCGCCATGAGTGAAGCGATAGAGTTGAAATGGAGCACTCATCGCTTATTCTCCCCATGAATCACCAAAAACATCTTTGGCAATACGATGGATAGCTTCACGTTGAGCGGGTTCTGCACGCAAGGTGAGAGCACGATCCAGTGAATACGCCAGGGCATTGGGTGCCCGTTTGTAAGCAATCATCAAGTTAGTCCAGCGTACCAATGTCCGGGTAGACATAGTGACGCTAAGTTCACCTGAGCCATCGGAATCACCAACAAAAAGCCGACGAATTTCATTCGCGACTTCAATCATTTTCTCTGTCAGATTTTCCATGATGGAATCGACAGTAATACTCATGCTGACAAGTGATGCTTTCAAGATGGCCTTCTCAATAGAAGCTTCGGGATAACCGACTTCCATTAATCTGAACCGATCCAAAAAAGCAAGATTTTGCTGCATGATACCTTGATAAAGACCGCTTTGATCACCCTGTCCAGCGGAGTTGCCGGTAGCGATCAAACGGAATTTAGGATGAGGCTTAATGACTTCACCACCGTTTTGAGGAATGACCAAAGGTTGCCCTTCGATAATATCGTTCAAACCGGCGAGTTCAGAAGGATCCATCAAGTCGATCTCATTCAAAATCAACAAATGTCCATCACGAACAGCTTGAGCAAGCGGACCATGCACAAAAGACATGGAACCGTTGACGAGCATGAATTGACCAATCAAATCGTTCAGCTCAAGACGACCGTGACAGGTGACTTGATGAACAGGCCAATTCAAGCGAGAAGCGACCTGGCAAATCATCGATGTTTTGCCAGAACCAGTAGGGCCAGTCAAGTACAACGCATCGCCAAAGGGATTAGCAATAAATGCCAAGACATCGCGAAGATGTTCATTTCTGAACACATAGTCCTTCTTGGTTGGAATTAGAGGATGCAGAGCATCATCAAAACCATCAACCGTCATAACAGCAGGCGCTGTAATGCCAAAAGTTGAGCCAATAGGGAATTTTTTAGTTTGAGTTTTCACAGTGTTTTCCTTGGTTTAAACCAGAGAAAACACACGTTTCCCCTAGGAAAAATGGATTTTCCCTGGAGGGTTGAAAAATAAATATCACGGCTAAGCCGCTTCATAAATAATCACGCCGGAGCGCTTCATCGATTCCTTATTTAAAGTGCTGAACTGGCACTATCTTTTGAGTCCTCTTAGAGAACTACAATAGTCGTCTTTTCACAATACTTTCTCAAAGAAAGCACTCTGGAAAAACGGTAAAGGCATTATGCTACTTACCGTTAAAATGTTAAGCACGAAAGAAGCACAAAATTGTGCGACTTTTGATTAGAATTACTATTCTGGAGGCAACAACCCTTGTTGCCTGAATTCATTCATATCATCATTGTCAACACGGTCGTAAATTTCTTCAACCGCGAGCGTTAAATCAATTGATTCAAACGTGATTGAATCTCCAAGAAAATAAAATTCATAATTCCAATCAGTCCTTTTACGAAGGACTTGCACCTGAACGAAGTCTTGTTCTATCAATACATATTCCAGTAAAGATGGCAGGTTAATGTATCTTAATAGTTTTGTTGTAAGATCACGTTTTCTGGTCGATTTAGATAACACTTCAACAATAATGGTGGCGGAGTTTGAAAAATAACTCTTCCCTTCTGTTTTGGAGCAATCAACCAGTACATCAGGATAAACGTAGTTTTTTCCTATAGAGACCTTCAATGGTACTTTAATGTCGGACATAAAAGTTTCACAGGGCTTACCTTTCAAGTGATTTCTGAACTCGCCAAAAATATTACCTGTTATCCGTGCGTGATTGACACTCGCCCCAGCCATAGCATAAGCGCGACCATCAATATATTCACGTCGAACCTCAGAATCCGGTTCACTTGCCAAATATTCTGCTTCAGTCATGCAGATGCCTTCATATTCAGATTTAGGTTGTAAAGCCATTGAATGATTCTCCGGTATTGCGTTCATTGTTATTTCCTCACATTGTCATTAAAAAATACAGGGAAAACAATACCCACAAGGAATGTTTTCCCTGATAGGTAAAAATTAAAATGGAATTAGTATTCCGATGGCAGCAACAGAACGTCGTCGAGCAGATAAAATTTCCAAGTCCCCTCAATTAAAGTTGTGAATGTCACATGCTTTGACTTCAGCTCATTACCATTGCCATCAGTGACAACGATTGTGCAAGATCCATTTTGAGACTCCACCGTGATAAACAAAAACGGTTGCTCCTTGAGCATTGGAAAGTGCTCGGTTGCAATAATGTCCAAAAGCCAATAACTTTCAGTTTGCTCCGCAAAATACTTGACGCCGTCGGTGTAGGTCATTGATGGCGTCAATGGGTGTTTATACCAGTTTTCCGTGCCAATAAACTGCATCAGCTCAGATTCCAATGCTGCTTTTGGTAGTGTTTCCATGTAAATCTCCAGCTAAATTAAAAGACCGCAAGAAACACAGCATCCGCAAAAGATGAGTATCCTTGCGGAAGGTTAGAAAGAAAGATCAGACCGTAGTCATCACAACCATAGGTATTTGTTGAGCACTGTCAGTGCTATAACAGTTCAGCATTCCTGGGTAATCAGGTTTTGCATTTTCGGGATCTTGAACAATCCCCCAACCTTCTGGCTATGGCAGAACATCGCGTGTCAGCTTCATCGCATCACCACAGTGCTTAACTTTGGTACAGGTTTAGTTGAGACCTTCTGATCAATACGCCAGATTTTCCCGAGAGAATCCGGATAGGTATCCAGAAAATCTTCAGGATAAATTTCACGAATAACACCGTCGATATCTTTGTGAAAGTATTGACCGTCGGGTTCGGAGTACAAATAGTGCGTAGTCCGAAGGCCACTTTTTAAAGACAATGAAAGATCAATGCTATGGTCTCTTGCAAGATCAAGCGCCTCTGTACTGGTCAACAAAGAATCATCTGACAGAGTTGCTTGAGCATCGTCCTGTTGGGACGACAATTCGGCAGCAACATGAGGCAATGCTTTCCTCGCAAAATCACGGGCAGAGTTACAACAACCGGCAAGCAAGGCCTGGCACGCATAAAATGCAAATTCCTTTTGCTTTATAGCTTTGACAGAAGAATCAGGTTCCGGGAACTCCGAGATTTCTTCAGCACTGAAACACAAGGTTTCGTCATCGACTTCTTCATAATCATCAAAGAGCAAGGGCATGTCTTCAGTGTCACCCCAAATAGTGCCTTCATCGAATGCGGCACTAGCCAATTGCTTGGCAGTTTCGGCATCCGGTGCAGTAACACCCACAACAACTCGGTGTGTGTAGTCAATTTCGTAGGTAACAGCAAATTTTTTAGTCATGGTTATTTCCTCTAAAGAATTAATAAAAGAGGCAACCATTCCCAAGGGGGACGTTGCCCCTTTTGGGTTTAATGAAGTTTTCGATTCTGAACAGATTCAAATTTGTTTAAAACGGCATCACGAATTTCATCAGGATCAAATCCGGATACCTTGCAGCAGTTGGTGAAGCTGAAGGGATTCGGATCGTTAACGTCCATCATCCATTTGAAGATTTCAACAACTGTTTCCATCGAACAACGGCCGTCAAACAGATTCCGCAACGAGTCTTCCACAAGACAATCGCAGATATGGGCAATTTCCTCATTAGTCCAGGGCGGTACTTCTTCAGCCAATGGCTCTGTGCTTTGCAGCCACAGCCATTGATCATCGAACAGGTCGAGATTTAGGCTACGATCAAAACCTCGGCGCATGGTGCCTCCTAAAATTCGGGAAACACATGCGCCCATACGGGAAAGTGTTCCCCGGTGGGTTAAAGGTTAATGGCGGACTAAGTGGCTAAAACCAAAAGTTGCCGTCATTAGCGGACATGATTGCGTCCATTGAGAACGGAACCGATGCTTTTTCTTCGTCCTTGAGTGTAAGACGTGTTCTTTCGGACGAATCTTTACGAAAAGTTTCCAAAAAAGTTGGATCAACATCGGGATGCAAGGCTAATAACGCAGCCTTGTAATCGATACTGCCTTGAGCCAGATAGCGACTGATCCGTAGACCTGCGCTTTCAGCTTGGGCAAAATCGCCTATTAATTTAAGGAATGCTTTTTCAATATCCACCTGCTCTTTTTCAAGCGGTTTAATCTTGACTTTGAATTCCTCAATCATTTTCTCAATAGAATGGTAATTAGCGGCAAGCGCGTTCCATTTATCAAGTTCCTGACCGGATGGGATGTAGATATCGCGCTTCGGATCCGTTGCCGGAGGCTTATTTTTGTTCAGACAATCGACAAATTTACGTGCTTCGAAAACCAGATTATCGATAAGATCATTATCTCGCTCTATCAAGAAATCAAGTTGCTCTTTGTCATTCAGGTAGAGCGACAAGTAGCCCTTATCGGAACCTGCAACCAGAATTTGATGCTGAACCTGGTAGTAATACCGCTTGTAAATTTTCGATTCAATGCCGTCCTGTTGAGCATTCCGGAAATTAACTTCCATAGGGACTTTCAATTCAACAGGAATTCCTTCGTCGCTGATGCCATCAAAAGATGCCCTAAGAAAAGGGAATTCTTCGGATTCGGCACATAACGGCAAAAGTAGGGTGTCATACCGATTTTCAAATGATTTTCGAGCGGTTGCTTCAAGCCTGATTCCTCTTTGGACAAACGGGTTTGCATCCAGATTGTCAGGAAGCGTGATGCCTTTCTTCTCCGTATATAATCGGTAGATTGTCTTTAACAGACATTGTCCAAGAACGACAATCGCCTCCGACGCAGAAACACCTGATGTTCGCCACTTGTGCCATTCGGGCGTTCTTTGCTGGAGATTAATGATTTTCATAACGACTCCAAATTTAATGGACGTCATGAATCCCCTATAGGGCATCAGTGACGCCCAAATGGGTGAAAGTAATTTAGTAGCTATCCAAGAACGGCTCTAATAATGTCGATTAAATTGCCTTCTGGAAAGGCTTGATCTCCCACAAGAGAAATAAAGAAAATGGTCCCGAACATAACATGGACGATCAGATTTAAAATGTGTAAAAAACATGTTTTCATAACGGCTCCAAATAATGAAATGAAGGACATCATGAATCCCCGGTGGGCATCAGTGACGCCCAGGAGGGTGAAGTGTTATTAACTAGGAAAGATTTTGTTTGGCATTATTCAATGCCTCTTTCGCTTTGTTATTAACAGGTGGTTTCTTCGTATCTTCAGATTTTGGATCTTCCTGATGAGTCGCGGCGGCGGTTTGATTAACAGAGCCATTTCCAGCATTTGATCCATTATTTGGAAGCAAAGCAGCGTCGGCAAGAGCCTTAGCTTTATTAATTTCAGCCGTTAAGAAAATCAAATTGAAATCCGAGAAGTTCTCGCCGGCATAGTCCAAAGCGGCTTGCCAGGCTCCAGCTTTTTGAGCACGAAGAATGAGCTTTTCGGCCATTCTTTTAGCTTCAAGACTAGTGTTTAATTGCGTAAATTAGCTATTGTATTTTTTATCTGACTACCCTGTACCTCTCTTCGGCGCCATTTAAAAGGTTGAGCCTTCTGATTATGCCTTACGATAAAGGCCTCAATCGCACTCTTTAGCTCCTCAGCA
>NZ_JAUSCC010000131.1 GCF_030651745.1 Methylophaga sp.
GATCGGACGTTTGTTACTTGCATCTCTCGCTTCCAAGACCTTCTTTTCAAGGTGATGGTCAATAAATGGACCTTTTTTAATTGAACGCGGCATGTGAAATTCCTAGCCTTTTATTTACGATTACGACGACGTACGATCATATTATCCGTACGTTTATTCTTACGAGTTTTGTAGCCTTTAGTAGGCACACCCCAAGGTGTTACGGGGTGACGTCCACCAGAGGTACGACCTTCACCACCACCATGTGGATGGTCAACCGGGTTCATGACCACACCGCGAACGGTAGGTCGAACACCACGCCAACGTTTTGCACCGGCTTTACCCAATGAACGTAATGAATGCTCTCCATTACCAACTTCGCCCATAGTCGCTTTGCATTCCAGTGGAACTTTACGAGTTTCACCACTGCGTAAGCGGATAGTGGCATAGCCATTTTCACGAGCAACATATTGAACACTGCTACCAGCACTACGTGCTAACTGAGCACCCTTACCTGGTTTCAATTCAACACAGTGAACAGTGCTACCTAAAGGAATGGCAGACAATTTCAACGTATTACCAGCACGGATTGCAGCTTCATCACCTGACTCAAGACGATCACCAGCGGTGATGCCTTTTGGAGCGATAATGTAGCGTTTTTCACCATCTGCGTAGCTTAATAAAGCAATATGAGCCGTACGGTTTGGATCGTATTCAATACGTTCAACAACAGCAGGAATGCCGTCTTTGTTACGTTTGAAGTCAACTACGCGATAGCGTTGTTTATGACCACCACCTTGGTGACGGACAGTAATACGACCAGCGTTATTACGACCACCATTTTTAGTCTTTTTCTCTACCAAAGGAGCATATGGCGCACCTTTGTACAGATCTGGAGTACTCACCTGCACAACAAATCTGCGACCTGCTGATGTAGGTTTAGCCTTTTTTAATGCCATTCCTGTTTCCTCACCCGTATTCTGTATTATTCGCCAAGGAAGTTGAGATCAGCACCATCAGCTAATGTCACATAGGCTTTCTTCCAGTCACTGCGTTTGCCGAAATTACGGCCTACACGTTTAACTTTGCCTTTAACATTGGCTGTTGATACAGCAGCAACTTTCACATCAAACAAGCTTTCTACAGCTTTTTTGATTTCAGCTTTGTTGGCGTTAGGTAATACTTTAAGTACTACCTGGTTATGATCTTCGGCTACACGCGATGCTTTTTCAGCAACCACTGGGCCAAGAATAATTTTGCTTAAGCGTTCTGTGTTCATACAAATGACTCCTCAAGCTTACGAATTGAGTCTTCACTCATCACGACTTTTTCAAAACGCAATAATGCTACTGGGTTCACATGTGCAGCATCTGTAGCAGCAATGTTATATAAGTTGCGCGATGCTAACGCCAGATTACCGGCGGCGTTTTCACAAACGATCAAAGCGTTTTCAATACCCAGCGACTTTGTCATTGCTAACAAGTCTTTTGTTTTTGGTGAATCGAGCTCAACTTTATCAACCACAACTAATGCATCTTTACGACGTAATTCTGACAAAATGACAGAAATCGCATTACGGTACATTTTACGGTTTACTTTTTGGCTGTAATCACGATTTTTCGATGCAAAGGTTACACCACCACTACGCCATAATGGGCTGCGGATTGTACCAGCACGAGCGCGACCACTTCCTTTTTGTGAAAAAGGTTTTCTGCCACCACCGCTCACTTCTGAGCGGGTTTTCTGTGCATGCGTTCCGGCACGGCCGCCTGCTAAATAAGCAGTAACAACTTGATGCACAAGTGACTCATTAAACTCACGATCAAGAAACGCATCGGAAACTGTAATGTTTCCGGCTTTCTTACCGTTGAATGTTTGTAACTGAAGATCCACGTTAATTCCCCTCAGAATCTTACTTAGGCTTTCACAGCTGGGCTAACTACGACATTGCTGCCTGTTGCACCTGGCACTGAGCCTTTGACCAAAATCAGGTTCCGTTCCGCATCCACTCTGACAACAGAAAGATTTTGCAACGTGCGTTTTTTATCACCCATATGGCCTGCCATTTTCTTACCCTTGAACACGCGTCCAGGAGTT
>NZ_JAUSCC010000132.1 GCF_030651745.1 Methylophaga sp.
TTCGGGCGGATGTATTCGATTACATTGAACGTTTTTATAACCCGAAACGTCGTCATTCGACATTAGGCGGAATTAGTCCGGTAGAATTTGAAAAAGGCTATACGGGCTTAACTATGTGTCCGTGAATTTGTGGGAAACCCAGAGCTACATGATCAGGTCGAAGAACGTGTACGGATTTATCAAAATGCTTTTGCTGAAAATACCAATCGGGCGCGTGCTGCCGATTTCAAGATTTATAAAGCCTGGTGTGATCATAATGAATTTCGTGCAATACCTGCAACACCGGAACAACTGGAACAGTTTATTTGGGATATGGCCACAAAGCCAAAGTGCGATCCTAAAACGGGTGAAGTGATTTTTATCGAAGAAAAAGGGCGAAAGGTGATGGCCACAGAGCAAAACAAGGCTGTGGCAACGGTATCCCGATATATGACTTCCATAAAATATTTTCACGACATTGGTTTGGATGCTGTGCGTGATGTCACAGGAGATTACAGTTATGGCCACAACGCAATAAATCCTGTCTCTACCAAAAGAGTCTCAATGGCACTAAAGTCGGTGGCATTAAGGTTTCGTTCTCGCTCGCAACGTCAAGCTGCTCCAATTAAATACGAGATGCTGGACAATATTATCGACAGTCTCGGTGATGATTTGAGAGACACATTATATAAAGCTCTCATATCAGTGGCTTTCGACACGATGATGCGATGCTCTGAATTAGTAAGGATAGAGCTTGAGCATCTTCAATTCGATCATGATGGCAGTGGGAGTGTCTATATTGGATGGCACAAGACTGACCAGGCCGGTGAAGGAAGTCATCGTTATATTTCTGCTGAAACTGTGGATCTCATTAATGATTGGTGCAACAAAGCGCATATTGAGAGTGGTCTTCTATTTAGATCAGTAGGGGCTGGTAACCATGTGCTAGATTCAATGCATAAAGACCGTATTGCCCGTATTTTCAAGAATCTGGCGAAACGAAATGGATATTCTTTTAAAGATGTCTCTGCACATTCAACCAGAGTGGGTGCAGCTCAGGAACTGTTGGTTGATGGAGCTGATCTCCCCGCAATGATGGTTGCTGGAGGTTGGAAGTCAGCTACTATGCCGGTCCGATATGCGAGTAGGTTAAATGTGAAAAAGGGTGCAATGGCAGCAATGTCCAAGAAAAGAGGTAGAAGTCGTTCAGATGAATGAGATATTTAAGGTGATCAATTACACATCGCTGTAGCTTCAGCCCAGGCATCGGAGAATGTATCCAACTTTATCGTGTGAGTCTCTTGAACCGTTCCAAGGTATTGGCTTTTCCACTCAAACCTGATTTTCAATTGTTCTCCAGTCGATAATGTCTCAATAACACTTTCTATATTGTTGTCCATGTCTACAAGAACACCATCAAGGTTCGCTTGTACACCTTTTTTCATGGTACCCATCAGCCCCAATGAGATGTTGTAATTTAGGTCAATGAATTCCCCTCGTTTATTCATTGCTCTCTGATTGGTGGGTAGAATTATATCCCGCATGTAATTACCTTCTGAATCTTTCATGTAACTGGTCCTTACATAGCACCACTTGTTACCAGTGAATGAATCTTCTTGCTTGTAAGCTTTCCAAGGACTGCTGTCATCTGATCGCTCATCGGCTACTGACGCATTGGCAAAAATAATAGCAATGGAAAAAAGAGTAAATCTAAACATAAACATCCCTATTAATGATCATTTGGAAGTGATGATAATTGACCTTTTAGTTTACTGAGCATATCATTAAATCATTCTCTATTGAATTAGAGCGCTTTGCCTACCCACTAAGGTGGATGGTGATAACGAAAGCCGCACAGCAATAACATTGCATGCGGTTTTTTTGTTTTTGGGCTTTTTATAGCTCAACCCGCACGGGACAGATACTTTGTCCCTGTGTGACATTCATATCTGCCCCGTAATTAGTTTCTTTTACGAGGGCATTCCCCATGAAAACACTTATTATTTTTATTGCAGCAATGGTGATTATCACATCCACGTTTGCTGCCGGTACCGCTGATAGCTTTTCGGATATTCAAAGCAAACGTGCTGCACAAATTGAAGCACAGCTTCCATAGTCCAGGTTGATGATTATGGAAAGCACACTTGGATATTCTGAATATGATGAAGCCTGGTTTACAGAACCTTCCGATTCAATGGCCAGCTACTGTGAAAGACTGCAAAAGAATGTCGAATTGGCCGTAAAGTCGCTTGAACCCTATCTTGCAGAACTCGAATCAATCAATTCATACAGTGATTTATTGCTGGTGGATAATGAGCTGCTGACGTTGATGGAAGCGTTTGAAATGGCTCGTGTTGAGCTGAATGAGGGATATGATGAGGGAATAGTGGCAAAAACTGGCGGTCATCACAAAGATTATTTGGATCTTTATCAGGATGCACTCCAGGGCCGTGAAACTCCCCGAACGGACTGTATCTGTTTAAGTGCTGGTAGTTTTGATATTCCACCGATTCAAATCATTTCGGCATTCATGCATGATAAAAAGAAAATGCCGACCTTATGAAAAGCATAAGGCCGGCATGATTGTTTAACTCTTTCTCAGTCCTTTCTCCTACTGCGAAACCATTGCTTTGAAGCTTTCTTGACTTGATGAAAGAGATTCGATTGTCTCGTTGATTTCAGATTCAATCCGGCTAATTTGCTTTTGTATGGAATCAATTCGTGCAGTTCTTGTGGATGTCGATGATTGACTAACAGTGCCAGCTAGTAATTGTGTGGCATGCTTGGAGTCTGCGTTAGATACAGACGCTTCGTCTGGGATAATTAATTCCATACCTGGCTTGATGCTTGCAATATCAGCACCCAGTAAAGATGAGTTGCTTTCATGTATCGCTGCAATCATTTGATGAACCGTCACATTCTGTGCTTTTGTTTTTTCAGCTATTTTCCATAAGCTATCGCCACTTTTGACGGTATAGGTCTGTGCAATCGCTGGCGTTGCCAGAACTGCAGTTAAAAGAAAACTTATAAAATTAGTTCTAATACTCATTGTTTATCCTAATCTGATGACCAACGAGCAATTTCTTCAACCTGAAGTTGGCCAGAAACTACAAGTGACTTTGCGTGTTCCGAGAGCGATTTTCTGCGTTGCTGATACATTTCATGGTTAAGCCGTGGTAATGCAGAAGCACCCTGAGCGAGGATACTGCGAACTTGGGGAGTTGCTTCTAACGTTTCGTAAATACAGTGCGTCTTACCACTGATTCCATGAACTAGGTGCTGACAAATAAACCCCTGCATTGCTTGGGGAAGTAATTCATCATGCTGATCGTCTAGTAAGGCAAACATTCTGGTCACGACTTCATGAATGTTTTCTGCATGAAGTGTTGCAAATACACGATGACCTGTTAATCCAGCCTGAATTGCAGCTTCTGCAGTGCTGGGATGACGAATCTCCCCAATAACTATGTTCTTTGGAAATTGCCTCATAGCCTCATGTACTCCGCCATTAAAGCTGCCTACATTTATTCCGACTTCACGTTGGCAGATGAGTGGATCGCTATGACTGTATTCGATAGGTTCTTCAATTGTTACCGTATCGCCTAATTCACCTCGTTCTGATAGGTAATTGATAAGAGAGGCCATAGTTGTAGTCTTACCACCGCCAGTAGGGCCGGCAATGAGGATAAGACCGGAGCCATTAGTCAGTGACAATAATTTATCAAGCTCAAAGCCGAGATCGTGTTGAAGGTGAGGTATAATTGAAGGATTGCGACGCATTGCGCACCCCCAGCCCCGGTCGCTGTGAAAGATGTGACAGCGCCATCTGTCTCCTCTCCAGGTGACAGATGCATCTGTTGCCATGATTGTCTTTTCTGGACGGTGTTCATCTAGTATTCTGGTATACAAGTCTTTTAGCTCATTCCAAGAATCACCTTCTGTTAATATTTCATGTTTGCCGGCATGATTGAGGATCGCGAATTTATCAAATAGCTTGATATCGTTAAATTGTTCTTTCATGGATATTCTCAGGGTTGTTTTTGACAGGCTAATAAAGCGACGTTTTTGGGGTTTGTTTCAGGACCGGTTCTTGTCTGATTCCCACTATTGAAAATAAAGCTTCGACCATATGAACCGCCGTGGTTGCCGGCTCTGATTGGTAGGGAGGCAGTGCTGCCTGTTGTGAATGCGCCTGATGTACTTCCGATACCGCCCATGTTGCCTTCGATAGCAAGAGAAACAGATCCTGTGATTGGTTGCATACGGTCTGCTTGATAGCTTCCGAGCGTTCTTCCAGAGTCAAGGCCTCTTCCACGGTCTAAAGAACGTATGAATGTGCCACGAACGTCACGTGTACCGTTCGCTCCATTTGACTCCACCCAGCCATCTGGGCAACTTGAAGCGTTAAAATAACTCACCATTCTTGCTGGTGATCCCTCTGGCCCTTGCCATCGACCACTAACACAACTTAGTAAATTTCCAACGTTATCTCTTGCGACTAGACCGTTAGTGGAACACGTTGCATTTTTCGTGACTATAGAGTTTAAAAGTACTGTTTCAGCCACTATGCGATTGGCATTGAGGATGTTGTTATCATCCATATTTAATGCACCAGTCATTGGCCTGGAACCGTCTCTTGGCAGTAAATGCTCAAGAGCTGGAATTGCAGATGGCATAGGAACGGAGACGGTTACTATATTTCCGGTAACTGTACTTGCTGGGAGATCGGCATCTAAAAGCACTGCATTGCCTGCATTTACCGCATCAATAGTGACGATAAATCTTTTCGCATTACCTGTCGTACAGCTAGTAGTGTAATTAGTGCCGAAAGGAGAACGAACGCTAAACCCTTGGAGGTAAATAGAATTGCTCATCGTGGTAATAGCTGAAGCGCAGTTATCAGCTTCACTTGGCCACTCCCCATTCTCCTTTCCTGCATAATTCTGTGCTGACTGAAAGAGGTCATTGACTTCAGCAATTGTTATTGCAATCCGATCTTCTTCAAATTTCTGGATGTGCTGATAAGCAAATGGTGCAGCGAAAATGCTAATGACCATCATCACAACCAAAAGCTCAATTATCGTAAAGCCAGATTGCCTCATATGTAGAGAGCGATATTCAATCATCTAGTGATTCCATATAGAGGTGGTGTTTGTTATATCTTGAATTAACAACCGCAGAATTATTCGTGCCCTGTGGTTGATGGCTAACCATTACTAAAGTACTTGCACCAGTGGCCGTAGATATCGTCTCGAATGGATTAATATTGCGTAAAGGAATCGAAACACTGACGGAGGCATAATTTCCAGTTGTGGTAATTAGGTAGTTCGTTCCCCAGTAGGTCTGTAATGGAGTGTTAGTTAAGCCAAGCGAATTCACATCATAAGAATTGAGAAGTGCTGCAATATCGCTCGTAGCAACTTCTGAGAAGTTATCACCACCTGGTAATCTTCTTGCCACATCAGCTGTAGCAGCGAGTGCTTTCATGGTTTCGACAGTGGATAAGACCCGGTGAGAGTCCATGACCTTTTTTACCGCCGGCACACCTATTGCCGCTAGAATAGAAAGCAATACTGTGACAACCATCAACTCTACGAGTGTATAACCTTTCACTTAGCCACCACGCGACAAGAGCATAGGTGCATAGAAGCCTGCAGCAATCAGGAAAACGGTAAATACAGCCGCTATCATCCCGATGTGAAGCGCAAGTTTTGAGAAGCGCTTACCCGTCACAAATATTTCGGTGATGAGCATGCCTTTGATACGAACAAGCAGATTGTGTCGTGCTTCGTCATGGGC
Source organism: Methylophaga sp. (assembly GCF_030651745.1). The sequence goes on from NZ_JAUSCC010000132.1 coordinate 5,779, forward strand.
GGCATCAAAGGCTTTCATGCCGATAATAAAACTTGGTGACCAATACTGAGCTTGTAGGCTTTGCGGAATTGTAGCGCCCTGCTCCACACCCTCCATAATCGACTCAATAGCTAACTTATTCGTGCCGCTGTTATTCGTTGCAATCAGTTTTAGGGATTTGTCAGGACTAAAGCCTGATGCAAAAAGAGGCATCCACGCGGCTAGGAAATTGGCAGATCTTCTGGCTTTTAATAGCTCATCAAGCTGTCGTACTCCCCATATACTGCGAAAGGCAGTGACATTGTTCCAAAGGTAGCGAATTCCAGCTACTGCCCCAACGATTACCATCAAAAAAAGAAACGTATGCTCTGTTTGCATAGCTCTTAATTGGACAATGAGTCGTGTTGCACTATTATCTTTGAGTTGAGGTACGTCGATGATCTGCTGTGCAGGTCCACCCAGTATCAAGCTCAATAGTAAAATAGACGAAATACCAACAATGAGGTAAGTAAGGCCAAGCTTTAGATCTGCGCTGGTGGCTTTTCTTAGCTCAATATCCTGCTCGATATTTTCAACCGCCATATTAATGGCCTGACTCATTCGGCCTGACTCTTCACCAGAGCGAACAAGTAACACGACGTTACCATCAACTCCGAAAAGCTCAAGATAGTCTGATATTCGTGATGCGTGCTCTATTCTGGGGTCTTGCATGTGTTTTTTCAGAAATGGCGTACTTTCGGCTATTTCTGTTATGCCGCGAGTGATGTTGGCACCAGAATCGACCAGCGTCGCAACTTGAGCAACAAGAAGTAATTGTTCTTCGGGTTTGAGTTTGTTTGAACCTAACTTTAAGCCAAACGGAATTTCCCATGAACCTTCAATCGCATCTACAAGCCCTGGCTGCTCAAGAAGAGCAGCCTGATCTTCAGCTTCCATTAAAGCAAGGCGAGTGCTGCCATCTAATTGTCGAAGATTGACAACAAATTGCATTATGGCATTACCAATTCAACAGTGACGTTAGATCCTGAATAGGAGGCATTATTGATATGCTCAACTTCAGATGAATTTAACCGTTGGGCCAGATTGGCTCCATCTTCATCATCTGGTACCGGCATAGAGATACTGAAGGTATTCCCTGCAACACTTACCGTCCATAACGTGTCCCATGCAGTCTGGTCGCTCAATCCGTAACGGGTTAATTCTGTCTTGTCACAATTAGAGTATCCACGGTTGATTCGGTAGCACTGTGTAACAGCAGAAAGAAAATCTCGCTCAACAAAGTAAGTTGCAACGTCAACATTGGCACCGCCTACCCACGCATTAAAACCACGCATACCAATTGTGCCAAGAATGGCTAATACGGTAACGACGATCATAAGTTCAATCAGGGTGAAGCCTTTTTGAGCTTGTTGTTTTAGGTTCAGTTTCATTCGATATTTCCTCAAAGTTTAGAGCAGGTTGGTTTCACGGCCATAAGTGAAATGTTGTCCATAGCTTGCAAGTGGGGAAAGCCTGGCTTCGAGTTCACTGATAGTTGTTTTTCCACGTCGGACCATGTTGATACCGTTGTCCCACATCGTGGCGTATTGATGGTTGCGATGTTTTTCTTCGATGATATTTGCAGACGTACCTTCGAGAATTTGCTTTTGTGTCCACGGATCAATAATCATTAATTCGGACACTAGGCTTCGACCTGTGTAGCCCCCATCGCATTTAGAGCAACCATCATGGTTTGCAACCTTAATTGGTTCTCCAAGTTGAGGTGCCCCACGTAAGCTAGAGTACTTTTCAGCAATACCTTGATTCTGGCCAAACTCTTCTTCTGTGGAGCACTCATTACATACATTTCTAACCATTCGCTGTGCTGATACAGCAAGCAATGAGTCTGCAAGGGTGGAAGGGTTGACGCCCATATTTGTTAATCGGCTAATGGTTTGAACCGCACTGTTGGTATGCATCGTGGCAAGAACTAAGTGACCGGTCATGGATGCTTCAATTGCAAGATTGGTTGTTTCCAGATCACGAAGCTCACCAACAAGAATCACGTCCGGATCTTGTCGAAGCTTAGTTCTTAACCCTTCTGCGAATGTCATGCCTGCAGCAACGTTAATCTGTGTTTGGTTAATACCCGGTAGCTCGACCTCGACAGGATCTTCTAAGGTTTGAATCGAATCACCGGGGCGTAACTCCTGAATCAGCTGTAACAGTGCATAAAGTGTTGTTGTCTTACCGCTACCTGTTGGCCCAGTAACAATGACCAAGCCTTTTGGAGAGCGACAAAGTGTTTTCAAAGTCTCATATTCGACCTTCGGAAACCCAATATCTTTGAGTTGTCTTTGTTGGCCGGTAGGGTTCAAAAGACGCATAACAAAATAGAAGTATGGGTCGCCACCACTCATTACTGGTGATGCTGCCAGTCGAACCTGAATGTCTTTGTCTTTCCAGTGATAATTGAATTTAAGATCCAGCGGCTTAGTTGGCTTCCCGCCAATTTTTCCAGCACGACCAAGTAGTTTGTTTGACCAATCCTGATATTCATCCATGCTGACGTTATGTTGATATGGCTTGATCACACCATCAGAGCGAAACTGGATTGATAAATGTTTTCGTGTTCGTGGTGAGACATGAATATCACTGGCACCGATTTCCAGAGCACTCTCGATCATTTCATTAATGCTTTTATCTAACTCTGTTTTGCTGGCTGCTTGAGTTAATGTAATGGTCGAGGTGCCTACCAATATGCCGGTTTTACTAAAGCTGACTTTTCCTTTGATTCGTTCTTCCAGCATTTCTTCCATAGTGTGTCCATAAGGATTCACTATGAATAAGGTGTCGTTTGCAATACCCCATCCTTCGCCTTGGTAGTCAAATTCACCATCTTCAATGCTGAAAATAGGCTTGTTACCTAATTCTGAGAATGCAGTAGCAATATCTGTATTAGAAACGCCTTCTTCTAACAAGGAATAGTAAATTGCTTCCTCAGTCTCTGGGGTTGGCCAGTGAGATGACTTGATAGAATCAGTTGCACCTTGTGCGATCAACTTTTCTAAAATGCGTTGAAATAGTTCAGTTGTACCCGTCATAGCGTTCACCAATTTAAAACTAAGGTTTTTGAAGTAGAGTTTCTGGAATTTTTGATGCGCACTTTCGTTGCATCTATATGCGTTATTACCCAGTCACCAACCTTATCGCCAACCAGTGCCCACTGGGTTTCACCTGAATGTTTAAGCCTTGCACTGTCATTTTGAATAGCTTCTAGTGTCGGGCTGACATTTCGTGTACTTGAAATGTTGTCGATAGAGAATGAAGACTCATCAATCGTAACTGGAGCCATAGGAACGTTAAGCCGTTCAATCTCTGCAGTAAGGTCATTCATAGTGTCTGGCTTGATTTCTAAACTCGTACCGCGACAATCAATGCCCATTTCATGACAATCCCGTATAAGTTGTGCTTGAGAATGTTTTAATTCGAGAATTTCTTTCTGCTTTCTCAGCTCTGTCAAAGCCTGTTCATGACGAAGCTGTTCTGACGTTAAACTGGGTTGGCTGTCAGCAAAAACTGTCTGAGCAACTGTAAAAAATAATGCTGGTATCAGGTATTTAATTAATTTATTTCTCATAACGACCTCCAAGATTTAGTTTTCTGAGCCTAATGCCGCAAAGCCAAGGCCTATTACTGCATTGTCTAGTGCGGCGGCTCCAAAAAGGATTGGTACCACCTTCTGAATTTCCATTGCTGCCATAGCTACACTTCTACTATTACCCTGCAACACGCCGAACCAAGGTGTACCTCCAGGTATTTCTAACTCGGTAATACCTGCAGCTTTTCCATCTTTAAGTGGAGTAACTTTCACACCATGAGAGCTGGCAATAACGCTAATTGATTGCCATGTATCTGGAAGTAATGGCAGGTCGGGTTTTTGGCTAACCACATCAATTTCTGTATTAACGCTCACAATCTGCATTTTCAGGTTTTCTATATCTGGATAGTCTCTTGTGGCATGACCAGACATGACATAGAACCCTGCGAGGACTGATGAAACAGCAACAATAGATAAATTTCTAAGGATAGGATTAGTGCGAAGCATCGTTCACCCATTGGATAATCGTTGTGTTTGCAGATAGTCGTTTTGATTCAATTCCCATATCCGCCAGAATGGCTAGCTTGGCTCTGTTATCACGAGAGTCATTCACCTCAATGGCAATGGATTTGGTTGGCAACAAGTTGATCTCGCCTGAAATACTGCTATCTGAAAATGCATTACTGACTTGATAAAGACTTGCTAAAGCTTTTGACTGTAATGGCCAGTTTTCAAGTTTTTGACGATTTACAGACACAAGGGCTTGTTCAGCGATATGAAGCTCGGTGCTGACTCTATTGAAATCCTTCATGTGGGATTTATGGTGGTGTGCCAGTCCCGTATCTGCCAGTAAAGCGAGGCCCCCCACCATTGCAACCGCTAACATACCTTGCTGTTGAGCTTTCTTTTTTAGCGTTACAGCGGCAGCAACTCGTTCTTTGTGCGTAAGCAGTGGCGTTACAGGTAATTTAAGATCCTCCATACTGACGGTGATTTCTTTACCATCAGCAATTGTGATCCCTTCCTGAATTGCGACTCCGGGCAAACGTTGCAACTCATTCTGAAATAATGAGCCGGTGTGAAGCTGGTTATCATGGCTATAAAGGTAATAACCAAAATCCTTGCTCTCGCTGGTGAAGATGTACTGCAACGGTATGCTGGTATCAATTAGCCTAGATGCGATCAAGGTTTGCCAAAAGCCATATATCGGTGTTTTTGGATGAGCGTCGCGTGTGTCACGCAATGATTGCTCTTCATACCAGACTTTTAGGTTGCCTTGTTCTTGACTGGTGTACTTATCACTAGCTGCACCACCCAATACGTCACGCATCAGGATGCAGGAGCGACCCTCAATGGTGATTGGCGAGTTAACCGATATCATGCGCCTACTTCCTGTGGCGTAATGACGATGAGCAGTTCACTATTTTCTTGCTCAAACTTGGCACCGCCTAAAGCTTTTGCCAGGGCTTCATTTTTGATCGGCAATCTTTGCGTATTTTGTAATACTCGGTTGATGATCAAACCACCAAGATATATTGGTGTTCCGCTTGTTGTAATAACCTGAGTAGCAAGCTCTTGAAGTGCAATATTTGGCGTTTCAAAAACTTCACCACCAGAGTTGATTGGAGTAAAGCCGGTAATTGAACTCAAGATAGGTACGATATCGACCAGTATTTTTCCGTCATCTAGCATTTTAGGGGTGACGGCTATTTTGATACCAACGTTTACTCGTGAAAGTGTTGTTGTAATCGCTGTATCTGATGCCACGTTTCCATCACCGCCAGCTGTCAACGGTAAGAACTCTACGCCAGAGACGAATGAGAATTCCTGTGTTGAACCTAAATATGCCGTGTAACCATTTGTGACAGTTAGACGAGGTTGGCTTTGCAAAGTCACACTGCCTTGCTCTCGCAGTGATTCGACGATGGCATTTAAGGTCAAATTGCCAAAAGGAATTGAAGCTGCAATAGACCAGTTTCCACCGTCTACTATGGACAGTGCTTGAGTAGTCTCTCCTGCAAACGTGACTGTGCGATCCCCATCACCGTTTTGGTAAATGGCATTCCAGTCAACGCCATAACCTTCACCACGGGTAGTCTTGATATCCAAAATCGCGCCTGATAGATGAACTTGTCTCTGACTGTCTGTTTCAAGTTTTGAAAAGTGCTCATCAAGGCGTCTGATTTGACTTGGCTTGCCGTAAGCTGTGATTTTTCCCAGCCTCTTATTACCAACAACCCACGGAGTATCGAAGAAAGGATTCATTTCATCATCTAGCACCCTGCTGTAATTGTTCAGGAAGTCGATTGGATCATCACCTTCTCTGAGCTGTGGCACTAATGTGTTCTGGTTATTGTTTGACCCGGAGTTTGAGCCAGACTGGCCATCTTCGATTAGGCCCAGTATTCGCCTTGCATCGTCGATCAAAGTTGTCCATGTTTCATCCTGACGAGTGGTCACGATATTTGTGCCACTTGCGCTTTGTGTCTGCCCTTGGCTTGTTCCGCCGCCACTTGCGCCAGCACCACTGCCTCCCATCGCACCAGCACCACCGCCACCAGATGACTGTTGAGCTGTTGCTGAGAAACCGGATCGTGTAGTGGCTTCTGGCATGTCAGACAATGCTGCCATATTCCATGATTGAGTCATGGTTGAAGCCACTTGAAGGAGAACGCCATCACTATTTTGGATTACGTCGATTTTGTAATCGGTTGTGCCTTCAATTTGACGAATATAGTCAGTAATACGTGAGTTTTGTGCTCTCACGCCTATTTTCATTGCCAGATTTACGCCTGAATCAAGCGCAACGATGTTGGCTGCTGTTAATGCAGATGGATGTGTTAATGCATCTATTAACGCAATACGTGGCTGGTTGATCGTTACGGTTTCATCCAATATCTGTTTGCGCGACGTAGTGATATTGACGTAGTTACTGGTTCTCGGTGCTAACTGTTGAGTGCGTGGCACATCTTCTATTTGCGTCGTGCTGACGGGGATTTCAGGTGGCATTGCACAAGCAGTAAGGCTCAATATGCTTGCCAAGACTAATTTATTCTTCATTTCTTGCCTCCATGAGTCACAACAATCAGTGGTTTAGGCTTCATGTTTCTGTAAGCCAGATAGGTCAGTCCTTGTGGCTCAAGAATGTCCTTAAGTGCCTGTGCATAGCTGGTTTCACCTGAAAAGCTGATAAGCGTACTTTCAATGCTTTTGTCGATTTGCAGGTCTAATACCCACCCTGGAGGCGTTAAGGTGCGAATGCTTGAAGGCAATGGCCGGTCACGAAATGAAACTTGAATCTCTTCGTTCAGCTCGCGCAATGGCAATTCTTCTACTGTCTTGACTGGTTTACGGTCAGGGACTGACGATGGAGTTTTTTGTTGATTCGCTTCAAGCCCTGTTGCCACCGCTTCACTCGCAGGCACAGCCGTTCCATCAGCTGAAATCGTTATGGTTTTGGCTGAATTGTTCTCACGTGTCTTTGGTTTTACGTCTTCTAGTGGACTGCCAGTTTGATTGCTGCCCGGTTTAGGTAATGCTGCTTTGGGTGTCTCCTGCAACTTAGCTGTGAGTCGAACGCGATTATCAGCGTATTTAGCACTATTCTCAGTGGGCATTAACACATCAGCATTTGCGCCTGTGGCAATGAGTATTGGCAGTAAAAGCAGTTTTGCTTTCATGGTTTCTCCTATGATTGCTGGCGGCCTGAAAACTGCCAGTCGTCGCAATTAATTTGTTGAGGGCAGCTCATGCACATCGCTTTGTGCTGGGCATTTGAAGGGGTTGCTTTACCGTTTATGAGCGTCTGAGTCCTATCGAACTCTTCGATCACCTGGGCTTCGTCAAGAAGCTTGCGTTTGAGATATTCGATGCCATCAGGTGTCACCACCCTGAAATAGGCGTAATCAGCCATTTTCAAACCAATACGGCTCAAAATGACTCTGTATACCGACACCTGAACAATGTCCTTCATGAATACCTGATGTTTGTCGCGTGTTTTGCTATCCACCAGCACATGCAGTCCAGACAGGACTCTATAGAGCTGATCCAATGTCCCATGCATTTTTCGAGGCACTTCAGTGCGAATGTAGTGTTCTGAACGTATCAGCTGTCCTTCAGAAAGCTCTGCAGGCATACGTTCTTTGAGAATGAACTTACGGCGCTTTTCACGTCTTCTGGCGTCAATCCCATACAGCGACAGGATGAGCAAGCAAACAATAGCGAGATAATAGGCTTCAGCCATTGATGCTCACCTTTTTAACGATCCAGTTGATAATGGGTTTAATGAATTTTCTGACCAGGGGATAGCGTTGCATCAAACGCACAACCGTTGGGGAAAGCTCGTAATAGGCACTGGTGAAAATACGGCCCAAGTAACTTCTTTGAAGATATCTGTCACGGAACAGCCTCAGCTGCTCTGTTTCTTTTGCAACGGGGCCATAAAGCTCGGTAGCAATGAAACACCGGCTATCACGGCTAGATCCGTAACGCTGTGCTTCAAGGTGATGTCGAAGATGTTCCTCGTCACCTCTTTCACGTCGCTGTCTTTGAACGTCTGATTCTTGCCGACCATAATGCTCATCGAGCACGACTTGCTTCTCACAGAAGCTGCGCTGAGCAATCTTGGTAGCTGATATAAAACCGTTGGCCTTTTTCTTCATGGTTCGCATTAGAAAAGTTTTGACGGTTTGGCTCAATGAATAACCGGATATTGGTCCAAGCCGGTTATAAAAAAAAACCCCCTTTCGGGGGTTTAATGGTTGGTACGTCTAGCTTTTAAGCTATCAAGTGTCAGGCAGCAAGTAATGTCGTTTCGAGCAGTGAGAAGGTTGCTTCCGCAAGTTCTCCCACATGCTCAATACAAACATGCTCATTACCAAACAAGGCTGACATCATCTTTTCTCGAACGCCGATGCCAATGCCGTATACCTCTATGCCACCCTGTCTCAAATCATTTATCGTCTTGATACAGTCTTGCATATCATCAGGAGCGCCATCAGTTACTACAAAAAGAATTTTTCGTTCTTCTTTTTGAGCGACCAGGTTATCCCCTGACCAGATCAATGCAGGTAGCAACGGAGTGCAACCTTCAACTTGAACCTCTGGATAATATCCAGCTGTTTGATTCATTGTTTGATCTTGCCTTGTCAAAACAGTCACAGCCGTTTCCATTGAACCGGGAAACATTGCTGCGCCGACTGACAAGTGAGGTACATTTTTCATTGCAGCCGTTAAGGACAATGTAGATCTTGCAGCCATCGTTATGCCATCACGCATAGAACCTGACCTATCCAGCAAAACCTGTACTGCCGTATTAACCGCTTTCTTGCGACTGGCCGACTTAAACACCGATAAATTACCTGACTTTATACGATGTAGCTTTCGGTCATTCAGCCTGCGCCCATTCCGTGAAGTCTTACGCTTCACTTTAGTTTGGGATTGAACCAATTGGACTAATCTGGAACGCAATGCAGCAGTTGCTGCTTGAGCTTCATCGAGTGCCTTTTGGTGATCGCCCGGAGATATGAGATCAGTAATGTGAGTTGGCTTCATACTCACAGCGTAATTTCCACGCTGATTTGCCGCCTCTTGAATCTCATCTTTCATGAGTAGTTCAAATGCATCACTGATATCACCAGGCAAGTCCTTTGAGTCACTTTCTGATGTGGCCAGAATGTCTTTCATGGCTTGCACGGCTGCATCAAACGCTTCTTGTGACATATCCCCCGTTGAACTGGAGGATTGACCGTTACCGGTGTCACTGTCTGCATCTAATGTGTCGTCGCTGGACGCTGTACCCGCATTTGATGATGAATCATCATTTGCATCGACATCACCATGGCCTGATTGCATATCGCCATCATCGCCTTGTGCATCATCGTCCCCTTGATCTGAACCTTGGTCTGAATCATCGCCATCACCGGTTTGCTGGTTCTGGCTCGGATCAGATGTCTGGTCTTGATCTTGTGAATCATTGCCAGCTTGTTGCTGCTGGCTTTGATTACTATTTTGTGGTGGTGCGGTGCGTTGACTCTCCTCTTCCAGAATTTGGGCAACCTCGCGAGCAAGTTCAACGATTTCACCTTCAGTCCTGGCACCTGACACCCGAGCCATAACACTGTTAATCCGTGTCATGGCCAGAGGCGTCATATACCCTTCGAGAATAGTCTGCGCGGTTTGTGCATAGTCATCTAAAGCGGATTGACCAAGCACCCGTGCACGCCCTTTGTGAAGCAAATACCCACATAACGCCCCAGCTGGTGAAGTATCAGTAGTGACTGGCTCAAAGAATCCATCATGGACAAGCTTTTGAACTAAGTTCGCAAGCTTTTGAGGTGCGCCCGGATAATCCCGGATAATGCACTTCTCCATTCGGATGTCTTCCATGATTCCAGCCAGTTTTCTCACAATAGGAGATAACTGGCCGTAATCAATACTGAAGTCGCTGTAACGTATGTGTCCTGCTTCGTGGATGATAAAGCCAAGTCCCAGTATTTCCACACCGGGATCTTCCAACGGCAAAGACGGCAAATAAATAACATTACCGTCTGTCCGTGGATGACCAGCATCCACTTCCACACGAACACCCATGTTGCGCCCCAGTGCCTTTGCGACAATGGGGAGTGATTTAACCAAAGTAGATTGGCTCATAACATACTCCTTTAGAAGCAAAATGCAGCTGGTTGCGCTACAGGTTTAGGATTAGAGGGGATGGAAACTTCAACTTCTGATTGCTCATCGGTCTGCTCATCAACAACTTCTTCGCTGACAGTTTGTGTCTGCTCTGAAGCCACTAATAAATCGTCTTCATCTTCCTCAACTTGATCCAACACATCGTTTTGATGTTGTGGCACCTGGTTAATAAAGTCCGTCATTCTTCTGTACGAACCTAACAGGTTTAATAACCCACAAACTGATGAGAGATCGGCACCTTCAATCGGACCGGTTTTTGGCATGGAGTCAAGAACGTCATTAACTCGTTTGATGATTACATCCACCTTACCGCTGATATAGCTCAGTGTTTTGAGCTTGTTCAGGATAGTGCGAATGGGCGATAAAGATTTTTGGCCGGCTTTGTCCCGATTTTCAAAGGAGGTCACCCAAGCATCTTTTGCCATTTTTTCGATTTCCGATAACAACTGTCCCAACAAGCCATTTTGCTCTTGTTGAAGACCATCGTTCATCAGTGCCCCTTGGCCGCCACTTGTGATTTTGTAAGCTTGAAATTCAAACTTGAACCGATTCTCAATTTCACCGCGACTCATCATGGAATTGCGAAGCCATTCTTCCCAAGCGGGATGTTCGGCTATCCATTCAGCATTGGATTGCTCATAGCTATCCAAATACTCGGTGATTAACGCTTCATGCTCATCTTTCAGACTCTGCAATCTAACCAGTAAAGATTCACCAGCTTCGATTGAAGTGCCATAAGCACCAAACGCTTTGAGACAGACCTTTTCACATTCCCGATGAATACGTTTCCCAAGACTGTTAATACGCTTCAGCTTCTCAGGAGCTGCAATTGCTTTAGTACCGGGGGTGATTAGATCTTCAGGTGGGGTCTTGTCTGGATCGGCATATCGGTTTAGCTCATCGCGTGTCAGGGTTTTTTTGCCCTGCCAAGTACGGTAATTGATATGAATCCAAACTGTTTGATCTAGTACTTCCATTAGGTTTCTCCTCTTAAAAACAGAAAAACCCGAATTGGAAATACTAGTCCCCGAATGGGAAATAATATTTCCCGTCCGGGTAGTTGAGACTGGCATGTGTTGCGCTGGGCCAGTTCCAGTTCTTACTCTTCAAATTAATGAAGAGTGAGAAACCTAGTTACGACAATGTTATTACTCTAAAGCTATGAATGCAAGGCGACTGGTTCACATTTTACCGGATTGCGCGAAAAGCCCCGTCGTTCAGGGCGGGGATGAATAGCGCGGACGGCAGCGCCGTCCTTTGAATACTTAATGAGGTGTTTGCTGTTGCTCGATGTATTGCCGAATGATTTCAATCGGCGCACCGCCG
>NZ_JAUSCC010000133.1 GCF_030651745.1 Methylophaga sp.
TGGAGCTAGGCGGGATCGAACCGCCGACCTCTTGCATGCCATGCAAGCGCTCTCCCAGCTGAGCTATAGCCCCCGAAAGGAAGCGCATACTATAGGGATTGAGATTTTCTGTGTCAACAGAATATTTAAAAATAATTACACATAGTCTGCTTGGGTACACGGGGAAACGGGGATATGTACTCATAGCTGTAATGAGTGAATATGGCTAAGTTATTGATGAATGGTAAATATATCATTGCGGAGCTACTTAATTAGATAGGAGATTTGATGAAAGCAGATTTCTATGCGATAAATTGGCAGTTATTTATCGAATGGAAATGGCCGATTTTTCGGCCATCAAGGCTGCCCGGGGATGTTGATGCGCAAACTGATGATTTTATCTGCAGGTATTGTTTCCTGTTTTGCTCCTCTTGTTTCTGCAGAGTCTTATCATGTGCCAAGTCATTGCCCCCGTCCGGATGCCAATTTTTTCCTACCCGAAGATGCGCTTACTGATGAAAGTGAGATAGATTTTAAGTCTGATACAGCTCAGCTGGTTGATTTAGGAACCTCTGTTTTCACAGGTAAAGTGGATGTACGTCGTGGAGGGCAGCAGTTAAATGCCAACCGTGCTACTTACAATCAAACCAGCGGAATGGTCACGGCACAAGGTGATGTGCGTTTACGTGATAGCCAGATGTCGATTTTTGGAGATCAGGCGGAATGGGATCTGAATGAAGATCGCGGCACGCTGATTGATGCCAAATATCAAATGAAACAGATGAATGCTCGGGGCGAAGCGACTCATGTGAATCGTCAGGGTATGCAATCTACCCATTTGAAAAACGCTATCTATACAACCTGTATGGAAGATGACGATTTCTGGAAGTTAAAAGCTAATGAGGTTGACCTGGATCATGAAGAAGGCGTTGGCCGGGCTTATGGTGTAGTACTGCGCATGATGGATGTTCCAGTATTTTATACGCCTTATATCAGTTTTCCGATAAGCGATGAGCGTAAATCCGGTTTTCTTATTCCTTCTATCGGCAATTCAAATGACACCGGTTTTGATGTCAGTACACCTTACTACTGGAATATCGCACCAGATAAAGATGCAACGCTGACGCCGCGCTATATGTCAGACCGTGGATTAATGCTAATTGGTGAGTACCGTTATCTGACTTCTCAGTCTGAAGGATTAATTGATGCAGGCTTTCTCGCCAATGACAATTTGCGTAGTGATGGTGATGAAATCAATCCGAACTATAACGATGCTAGGAAACATTTTTCGTTTCAACAAGAGGGGCGTTATGCCAGACGCTGGCGAACACAAGTTGATTATAACTATGTTTCCGATCGCGCTTATCTAGAAGATTTTAGCGGTAATTTAAGTTTAAGTAGTACTACCCATTTGAATCGACTTCTCAGTGTCAATTACAGTGGGGATATATGGCGTTTTGGTGCCAGAGTTCAGGGTTATCAAAACCTTTTAGAGGACGTGCAAAATCCTTATCAACGTTTACCCCAATTGACGTTAAATGGATTATTGCCTGATCAAGCCTATGGTTTGAGCTATGAATTTAATTCTGAATTGACGGTTTTTGATCACAATGAGTTAGTTACAGGCCAACGATTGAATATGGAGCCCGGGGTCAGTTTACCAATGGGCACGGCAGGATTTTTTGCGACCCCACGAGTTGCGTTAAAGCAAAGTTACTATTCCCTGGACAACTTGCGTGCCCAATCTCAATTTGATGAAAGCTCAATTAGCCGGACCTTGCCGGTGGTGAGTCTGGATAGTGGTCTGATTTTTGAAAGACCGATGAGTATTGCTGGTAACAAAATGATCCAGACTTTAGAGCCAAGAGCGTTCTATCTTTATATTCCATATCGTAATCAGGATGATATTCCACTATTTGACACTAATCTTCGTACTTTTGGTATGGGCAGCATGTTCAGCCATGACAGGTTTACCGGTCCAGACAGGATTGGTGATGCAAATCAAGTGACTGTTGGATTAACCAGCCGGTTTATCAATGAAGAAACAGGACGTGAAAAGTTAAGAATGACTTTGGGGCAGATTCAGTACTTTTCTGATCGCAAGGTAAATTTACGACCTGATGCCCGAGAAACCAGCTCTGATTCAGATTATATTGCTGAAGCAGTTGCCAGTATCACGCAAGAATGGGCACTGGCCGGACAAATCCAATGGGATCCAGATACTACCCAATCTAGTATGTCATCTCTGCAATTACGTTACCGTAGCGATGACGGAGGTGTATTTAATATTGCCCATCGTTACCGACGCGATGATGGTGAGAATCGGTTTCCGCTAGAGCAGATTGATGTCTCTGGCAGTGTGCCAATTAATGACCGGTGGAGCGTTATTGGACGTTATTATCGTTCATTAAGGGATAGTACGACACTCGAATCGTTAGCGGGTTTTGAATATCACAGCTGTTGTTGGGCTACCCGCATCGTTTACAGAGATTATGTTAAGGACACTGACTTTATTAATAATGTTAATAGTGGCATTGGTGGTGAAAATCGCACAAAAGCCATCTATTTTGAAATTGAACTGAAAGGTTTGGGCCGCTTCGGTAAAAAATCAGAAAGTCTGCTGGAAAATAGCATCATGGGATATGAATAAAAACCTTATCAATACTCAACTTTCTAACGCCTAAATTTGTCAATGATTCTGATAAATACTTGATTGGCCGTTAGGTCATAATGCTTTGAACCGCTATAATATCGGCCATCAATTTACGGAGTTTGTATAGTTCATGATTAAATATTTGCTTGTCGGCGTGTTGCTTGCTAACAGTGTATGGGCCGCACCGCTTGATCGTATTGTCGCTGTCGTGAATAACGAAGTGGTTTTAGACAGTGAGCTGGTTGAAATGGAGCAGACAGTTCGTCAACAACTTCGCCAACGTAATGCCACTATTCCGTCTTCTGAAATTCTGCGACGCCAGGTGCTGGAACGGATTATTATGCAACGACTGCAAATTCAGCGAGCTGAGATGTCAGGTATTCGAGTCACCGACGATGCATTGAATGCTGCGATCAGACAGATTGCTGAAAGCAATAATTTAACATTACGTCAATTTCGTGATGCGCTGGAAAGCGATGGTTATGATTTTGCCGAATTTAGAGAAACTATTCGGGAAGAAATGGTCATTAATCGCTTACGTAAAAGCGAAGTGGAAGACTCAATAGTCGTTTCAGAACGTGAAGTTGATAGCTTTCTGGCAACACAAAATCTGCAGGGGGATTCAGAACAAGCTTTTCGACTGTTACATATTTTAGTTGCTTTACCTGATGCGCCAGCACCCGAACAAGTTCAGGCAGCAGAGCAAAAATTAGCTGAAATTCAAGATTTGCTCAGACAAGGTGGTGACTTTTCCGAAGTTGCTGCCGGCTATTCTGATGGTCAAAATGCGCTAGAGGGCGGTGACTTAGGCTGGCGTAAGCAAGCGGAGTTGCCTACGTTATTTGCGAATGTGGTTCCTACTTTAGCTGTCGGTGAAGTCAGTGATGTGATTCGCAGTGGCAGTGGCTTTCATTTAGTTAAATTGGCTGAAAAACGCAGTGAAGAAACCCATCTGGTTAAACAGACTAAAGCTCGACATATTTTGATCAATACCAATGAATTAGTGACCGATGAAGTCGCTCAGAACAGACTTAATCAATTACGTGAACGAATTATGAATGGAGAAGATTTTGCTGAACTAGCAAGAGCCCATTCTGAAGATACCGGTTCTGCAATTGATGGTGGTAGCCTTGGCTGGGCAAGTCCGGGGGTGATGGTTCCTGAATTTGAAGAAGTAATGAATTCTTTGTCAATTGGCGAAGTAAGCGATGTTTTTCAGAGTCGTTTTGGTTGGCATCTGGTTAGGGTTGATGAGCGTCGTGAACAAAACATGGCGGATGAATTCAATCGAAACAAAGCACGTGAACAACTCAAACAACGTAAAATCGAAGAAGATCTTGAAAGCTGGTTAAGAGCCATGCGTGATGAAGCATATATCGAGTACCGCGACCTTTGAGCAATATTCGCCGGATAGCACTCACCTCGGGAGAACCAGCAGGAATAGGACCAGATTTATGCATTCAATTGGCTCAGACTGCTCAGCAGGATGAGATTATTGTTATTGCAGATCCAGCCCTCCTTCAGCAACGTGCTGATGAGTTAAATCTTCCCGTATCATTAGTCCAATTTGATCCTGATATACCGGCTCAGGCTGGTGTCGCTGGCACAATAATCTATCTCCCCTGCAAATTAACTGAAAAAGTAATTGCTGGACAACTCAATACCGCAAATGCAGCTTATGTTCTGCAAACCTTGCAAACGGCATTAGATGGCTGTCTCGACAATACATTTGATGCTGTCGTGACCGCGCCTGTTCACAAAGGTGTGATTAATGATGCACAGGTTGCGTTTAGTGGACATACCGAGTTCTTTGCCGACGGAGCCGGAGTTGAAAAAGTTGTCATGATGCTTGCAACACCAGAGCTTCGCGTAGCTTTAGCCACTACCCATTTACCAATGCGTGATGTTGCAGATGCCATTAGTCAGGACAGTCTGATAAAAATCATGCAAATCCTGTCTGACAGTTTGCAGCATGACTTTGGATTAAAGCAGCCACGTATTGCCGTTTGTGGATTAAATCCACATGCCGGTGAGGGGGGGCATCTGGGAACGGAAGAACAATCAACTATCGAACCGGCAATAAAACTTATGCAACAGCAAGGTTATGATTTTACTGGCCCATGGCCAGCCGATACGATTTTTGTAAAGTCCCGTCTGGCCGATTATGATGCCGTGCTGGCGATGTATCATGATCAAGGTTTACCGGTTTTAAAACATCAAGGCTTTGGTGATGCCGTTAATATTACCCTTGGTCTTCCCTTTATTCGAACCTCGGTGGATCACGGTACAGCTTTGGACCTTGCTGGTTCAGGTAAGGCGAGTTCGACAAGTTTACAGGCCGCCATCAACATGGCTGCAACAATGTCATCCAATAAAAGTATGCTATGAATGAATCACGTTCCTATCCAAAAGCTCGCAAACGTTTTGGTCAAAACTTTTTACATGATGAAGCCGTAATAGCCGATATTATTGCGGCGATTTCTCCTCAAAAAGATCAACATATTGTCGAAATCGGGCCTGGTCGCGGGGCTTTGACTGCGTCATTATTGGAAGATGCCGGGCGGCTGGATGTAATCGAACTGGATCGAGATTTGGTACCAATACTCGAAAAGCAGTTTAGTTCAGCGACCAATCTACACATTCATCAAGCGGATGCCTTGGAATTTGATTTCAGTGCATTACCTCAGCAAGGTGAAAAACTCAGGGTAATTGGTAATCTTCCATACAATATTACAACCCCTTTATTGTTTCATTTACTCGAGCAGGCAGCATTGATTGAAGATATGTGCTTTATGCTGCAAAAAGAGGTTGTAGAGCGCATTTGTGCCGCACCAGGCAATAAAAGTTATGGTCGCTTGAGTGTAATGATCCAGTATCAGTGTAAAGTCGAACAATTGTTTATTGTGCCTCCTACTGCTTTTGATCCTCCACCAAAGGTTGAATCGGCCATAATTTATCTACAACCAAGAGCCCAGTTTGTCGGCGGTGGTGTCTGTATAAAAACCTTGGGTAATTTAGTGACACAGGCATTTAGTCAACGCCGAAAAACCATCGCTAACACTTTGAAAAATAGTGTTTCCCCATCTGAGTTGGAGACGCAAGGTATAGATCCAAAACAGCGTCCGGAAACGCTATCTGTGGAACAATATGTGGCTTTGGCTCAATCTCTAAATGCTTAAAATAACCCTATGCTATATAAGCAAACACTTAAGTAGTGAATTGTTAACAGTTTAGAGCCTGTTCACAAAAAACGTAAATAGCAAATGACACTAATGTTTTCCTGTCTTGACACACTGTTTTTGCTGTAGTTAGATACACACAACCAATGAGACGCGCCGAGGTGTTGTGTGTCCTTTGGGACTTGAACACATAATATAAATGACACGAGGAATTAAGCTGTGAA
>NZ_JAUSCC010000136.1 GCF_030651745.1 Methylophaga sp.
CGATCACTTTATCGACCTACTCGAACAAGCGACAGGTAAATAACACACAATGGCTAAACGTACTGATATTCAAAGCATTCTGATTCTGGGTGCTGGTCCGATTGTTATCGGTCAGGCCTGCGAATTTGATTATTCTGGCGCGCAGGCTTGTAAAGCTCTGCGGGAAGAAGGTTATCGCGTCATTCTGGTGAATTCCAACCCGGCCACCATCATGACCGACCCTAATATGGCCGATGCCACCTATATCGAACCAGTAACCTGGGAAGCGGTCAGCAAGGTCATTGAAGTCGAACGCCCCGATGCCATTTTGCCGACGATGGGCGGACAAACTGCCTTGAACTGTGCGTTGGCACTGGAAAAACATGGCGTATTGAAAAAATACGGCGTTGAGATGATCGGTGCTGACAGTGAAGCCATCAACAAAGCCGAAGACCGCGATTTGTTCCGTGCAGCGATGCGTAAGATCGGTTTGGATATGCCGCAATCGGATATTGCTCACTCACTTGAAGAAGCTCTGGAAGTACAACAGAAGTTTGGCTTCCCGGTGATTATCCGTCCGTCATTTACCATGGGCGGCAGTGGTGGTGGTATCGCCTACAACCGTGAAGACTTTGTCGACATCTGCCAGCGCGGTTTGTATCTCAGTCCGACTTCCGAGTTGTTGATTGAAGAATCAATCATCGGCTGGAAAGAATATGAAATGGAAGTGGTGCGTGACAAAAAAGACAACGCCATCATTATCTGTTCGATTGAAAACTTTGATGCTATGGGTGTGCATACCGGTGACTCAATCACTGTGGCACCTGCCCAGACGCTGACCGATAAAGAATACCAAATCATGCGTAACGCCTCGCTGGCCGTTCTGCGTGAAATTGGCGTGGAAACCGGTGGTTCGAATGTGCAGTTTGCGGTGAATCCGGAAACTGGTCGTTTAATCATTATCGAAATGAATCCACGGGTGTCACGCTCATCGGCATTGGCTTCGAAAGCAACGGGTTTTCCGATTGCCAAAGTCGCAGCGAAACTGGCAGTTGGGTATACCCTTGATGAGTTGCAAAACGAAATTACCGGTAATGCCACACCAACGTCATTTGAACCGACTATCGATTATGTGGTCACCAAAATCCCACGCTTTACCTTTGAGAAATTCCCGTTAGCCGATAATCGTCTGAGCACTCAGATGAAGTCTGTCGGTGAAGTTATGGCCATTGGTCGTAACTTCCAGGAATCTTTGCAAAAAGCGCTGCGCGGGCTGGAAATCGATCGTGATGGTTTCAACGAAATTCTGGATCTGAAAGCAGAAAATACGGCAGAAGTGTTACGCCGTGAATTGAATCTGCCAGGCTCAGACCGTCTCTGGTATGTCGGTGATGCGTTTAGATTTGGCATGAGCTTTGAAGAAATTCAACAACTGACGCATATCGATCCATGGTTCCTGATTCAGATTCAGGAGTTGGTGGAAATTGAAAACCAGCTTAAAGAACGTTCTTTGAACGATATCGACGAAGCGGAAATGCGTGCGTTGAAACGTAAAGGTTTCGCTGATTCGCGTCTGGCCAAATTGTTACATAAAACCGAAAAACAATTCCGCAGCCATCGTCATACGCTGGGTGTGCGTCCGGTTTATAAACGTGTTGATACCTGTGCTGCAGAGTTTTCAACCTCTACTGCATACATGTACTCGACTTATGACGAAGAGTGCGAAGCCAATCCGACTGATCGTCAAAAGATCATGATTCTGGGTGGTGGTCCTAACCGCATTGGTCAAGGTATCGAGTTTGATTATTGCTGTGTTCATGCAGCACTGGCACTGCGTGACGATGGTTATGAAACCATTATGGTCAACTGTAATCCAGAAACTGTATCCACAGATTACGACACTTCAGATCGTTTGTATTTTGAATCACTGACGCTGGAAGATGTTCTCGAAATCGTTGCCTTGGAAAAACCTAAAGGTGTGATCGTACAGTTTGGTGGACAGACGCCGCTGAAATTGGCGAGAGCATTGGAAGCTGCCGGTGTGCCGATTATCGGAACTTCACCTGATGCGATTGACCATGCGGAAGATCGTGAACGCTTCCAGCAAATGGTTGAAAAGCTCGGCTTGTTGCAACCACCTAATCGTTTGGCGCATTCGGTTGATACCGCTGTGTCACTGGCTGCCGAAATTGGTTATCCATTAGTGGTGCGTCCGTCTTATGTATTAGGCGGCCGTGCAATGGAAATCGTCTATAACGAAGAAGAATTACAACGTTATATGCTGACAGCCGTATCAGTTTCCAATGATTCTCCGGTATTGCTGGATCGTTTTCTTGATGATGCGATTGAAGTCGATGTAGATGCGATTTGTGATGGCAAGGAAGTGCTTATCGGCGGCATCATGGAACACATTGAACAGGCTGGTGTTCACTCAGGTGACTCCGCCTGTGCGTTACCGCCTTATAGCCTTAGCCAGGAAATCATGGACCAGTTACGAGTTCAGGTTAAACAAATGGCACTTGAACTGGGTGTAGTGGGACTGATGAATACTCAGTTTGCCATTCAGGGTGATCGTATTTTCATTCTGGAAGTGAATCCACGTGCCTCACGTACTGTGCCGTATGTGTCAAAATCTATCGGTGTTCCGTTGGCGAAAGTTGCCGCACGCTGTATGGCTGGCATGAGTCTGGCAGAGCAGGGCGTCACCAAAGAAGTGATACCTTCTTATTATTCAGTTAAAGAAGCGGTATTCCCATTCATTAAATTCCAGGGCGTCGATCCGATTCTTGGGCCAGAAATGAAATCCACTGGCGAAGTTATGGGCGTAGGTCGTACCTTCGGTGAAGCATTTGCTAAATCACAGCTGGCGGCTTCTGTCAGTCTGCCAGTCGGTGGTAAAGCCTTTATCTCGGTGCGTGATGCTGACAAGCAAACGGTTATCAGTATTGCCAAAGATTTGTTAGGCTTGGGTTTCTCGTTGTTAGCCACTCGCGGCACACAACAAACGCTGATTGAGGCTGATGTGCCTTGTGAACGGGTGAAAAAAGTTGCTGAAGGTCAGCCGCATATTGTGGACATGATCAAAAACGATGAAATTGCCCTGATTGTAAATACAACCGAAGGTCGTCAAGCTGTAGCGGATTCGAGAGAGATCCGTCGTGCAGCATTGCAACATCAGGTGAACTACACCACAACGTTAGCTGCTGCCCGCGCTACGATTCTGGCCTTGAACTGTGAAGACAGTGTGTCAGTAAATCGTTTGCAGTCGTTACATGGAGAATTGATTTAATGGCCGTTCCTATTACCGCACGTGGTGCTCAGGCACTGAAAGATGAATTACACGAACTGAAAACCGTCAGACGTCCAGCCATCGTTAATGCGATTTCTGAAGCGCGCGCCCATGGTGATTTAAAAGAAAATGCTGAATACCACGCTGCACGTGAGCAGCAAAGCTTCACCGAAGGCCGTATTCAGGAACTGGAATCAACTTTGGCGGATTGTCAGGTAATTGATCCAACAGCACTACCTAAAGATGGTCGTGTTGTGTTTGGTGTGACGGTTGATTTACTCAATATAGATACCGATGCTGAAGTGCGCTATCAGATTGTTGGTGATTACGAATCGGATATCAAACTGAACAGAATTTCTATTTCATCGCCTATTGCACGCGCATTGATTGGCAAAGAAGTGGATGATATTGCAACGGTACAGGCTCCTGGTGGTGCCATTGAATATGAAATTACTGGCATCCATTACCTGGCTTAGATGTTGAGTCTTTCTGAAACCATTGGCGAACGCTTATTGCTGACATTGTGGGTTGGTGCGCTATGGTCTATTGGTTATCTGGCCGTTCCGCTTGCTTTTGTCAGTCTTGAAACGCTAGTTGCGGCAGAATATGCTGCTAAATTGTTTTTCGCTGTCAATGTCATTGGCCTAATCAGTGGTACATTAATCTTATTAGGTAAGCTAAGTATCCAGCGGGGCAGGGTGTTACATTCCTGGCGCTTCTGGGTATTGATTGGCATGCTGGTTATTACCTTGATATTCAGCATGTATGTTCAGCCGGAGATGGCCAATATCAAAACCATCGAAAACTGGCGGCTGAATACAGATCTTGCTCAGAGTTTTGAACGCTTACATATGCTGAGCCAGAATTTATATCTGATGTTAAGTATTGCGGGTTTGCTGCTGGTACTCAGCACAGATAAACAACATATGGCACAGCAGGCCTGATATGGCACGAAGTAAATCCAGTAATAATTGGCTTAGAGAACATTTTGATGATCCCTATGTCAAAAAAGCTCAGCAGAAAGGTTATCGCTCCAGAGCAACTTTTAAACTGGAAGAAATCGATCAGAAAGATAAATTAATTCGCAAAGGTATCTCAGTTGTCGACTTGGGTGCCGCACCCGGTGGCTGGTCAGATTATGCTTTGCATCGTGTCGGTGACAACGGTAAAGTCATTGCGTTGGATATCTTGCCAATGACACCATTGACCGGTGTTTATTTCATTGAAGGTGATTTTCGCGAAGATCATGTTCTTGAGCAATTGAACGAAGTATTGGCCGGACAGTCGATAGACCTTGTATTATCGGATATGGCCCCCAATATGACAGGTGTAGATGCAATAGATCAGCCTGGCAGTATGCATCTGGTTGAGTTGGCCTTGGATTTTGCAATTAATAACTTAAGTAAACAGGGCGATTTTCTGGTCAAAGTTTTTCAAGGTGAAGGCTTTGATGATTTTTTGAAGTCCATGCGGAGTCATTTTAAAAAAGTGACAACCCGCAAACCGGATGCTTCTCGGGCACGTAGCCGTGAAGTTTATCTGCTAGGTCGCGGACTGAAATGACAGCAAAACAAACTAACGTTACTAGGGGTAACAAACATTGAGTGACATGATGAAAAACATTGTTTTATGGGTCGTCATCGCGATGGTATTGATGTCGGTATTTAACAATTTTGGGCCGCAACAAAGCAGCCAAAGCGAAATGGATTACTCGACCTTTATCAGTAACGTGAAAACCGGTGCGGTTTCCAGTGTCGATATTCAAGGGCGAACTATTACCGGCAAATTAACCGACGGTAGCCAATTTACTACTTTCAGTCCTGATTATGATCCAGGTTTGATCGGCGATTTGCTGGATAACGGTGTTGCCATCAAAGCAGAGCCAGTCGAAAAAACTGGTTTATTGATGCAAATCTTTATTTCATGGTTCCCGATGTTATTGCTGATTGGTGTGTGGATTTTCTTCATGCGTCAGATGCAAGGCGGTGGCGGCAAAAATCCCATGTCATTTGGTAAAAGCAAAGCCCGCATGTTGAATGAAGATCAGGTAAAAGTGACCTTCAAAGATGTTGCTGGTGTTGAAGAAGCTAAAGAAGAAGTTCACGAATTAGTCGACTTCTTACGTGATCCGGGCAAATTCCAGAAATTGGGCGGACGTATTCCACGCGGTATTTTGATGGTAGGTTCACCAGGTACTGGTAAAACCTTGCTGGCAAAAGCTATTGCTGGTGAAGCTAAAGTCCCGTTCTTCACAATTTCAGGTTCTGATTTCGTCGAAATGTTTGTCGGTGTTGGTGCTTCACGTGTTCGCGATATGTTCGAACAAGCCAAAAAACACGCTCCATGCATCATCTTTATCGATGAGATCGATGCGGTGGGCCGTCACCGTGGTGCCGGTTTAGGTGGCGGTAATGACGAACGTGAACAAACCTTAAACCAGTTGTTGGTTGAGATGGATGGATTTGAAGGTAATGAAGGCGTCATCATCATTGCTGCGACCAACCGTCCTGACGTACTGGATCCAGCTTTATTACGTCCGGGTCGTTTCGATAGACAGGTTGTGGTTCCTTTACCAGACATTCGTGGTCGCGAACAAATTATCAAAGTGCATTTGGGTAAAGTACCAGCAGATGAAGATGTTAATCCAAGTGTCATTGCACGTGGTACACCGGGCTTCTCAGGTGCTGATTTAGCCAATCTGGTGAACGAGGCGGCTTTATTTGCTGCTCGCACAAATAAACGCGTGGTTTCAATGAATGACCTGGAACTGGCAAAAGACAAAATCATGATGGGTGCCGAGCGCCGTTCAATGGTCATGAGTGATAAAGAGAAAGAACTGACGGCTTACCATGAAGCTGGTCATGCGATTGTGGGTCGTAGTGTCCCTGGTCATGATCCAGTCTATAAAGTCAGTATCATTCCGCGTGGCCGCGCTTTAGGTGTCACCATGTTCCTGCCAACGGAAGATAGATACAGCTATACCAAACAGCAGTTGGAAAGTCAGATTTCCAGCCTGTATGGTGGTCGACTTGCCGAAGAAATGATTTTTGGGGCTGAAGCTGTCACTACCGGTGCCTCGAACGATATTCAACGGGCAACCGAACTGGCGCATAACATGGTTACCAAATGGGGACTTTCTGACAACATGGGACCACTGTCTTATGGTGAAGATGAAGGTGAGGTGTTCCTTGGTCGTAGCGTGACCCAACATAAAGCAGTTTCAGACTTAACTGCCAAACAGATTGACGAAGATGTTCGTGCATTAATTACCCGTAACTATGATCGGGCGAAAAATATACTGACAGAAAATCTCGACAAACTGCATACCATGGCAAAACTGTTAATCACTTACGAAACCATCGACAGTGATCAGATCGATGCCATTATGGAAGGTCGTGAGCCTGGTGCGCCAAAAGGTTGGGACGATAAATCATCGACTCCACCACCAGCCGCAAAGCCTGATGAAAAAGGCCCAGAGCCAACTGGTAAACCAGCAGATCAATTAAATTGAGATAGTTAAATCATGATGATGGACTTTGCAGGCAAATCTCTGGATTTGTCTGCCCCACACGTCATGGGCATCGTCAATGTAACGCCCGACTCCTTTTCGGATGGCGGGCGTTTTTTTTCAGCCGATAAAGCCCTTGAACAAGCACGAAAACTGGTTGCCGATGGCGCTTCCATTATTGATATTGGTGGTGAATCGACACGGCCTGGCTCAGAACCTGTTGGTGTTGAAGAAGAAATCCGCCGTGTGGTGCCTGCGATAGAAGCTATCAGTGCTGAACTTGATGTGGTTATTTCCATCGATACCATGAAAGCCGAAGTTATGCGCGCTGCAGTAGCGGCTGGGGCTAGTCTGATAAATGATGTTAATGCATTGCGTGGAGATGGGGCATTACAGGCCGCTGCCGAACTCAATGTTCCAATATGTTTGATGCATATGCAGGGCACACCTCAAACTATGCAACAACAGCCGCATTACGACGATGTTGTTAATGAAGTAAATACATTTCTGATTGAACGCATTGCTGCCTGTGAAGCGGCGGGTATTTCTCGTTCAAAAATTATTCTTGATCCTGGATTTGGGTTTGGCAAAACGGCCCGACATAATCTACGATTAATGAAACATTTAGCTGTTTTTACCGATTCTGATTTACCAGTATTAGTTGGTGTGTCGCGTAAATCGATTATTGGTGCCACATTGAATGTATCAGTTGAAGAACGGTTGGCCGGAAGTTTGGCATTAGCATCGATAGCGGTATGGCAAGGCGCAAAGATTATACGCAGCCATGACGTACGAGAAACCGTACAGGCGATTCGACTTTGTGAACATGTAATGCAGGTTAGTGATTTTGATTGAACAAAAAAGACGTTATTTTGGTACAGATGGCATTCGTGGCCGGGTGGGCGATGGTGCGATTACCCCCGATTTTGTATTAAAACTTGGCTGGGCAATAGGCCGTGTTCTGGCCAAAGAACGTAATAGTAAAGTGCTGATTGGTAAAGACACGCGTATTTCCGGTTATATGTTTGAATCCGCCTTACAGGCTGGGCTTTCAGCCGCCGGTGTCGACGTTTATCTAATGGGTCCAATGCCAACCCCAGCAGTCGCGTATTTAACCCGTACTTTCCACGCTCAAGCAGGCATTGTAATCAGTGCTTCGCATAATCCTTATCACGATAACGGAATTAAATTCTTCTCTGATCAAGGTACCAAATTGCCTGACTCAGTCGAGCTTGCAATCGAAGCAATGCTGGATCAACCCATCAAAACGGTGGATTCTGCTCATCTCGGTAAAGCCCATCGGATTTCCGATGCAGCAGGGCGTTATATCGAGTTTTGTAAAAGTACCATTTCGACTGGTGTAGATTTATCCAATTTAAAAATGGTGGTTGATTGCGCTCATGGGGCGACCTATCACATTGCACCAAATGTATTCCGTGAGTTGGGTGCCGAAGTTATTTTGATGGGCGCAGAACCGGATGGCCTGAATATCAATCAAAACTGCGGTTCCACTGAACCTCGTTTGTTACAAGCCAGTGTTTTGGAACACAAAGCCGACTTGGGCATTGCCCTGGATGGTGATGGTGATCGTTTGATCATGGTTGACCATAAGGGTGAGCTGGTCGATGGTGATGATATTTTGTTTATCATTGCCCGTGGTAGACAGCGTGCTGGGCTGTGTAAAGGACATGTTGTCGGTACTTTAATGTCGAACCTCGGTTTGCAACATGCCCTTGAAAAACATGATATTACCTTACATCGTGCCAATGTCGGCGATAGGTATGTAATGGAAAAACTTAAGCAGGTTGATGGCTTGATTGGCGGCGAAGCGTCCGGGCATATTATCTGCCTTGATAAAACCAGTACTGGTGATGGCATTGTGGCAGCATTACAGGTGTTAGCTGAAATTCAACAAACCGGTAGCAGTCTGCATGAACTGCGTTCGGCAGTAATTAAATACCCGCAACGTCTTATTAATGTGCGTCTCAATAAACTGGTGAATTTAAAAGATTATCCGGAAATCCAAACAGCAGTGGAAGATACTGAGAAAAAACTGGGTAATGAAGGTCGGGTTTTGCTGAGAGCTTCTGGTACTGAGCCCGTTATTCGAGTGATGGTAGAAGGTCATGACGCCACGCGTACCAACCACTTAGCCAAAACGCTGGCAGAACAAATCGAGACGATTTTACAGAATTAATTCGATCATGCTCATTGGTAACAATATAAGCCGCTATGACATTGCTTTATCAACGGTCAGTCGGTAACCTTTATGATTCATTCTTATATAAGAGTAGGTGTCTGTGCGCAAACCGCTGGTCGCTGGTAACTGGAAAATGAACGGCTCTAGCGCAAGCAACAAATTGTTGCTTGATGCGATTCTGGCGCAAAGAGACTCCTTTGCATCGGTTGATGTCGCCTTATTTCCACCCGCACTTTATGTACAACAGGTTCAATCCGCTTTGACTGATACGGGTTTGTTCTGGGGTACCCAAAATGTTTCACAGTTTGATTCTGGTGCGTATACCGGTGAA
The DNA here is from genome assembly GCF_030651745.1 of Methylophaga sp. The sequence goes on from NZ_JAUSCC010000136.1 coordinate 9,308, forward strand.
ATATCGGCCACCATGTTGCGAGACTTTGGCTGCCAATACGTACTGATTGGTCATTCTGAACGGCGTTGTTTGTATGCAGAATTGAACCTTGATCAAGTTTTTCTCGACCATATTATCGCCGAGAAATCTGAGATAACAGTCCGTCATGGGATCACCCCTATCATTTGTATTGGCGAAAGTCCGGAAGAGCACTCAATGGGTCGTACCGAAGAGATGGTAGCGCGGTTGATGGATATTTTGATTGCGCAACAAGGTGTCGAATTGCTGTCAAAAGCGGTATTGGCTTATGAGCCAGTTTGGGCCATAGGCACAGGCAAGACAGCCAGCCCAGAATGGGCGCAGGATGTGCATTCTTTCATGCGTCAACGGGTCGCAAAACATGATCCAAAAATTGCGGCATCGCTCAGAATACTTTACGGCGGCAGCGTAAAAGGTAATAATGCTGCCCCATTATTTGCCAAGCCTGATATTGACGGTGGATTAATCGGTGGCGGTTCCCGCGATGCCGAAGAATTTGTTCAAATCTGTCAGGCTGCAGCTCAAAATTAGGAAATTAAATGGATGCGTTGATTCTTGGGATTCACGTTGTGATCTCGCTGTTGTTAGTAGGTTTAATCTTAATCCAGCACGGTAAAGGTGCGGATGCCGGTGCTGCTTTTGGTGGCGGTGGTGGTGGCGGTGCTTCTGCCAGTTTATTTGGTAGCCAAGGCTCAGCCTCTTTTTTAAGCCGTAGCAGTGCTATCTTGGCCACAGTGTTTTTTATCACCAGTTTGACTCTGGCATATCTGGCTGGCAACACCGACCGTGTACAAAGTGTTACGGATTCAGTGGTGATTGAACAACCAGTAAAAGAAAGCCCTGCGGATCTCCCAGAGTTTCCGTAAAATATCCCTCAGCTAATTGCCGTCGTGGTGGAATTGGTAGACACGCTATCTTGAGGGGGTAGTGCTTTAGGGTGTGCCGGTTCGAGTCCGGCCGACGGCACCAATTTCAGAGCCAAGTATTTGTATATCAAATACTTGGCTTTTTTGTGTCTGGTCGCGGTCCCGAAAAGAGTTTTCAAGCCTTTTCAACTCAAGGGCGTAAACGGATAACTATTCCAATAGAAAAATTAACCCTAGATTTTTATTCAAGCCGATTTTCTATATACACTAACCTGTATATCTGGCTGAAAAGCCTTGCCTTGCTGTGCTAACAAACCTTGCACTATGGTAGAGTGAAAACGGTTACATAGTTAAGTTTGCGTTTATTTATACACCGAACAGCCTGTTACTCAGCGGTTCACTTTTCATGTTTTGATGATGGAAACATTCGTAGTGACTGTTGGTCATAGGCGTTACAAATAATACTGAGAAGGGATTTTATGTTTAAGCTGTTTTTTCAACACACTCAAAAATTATCTACTGCATTATTGGCCGGTGGGCTGTTGGCCGCTTCTGGAATAAGTTATGCCGATTGGGATCTTGATAATGCGGACTCCCAACTACATTTTATGTCAGTAAAGTCATCTTCAATTGCTGAGCTGCATACCTTCAAGACCATATCTGGCAGCTTGTTAGACAGTGGACAAGCTGAACTTGTAATTGATTTAAACAGTGTCGATACCAAGGTACCGATTCGTGATGAACGCATGCAGAGCATGCTGTTTGATACGGCTAATTTTCCGCAGGCAACCTTAACGACAAAGGTTGATATTGCTGCTGTAAAAGCCCTTAAGGCTGGACAAACACTCACACAGGACGTTGAGTTACAACTCGATCTGCATGGTCAGACGCGGATGCTCCCTGCACAATTACAAGTGACGGCATTGGCATCGGGTAAATTGATGGTTGCAACGACAGCGCCAGTGATCATTAAAGCCGAAGACTTTGATTTGGTCGAAGGCATCAATGCTTTGCGTGATGAGGTGGGTTTGCCATCAATTACCCTTGCCGTGCCGGTGACAGCAACCCTGTTTTTTAATCCATAACGAAGTTGGGCGTCGTTATTCTTGAACGATAATTGCGGCGCCCACTTTTTTATTTCGATGGAGTGAAAAAGTCATCATTGATGGCTTAAGTCCGCTGCCGATGTTTTTTCCACATTCCTGCGATAAAGAACATTAATGCAATCCAGATTAAGCCAAATGTAATCAGTCTTTCCGGTGGATAGGCTTCTTTGAGCACAAACACCCCAATCACAAATTGAATGGTTGGATTGATGTACATAATAAAGCCCACCACAGACAAGTCGACTCGACTGGCCGCCATAGCAAATAGTACCAACGGTAACGCGGTTAGAAGACCAGAGCCAATCAATAACAATGTGAGTTGGGTAGAGTCCCCGAACGCAAGATTGTAGTCAGAGTTGGATGCTTGCCAGAGGATCCAGACTAAGGCTACAGGTGCCAGCCAGAGTGTTTCAATCGTCAGCCCATTTACACCATCTACTGGATGTTTTTTGCGGATTAATCCATACAAAGCAAATGCCAGAGCCAGCGATAAACCAACCCATGGAAGGCTACCCAAGCTGAACCATTCCCAGATTATTGCCACGGTGGCAATTACACCAGCCCAACCCTGCAATGGATGAAGCTGTTCATTTAACAACCATCTGGCCAGTAATAGACTCATTACAGGGGTAATGAAATAGCCAAGGCTGGCTTCCAATACGCGATGCTGTGAAACAGCCCAGATAAAAATCAACCAATTGATGGCAATCAGCAGCGAAGATAATGCCAGCCACAGTAATAATTTTTTATCTGCAAATGTTTTGATTAACTTACGTCCACGGCCGAGCAACAGGCCTACCACAACCGTCGCCAACAAGGACCAAAGGATCCGGTGTGACAACACTTCCACTGCTGAAACACTGTTCAGATAACTGAAATAAAGTGGAAAGCTGCCCCAGATAACATAAGCGGCAATGGCGAAAATCAGACCATACATATAAAACTCAGTAATGACAGTGTGAAAATGACAATCTCATTCACGTGACATTGTCGATGTTTGGAAGAATATAAATGTTTTGCAGGAAGTGAAATCAGCTAATTCTGCTGAGCGACTTAACTAAAACAATGATGTTGTCGAGAGCTTAAACCGCTGCAAATTATGCTGTGGAATTATACAGGGCGTTGAGGTGAGTCGGTTCAAGTTTAATCAATTACGGCACAGATGGTTTGTAATATTGTTTAAGGCTAACCATTAAAATAAAGCCGGTACTTCAGTCGAGCATTACTGGCTCAATCTGAGCTTCAAATACTACGAGTTAAAGTGTAGTATCAGGAGCTATTATAATAAGTTTGATTTCACAAAATAATAATAACTATTCAAGTGTCATATAGGCACTAATCGCGAAAGAGTGGAAGGGCGGCATGTTAGAGGGATATCTCCCCATTTTGTTGTTTATCATCATTGGCATCGGCTTTGGTGTGATGCCGCTGATTGCTGGCTTTATTATCGGGCCACAGCGTCCTGATGCTGAAAAACGCTCCAGCTATGAATGTGGTTTTGAACCTTTCGAAGACACCCACGGCAAATTCGATGTGCGTTATTACCTGGTTGCTATTCTGTTCATCATTTTTGATTTGGAAATCGCCTTTTTATTTCCCTGGGCCATAGTCTTAGATGAAATCGGTGTATTTGGCTTACTGGCAATGTTTCTGTTTCTGGGCATTTTGGTGGTGGGCTTTATCTATGAATGGAAGAAAGGAGCCTTGGAATGGGAATAGAAGGCGTTCTTCACGAAGGCATTGTTACCACCTCAGCAGATAAATTAATCAACTGGGCACGAACCGGATCGTTATGGCCGATGACTTTTGGCTTGGCATGTTGTGCCGTTGAAATGATGCATGCAGGTGCTTCACGTTACGATCTGGATCGGTTTGGTGTGGTGTTTCGCCCAAGTCCACGTCAATCCGATGTAATGATTGTGGCTGGAACCTTGGTAAACAAAATGGCACCCGCACTGCGTAAGGTGTATGACCAGATGTCAGAACCGCGTTGGGTCATTTCGATGGGGTCCTGTGCCAATGGCGGTGGTTACTACCATTATTCCTATTCAGTGGTTCGCGGTTGTGATCGCATTGTGCCAGTAGATATTTATGTGCCGGGTTGTCCGCCAACGGCAGAAGCCTTGCTCTACGGCATTATTCAGTTACAGAAAAAAATTCAGCGTACCAATACTATTGCCAGAAAAGCCCAGGCGTAAGGTCGAAGCATGGAATCGCTCAAACAGAAACTGCAGCAGTATTTTGCCGACCAGCTGGTGGAATGCGAGTTTAATCGTGGTGAATTAACGCTGCATATTGAAGCTGAGCAGATTATTCCGGTTTGTCGGGCATTACGTGATGAATTTGCGTTTACCCAGTTAATCGATTTGTGTGGAGTGGATTATTCAGCCTACGGCAACAGTGGCTGGGAGACTAAACAGGCAACAGAACATGGTTTCAGTCGGGCGCGTGAGGCATTTTCTCAAATTGACGAGGTCGATGAAGGCTTTCGCTATGCCGTGGTTTACCACTTGCTATCGGTACAAAATAATAATCGACTACGCCTGAAAGTGGATTTGATTGCGGAAATACCAATTATTGATTCGGTGACCAGCATCTGGTATTCGGCTGACTGGTATGAGCGTGAAGCATTTGATTTGTTTGGCATTCTGTTCAAAGGTCATCAGGATCTGCGTCGAATTCTGACCGATTATGGATTTGTCGGTCATCCCTTCCGTAAGGATTTCCCATTGATTGGTAATGTGGAAATGCTTTATGACCCTGAGCAGAAACGGGTGGTTTATCAACCGGTCAGCATTGAGCCCAGAACATTAGTACCTCGGGTAATTCGTGATGATAATCGTTATCTGCAACCTCATGGCAAGGCCAAAAAATAATGGCTGAGATTAAAAACTACACCTTGAATTTTGGTCCGCAGCATCCGGCGGCTCATGGTGTATTGCGCCTGATTCTGGAAATGGATGGCGAGGTGATTGTGCACGCCGATCCACATATTGGCTTGTTGCACCGTGGTACCGAAAAACTGGCTGAATCCAAACCCTACAACCAGAGCATTGGTTATATGGATCGGCTGGATTATGTGTCGATGATGTGCAATGAGCATGCTTATGTGATGGCCATCGAAAAACTGCTGGGCATTGAACCACCGATTCGGGCGCAATATATCCGCGTGTTATTTGATGAAATGACCCGGGTGTTAAATCACCTGATGTGGTTGGGCGCACATGGTCTGGATATCGGTGCCATGACTGTGTTTCTCTATTGTTTCAGGGAACGTGAAGATTTGATGGACTGTTATGAAGCAGTTTCTGGCGCTCGTTTGCATGCCACCTATTATCGTCCTGGCGGTGTCTATCGTGATTTACCTAACAGCATGCCGCAGTATCAAAAATCCAAATGGCATTCCGAAGCCGAAGTCAAACAGCGAAATCAAAACCGTGAAGGCAGTCTGCTGGATTTTATTGAAGACTTTTGTCAGCGTTTTCCCAAATGTGTCGACGAATATGAAACGCTGCTAACCGATAACCGTATCTGGAAACAACGTACAGTCGGCATTGGTGTGGTATCACCGGAACGAGCATTGCAACTCGGTTTTACTGGTCCGATGTTACGTGGCAGTGGCGTTGAATGGGATTTACGTCGCAAACAACCCTACGAAGTTTATGACCGACTGGATTTTGATATCCCAGTGGGCAAAGAAGGCGATTGTTATGATCGTTATCTGGTGCGGGTTGAGGAAATGCGTCAATCCAATAAAATCATGCAGCAATGCATCGACTGGCTGCGAGCCAATCCTGGCCCGGTGATTATTGATAATGTCAAAATTGCCCCGCCCAGCCGAGCTGATATGAAAGATGATATGGAAGCGTTAATTCATCATTTCAAATTATTCACCGAAGGTTATTGTGTGCCGGAAGGTGAGGTGTATAGCGCTGTGGAACATCCTAAAGGCGAGTTTGGTATTTACATGGTGTCAGATGGAGCCAATAAACCTTATCGGGTCAAAATCCGGGCACCGGGTTTTCCACATCTGGCAGCAATGAATGAAATGGCCAAAGGACATTTACTGGCCGATGTCGTGGCGATTATCGGCACTATGGATATTGTTTTCGGGGAGATTGACCGATGACAACTACATTGCAACTTACCGGACATAGAGATCAGCTGTTCAATGAAGAGCTACGACAGCAGTTGGATAGCTGGATCAGTAAATATCCACCAGGGCAAAGCCAATCTGCATTAATTCCTGCATTGCATATTTTGCAGGATGCCCATGATGGCTGGTTAAGCGAAGGCCTGATGCGTGCCTTGGCTGATTATCTTGAGCTTCCGGCGATCAGTGTGTTTGAAGTGGCGACGTTTTATACGATGTTTGAACTCAAACCCGTGGGCAAACACAAAATCAGTGTGTGTACCAATATCTCTTGTTTATTGTGTGGTTCGGAAGATATTGCCAACCATTTACAAAAACGACTTGGTATTGGTTTTGGACAAACCACTGCTGACGGAAAATTCACACTTAAAGAAGTTGAGTGCCTGGGTGCCTGTGTTGGCGCGCCGATGCTGTTGCTGGATCGGCAATATCACGAGCATCTGACCCCGGAAAAAGTCGATGCTTTATTGGGCGAGGTAAAATGATGCAGCTGGATCAGGTCTGTTTTCGCACCATGCATCTCGACCAGCCGTGGTCGATGGAATCCTATCGCAGTGTTGGTGGCTACGAGATGCTGGAGAAAATCCTTCGGGAAAAGACCCGTCAGGAAACCATTATTGAAACCATCAAGAATTCAGCTTTACGTGGTCGTGGTGGTGCCGGTTTTCCAACCGGGCTGAAATGGAGTTTTATGCCACGCCGCATGCCTGGCGATAAATATATCGTCTGCAACTCAGATGAAGGCGAGCCAGGTACCTGTAAAGATCGAGACATTATCCGTTTTAACCCACATCAGGTGATTGAGGGCATGATTATCGCTGGTTATACCATCGGTGCCCAACGCGGTTACAACTACATCCGTGGTGAATTTTTTGAACCGATTGAACGGTTTGAACAAGCCTTAATCGAGGCTCGTGAGGCCGGTTATCTGGGTAAAAACATTCTGGATAGCGGTTTTAATTTTGAGCTTTACTGCCACCCTGGTGCCGGGGCCTATATCTGTGGCGAAGAAACGGCATTACTGGAATCACTGGAAGGCAAAAAAGGTCAGCCACGTTATAAACCGCCGTTCCCTGCAGGCTATGGTTTATACGGCCGTCCCACAACCGTAAATAACACTGAAACATTGGCCTCGGTACCAGTGATCTTGCAGCATGGTGCTGACTGGTTCCATGAACTGGGAACGCCTAATAACGGCGGGCAGAAAATATTCTGCATGAGCGGCCATGTGAATAAACCGGGGAATTACGAAGTTCCGTTAGGCATGCCGTTTGCTGAATTACTGGAATTGGCGGGTGGTGTTCGTAATGGCAATAAACTTAAAGCGGTGATTCCCGGAGGCAGTTCCACGCCGGTGGTGCCTGCCGATATCATGATGCAAACCGCAATGAGTTATGACGGTATTGGTAAAGCGGGATCCATGCTGGGGGCAGGGTCGGTCATTGTGATGGACGAAACCACCTGCATGGTTAAAGCCCTGGAACGCATTGCCTATTTCTATTACGAAGAATCCTGTGGTCAGTGCACTCCCTGCCGGGAAGGTACTGGCTGGTTGTATCGGGTTATTAAACGTATCGAAGATGGCCAAGGCCGTCAGGAAGATCTGGATCGATTAATTGATGTTGCCAACAACATCAACGGCAACACCATTTGTGCATTAGGCGATGCCGCTGCTGCACCGGTTATCAGCTTTATCAAGCATTTTCGTGATGAATTCCAACATCACATTGATCATAAATGTTGTCTGGTCACTGAACCGGAATTGAAGCTCAACTATGGTTAATATCGAAATCGACGGCATTCCACTGAAAGTGGACTCATCTAAAATGATTATTCAGGCCGCTGATGAGGCAGGCATTGATATTCCGCGGTTTTGTTATCACAAAAATCTGTCGATAGTCGCCAATTGCCGTATGTGTCTGGTCGAAGTCGATAACGCTCGTAAAGCCTTGCCAGCCTGTGCCACGCCGGTTGCCAATGGCATGAAAGTGTTTACCCAATCCGAAATCGCCCTGCAAGCACAACGCGGAGTGATGGAGTTTTTACTGATTAATCATCCGCTGGACTGTCCAATTTGCGATCAGGGCGGGGAGTGTGAGTTACAGGATCTATCGTTGGGTTACGGCAGTGGTATCAGCCGGTTCAGTGAAAAGAAACGTGTCGTCAAAGACAAAGACATCGGCCCGTTGGTACAGACCGATATGACACGCTGTATTCATTGCACTCGCTGCGTACGCTTCGGTCAGGAAATTGCCGGTATCAAGGAATTAGGCGCCACTGGTCGTGGTGAGCATATGGAAATCGGCACCTATGTCGAGCACAGTCTGGCATCTGAATTATCCGGCAATATTATTGATCTGTGCCCGGTAGGCGCACTGACCTCTAAACCATTCCGCTATAAAGCACGGGCCTGGGAGATGACCTCACATCCGTCCATTGCTATGCACGATGCAGTGGGATCCAATCTCGACCTGCACACTCGGCAGAATGAGGTTATGCGGGTGGTTGCCAGAGATAATGAATCAGTTAACCAAAGCTGGATTTCAGATAGAGATAGATTTAGTTATCTGGGATTAAAACACCCAGACCGCCTGTTAAATCCGATGATTAAACAGAATGGCGAGTGGCTGACTACAGACTGGCAAACAGCGATGGAGTTTGCCGTAGAGGGTCTTAAGCACGTTAAAGCCAAAAATGGTGCCGATCAGATTGCCGGTTTAATCTCTCCCACGGCCACACTGGAAGAAGGTTATCTGTTTCAACGATGGTTACGGGCATTTGGTAGCCACAATATAGATCACCGGTTACGTCAGCAGGATTTCAGCGACGCCGGTCACGATCAATTCTCTGCTATGAGTTTGGCTGATATTGAAAACAGTGACGCGATTGTGTTGCTGGGCTGCAATATCCGTAGTGAAGCGCCGTTGTTGGCACATCGGGTCCGCCAATCAGCTTGTGATGGTGGTTTGGTCAGCGATATTAATTTCTTCAAAACCGATTTATTGATGCCGGTAGATCGGCAGGTAGTAGTCAATTCAGCACAATTATTGGTGTTATTGAGTGGTATCGCAAAAACGCTGCTACAGCGTGATGAAAAGACGGCAAAATCCTGGCAACACTTGATGCGTGAAAAAGCGCCGTCAGCCACAGAGCAGAATATCGCCATGCAATTGGCTAATGCCCGTCAGTCAGTCATTATCGTCGGCGCTTTGGCAAATCAACATCCTCAGGCAGCGATTATTCGTTCCCTGGCGGCACTTATCAGCGAGTTGACTTGTACGCATTTGCTGATTTTGCCAGAGGCAAACAGCCAAGCCTTGCATCTGGCTGGAGCAGTGCCACACAGCGACATGATAAAAGATCAGGTCACGGGCCTAAATGCTGACGAAATCTGGACTGAACAATTGCGCGCATACGTGTTGTTTAATGTAGAGCCGGAGTTTGATTGTGCCAATCCGGCCGCTGCTTTATTAGCCTTGCAACGGGCTGGATTTGTGGTGGCAATAAACAGTTTTCAGTGTGATAGCCTGCGTGATTATGCCGATGTTTTATTACCGCTGGCGGCGTTTACCGAGACATCAGGCACCTTTGTCGGCCTCGATCACCAATGGCAATCTTTTACCGGTGCGGTTGCTCCGCCAGGAGAAAGTAGACCTGGCTGGAAGATCCTGCGTGTACTTGGCAATATCTCGAAGTTTTCCGGGTTTGATTATGTTTCCTCGGAAGGCGTTCGTCAGGAACTTCAGGATCAACTTAATCGTTTATCTCCAACCAAAAAAACGATTTATATACCAACAGAAATAACCAACGTTAATGGCGTTCAGCTTATTTCAGAAGTACCGGTCTATCGCACTGATAGTTTGGTCAGACACAGCAAAGCGCTTCAACTGACACCAGAAAATCAGTTTCTCGATATGCTGCGTCTACCACCATTACTGGCTGAAAAGTTTGGTTTGCAACAAGGAGATTTGGTTCAGATTCAGCAGGATGAGTTTTCGGTAGCTGCCACAGTATTAATTGATGAACAGGTTGCTGAAAATATGGTGCATTTGGCAGCGGCTTCCCCTCTGAGTGCAAGGCTTGGCAGCTCTTTTGGCAAGGTAGCATTATCGGCCATGATGGAGAGTATTGATGCTTGATATGGTGATGCAGCAGTTGCTTCCCAATATCGGCAAAATTTTGCTGATTATCGCCTTATTGATGTTGGCGGTGGCCTATCTGACCCTGGCTGAACGCAAAGTGATTGGCTATATCCAGATGCGTATTGGTCCGAATCGTGTTGGGCCACGCGGTTTGTTGCAACCCATTGCTGATGGCCTGAAGCTGTTATTGAAAGAAATCATCGTACCAACTCGTTCCAATCTTTATTTGTTTGTGTTGGCACCGGTATTGGCGATTGGCCCGGCTTTGGCGGCCTGGGCGGTGATTCCTTTTGATGCTGGCATGGTATTAGCCGATATCAACGCAGGCCTGTTGTATGTTCTGGCGATAACCTCGATGAGTGTTTACGGCATTGTCATTGCCGGTTGGGCGTCGAATTCACGTTATGCATTTTTGGGTGCGATGCGTAGTGCTGCTCAGGTGGTGTCGTATGAAATCGCCATGGGTTTTGCTTTGGTCGGTGTATTGATCGCTGCCGGAAGTTTGAATCTGAGTGAAATAGTAATGGCGCAGCAAGGCGGGATTTTTTACTGGTACTGGTTGCCTTTACTGCCATTGTTTGTGGTGTATTTTATCTCCGGTGTGGCGGAAACCAACCGGGCACCGTTTGATATCGCTGAAGGCGAATCCGAAATTGTGGCCGGCTTCCATGTCGAGTATTCCGGTATGGCATTTGCGATATTTTTCCTCGCCGAATATGCCGATATGATTTTGATTTCAATTTTGGCCGCCACCTTGTTTATGGGCGGCTGGCTGTCACCCTTTGAAGGCATTCCGGTGCTGGAGTCGATGTTTGCCTGGGTGCCGGGCTTGGTGTGGCTATTACTGAAGACCAGTTTTTTCCTGTTTATCTATCTCTGGATCCGCGCCACATTCCCTCGTTATCGATATGATCAGGTGATGCGGCTTGGCTGGAAAGTGTTTATCCCGGTAACGCTGGTTTGGCTGGTGATTGTGTCGACCATGCAGGTATTTGATATTGGTCCCTGGTTTAATAATGTGATGGAGGTGACCGCTCCATGATGCAATCCATACGTCATTTTTTTAAAAGTTTTTTGTTGTGGGAATTGGTTCAAGGCTTACGTTTGACTGGCCGGCATTTCTTTTCCCGCAAAGTCACAGTGCAATATCCTGAAGAGCAGACACCGCAATCACCACGGTTTCGTGGTTTGCACGCTTTACGGCGTTATCCGAATGGTGAAGAGCGCTGCATTGGCTGCAAATTGTGTGAAGCGGTTTGCCCGGCATTGGCGATCACCATTGATACCGAACCGCGTGAAGATGGCACACGTCGCACCACGCGCTATGACATTGATTTATTTAAATGTATTTACTGTGGATTTTGTGAAGAATCCTGTCCGGTTGATTCAATCGTGGAAACCCGTGTGTTTGCCTATCATTTTGAAAATCGTGGCGAAAATATTATGAGCAAGCAGCAATTGCTGGCAATTGGCGATCAATATGAAGCGCAAATTGCCGCTGACAGGGAGGCTGACGCGCCTTATCGCTAGATCTTAGCCTGGCCCAGATAATTATGGAAAAAATACTGTTTTATTGTTTTGCCGCCATTTTACTGTTTGCCGCCACCATGGTGATCACGGTACGGAATCCAGTGCGCGCAGCATTGTTTCTGGTGTTGGCATTTTTTACCAGTGCAGCAATCTGGCTGATGCTGGAGGCTGAGTTTCTGGCGATAACCTTAGTATTGGTCTATGTCGGTGCAGTATTGGTGTTGTTTCTGTTTGTGGTGATGATGCTGGATATCGATACCAGCACGCTCAAAGAAGGTTTTACCCGCTATATGCCATTGGGTTTATTGGTGGCGGTGCTGATTGTGCTGGAGTTAATTGCGGTTTTGGGGGTAGCGAACTTTGGACTGGACCAGTTTCCTGCCCCAGAAGCCTCGGAAGAAAGCAATACCAAAGTGCTCGGCCGGTTGTTGTATACGGTATATGTCTATCCGTTTGAAATCGCCTCAGTGATCCTCACCGTCGCCATTGTCGCGGCGATTATGCTGACTTTGCGGCCGCATAAACGTAAAACCCAGGATCCGGCCCAGCAAGTCAAGGTACGTAGCAAAGATCGTGTACGTCTGGTCAAAATGGCCTCCGAAAAACGCCAAGACGGGAAATCATCATGATTGCCTTATCCGACTATCTGATTGTTGCAGCCATTCTGTTCAGCCTGTCGGTTGCTGGCATTTTTCTGAATCGCAAAAACATCATTATTTTGTTGATGTGTATCGAGTTGATGCTACTGGCGGTGAATCTTAACTTTATCGCTTTTTCCCATTACGCCGGTGATGCGGCAGGGCAAGTATTTGTGTTTTTTATTCTGACTGTTGCGGCAGCAGAAGCGGCGATTGGTCTGGCGATTTTAGTAGTGTTATTCCGTAATCTCAGCACCATTAATGTTGATGATCTCAACCGGTTAAAAGGCTGATGGCATGACGCAGACCTTATTACTGACCATTGTTTTAGCGCCATTGCTGGGCAGCATTATTGCCGGTTTATTCGGACGGAAAATTGGTCGTAACTGGTCGCACAGAGCGGCGATAGCGGGAGTGGGCATCGCTTTTTTCCTGTCTTTATGGGTATTGAAATTAGTCGTAGTCGATGGTGCGACATATAACCAGGCGGTATATCAGTGGTTGCAAGTCGGTAGCCTGAGCATTGAAGTCGGCTTTATGGTCGATTCACTGACTGCCGTGATGATTACCGTAGTGACCTTTGTGTCGCTGATGGTGCATATCTATACCATTGGTTATATGCATGATGATGACGGCTACAGCCGTTTTTTCAGTTATATCTCGCTGTTTACTTTTTCCATGCTGATGCTGGTCATGGCGAATAATTTTATGCAGCTGTTTTTCGGCTGGGAAGCGGTTGGCGTGGTTTCCTATTTGCTGATTGGTTTCTGGTACAAAAAGCCCACGGCGATTTATGCCAATCTCAAAGCCTTTCTGGTCAATCGGGTCGGTGACTTTGGCTTTCTGCTCGGCATCGCTGCGGTGTTGATGTATTCCGGCAGTCTGGATTATCTGGAGGTGTTTAATCAGGCACCGGTTATGGCCGGCCAGAGTATTGCCTTGTTTGGCAATCATGCCTGGTCGTTAATGACGGTGATTGGCATTTTGCTGTTTATCGGTGCGATGGGTAAATCAGCGCAAGTGCCATTACATGTCTGGTTACCTGATTCGATGGAAGGCCCGACGCCGATATCAGCCTTGATTCATGCGGCTACCATGGTGACGGCCGGTATTTTTATGGTGGCGAGAATGTCGCCTTTATACGAATATTCCGAAACCGCTTTGTCATTTATTCTGGTGATTGGTGCGATTACCGCGTTGTTTATGGGCTTTTTGGGGTTGATTCAAAACGATATTAAACGGGTGATTGCCTACTCAACCTTGTCACAGCTTGGCTATATGACGGTGGCGCTGGGGGTATCGGCTTATTCTGCGGCGATTTTCCATTTATTCACCCATGCCTTTTTTAAAGCTTTGCTGTTTCTGGCAGCCGGTTCAGTGATTCTGGCCTTGCATCATCAACAGGATATCCGGCAGATGGGCGGTTTGAAAAAATATCTGCCAATCACTTATTGGACCAGCCTGATTGGCACGTTGGCGTTAATAGGTTTTCCGGGGCTGGCCGGCTTTTTTTCCAAAGATGCCATCATCATGGCGGTGCATGAATCCACCATCCCGGGCAGTAGCTTTGCCTTATGGGCAGTGATGATTGGGGTATTTGTCACCAGTTTGTACAGCTTTCGTTTGTTGTTTCTGGTGTTCCATGGCAAAGAGCGATTTGATGCGCACGGTCATCCACCACATGAGTCCCCCGGCGTGGTTACCTGGCCGTTAATCCTGTTGGCGATTCCGTCAGTATTGGCAGGTTATTTGATCGGTAGTCTGGTGTATGACAATTTCTTTGGCGATGCGATAACCGTTATGCCACAGCATGATGTCTTGGCCGCAGCGAATTATCACGGCTTGGTTGGTTTTATCACTCATGGTTTGATGACAGCGCCATTCTGGCTGGCGATGGCCGGTTTAATCACTGCCTGGTATCTGTATCTGAAACGTCCTGATTTACCGGCCAAAATTCAGCAACGACTGATGTGGTTGTGGCGAATTTTGGAAAACAAATATGGCTTTGATGCATTCAATGACAAAGTGTTTGCTGGTGGCTCTCGTGGATTAGGCTGGTTGTTTTCCCGCGTTGGTGATCGCATGTTGATCGATGGTTTGGTGGTGAATGGTGCGGCGCGAACAGTAGGCTTAATTTCAAGGGTAGGCCGCAAAATGCAGACTGGCTATTTGTATCACTATGCGTTTGTGATGATTATCGGGGTGTGGCTGTTGCTCACCTGGTTTGTGGTTTAACAGGAAACAGCCTTAGATGATGGACTTTCCGCTTCTCAGTGTATTGATTCTGCTGCCAATCATTGGCGGGGCTGCACTTCTGCTGTGCAAACAGAATAATAAGCTGGCACGGCAACTGGCTTTGCTTGTCAGTGTGGTGACCATGTTGCTGTCTTTTTTACTTTATATCGGATTTGACAGCACTACACATCAAATGCAGTTTGTTGAACGCCTGTCATGGGTGGCGACATTTAATATCGAGTATTACCTGGGTATTGACGGCTTTTCGATGCCGCTGATGATTCTGACAACGATTTCAACAGTGTTGGTTGTTATCGCCGGTTGGCAGGTGATTGAGGATAGAGCTGCCCAATATATGGCGGCTTTTCTGATCATGGAAGGGCTGATGTTGGGTGTGTTTGCCGCACTGGATGCCATTCTGTTTTATCTGTTTTTTGAAGCAATGTTGATTCCGTTGTTTCTGGTGATTGGGATCTGGGGCGGCCCGAATCGGGTCTATGCCACCATCAAATTTTTCCTCTATACCTTTTTTGGATCGGTGTTTTTGCTGATTGCATTGCTGTATCTGCAATTTCAGGCTGGCAGTTTTTCGATCCTGGATTTCCAAGAGGTTAGCCTGAGTTTGACCCAGCAAATCTGGATTTTCCTGGCGTTTTTAATTGCCTTTGCGGTGAAAATTCCGATGTGGCCTGTGCATACCTGGTTGCCGGATGCTCACGTTGAAGCACCCACGGGTGGTTCGGTGATTCTGGCGGCGATCACGCTGAAAATTGGTGGTTATGGTTTATTACGTTTTGCTTTACCCATTACGCCAGATGCCAGCATGACACTTGACTGGCTGGTCATTGGTTTATCGTTGATTGCTATTGTTTATATTGGTTTTGTCGCGCTGGCCCAATCGGATCTGAAAAAGCTGATTGCCTATTCGAGTATCGCTCATATGGGCTTTGTGACCCTGGGCTTGTTTATCGTGTTTCGTATTACCGCCAATGAGGCGATTACTATTGGCATCGGAAATGGACAGGTTCTGGCCATCGAGGGTGCGATGGTACAGATGATTTCGCATGGTTTTATTGCCGCAGCAATGTTCCTTAGTGTAGGTGTGTTATACGACCGGATGCATACCCGTGAAATCAGTGCCTACGGTGGGGTCGTCAATA
Source organism: Methylophaga sp. (assembly GCF_030651745.1). The sequence goes on from NZ_JAUSCC010000136.1 coordinate 25,156, forward strand.
GCATGCCGAAATTTACGGCTTTGGCAGTATTCTTTGCCATGGCCAACGCGGGTTTACCTGGCACCTCCGGTTTTGTCGGCGAGTTTATGGTGATCCTTGCGGCGTTTCAGGCCAACTTCTGGTATGCCTTTTTAGCGGCAACCACATTAATTCTGGGCGCGGCATATACCTTGTGGATGGTTAAACGGGTATTTTTTGGTGAAGTTGCCAATGCTGAAGTCGCCAAATTAAAAGATATTAATTCACGTGAAATGTTGCTGCTGACAAGTCTGGCAGCCGTCGTGCTGTTGATTGGTCTTTGGCCCGATCCGTTACTTAATGTGATGCACGCATCAGTGGATCATCTGCTGCTGCAAATCACTCAGTCAAAGCTTTAAAGGAAACACCAGATGGCGTTTGAAGTCCCCAATATGCTGTTTGCCTTGCCAGAGATGTTGCTGCTGGCAATGTGCTGCATTGTTTTATTGGTGGTGGCCTTTACTGGTAATCGACAAATAAATCTGGTGCATGGGTTAAGTCAGTTGAGTCTGTTAATTACCTTTCTGACCGTGTTCTGGATGATGGGTGAAGGCGGGCTGACCTTCTCCGAAACCTACATTAAAGATCCACTAAGTGATTTGCTCAAGCTGGCGATCTGCCTGGTGAATATGTTGGTGTTCAGTTATTCCTACCGCTATCTGCAAGACCGGAAATTACTGCAAGGCGAGTTTTATGTGCTGGCCTTGTTTTCGACGCTGGGTATGTTGGTGATGGTGTCCGCCCATCATTTTCTGACTTTGTATTTAGGATTGGAGCTGATGTCGCTGTGTTTATATGCCTTGGTGGCGATGCAGCGTGATTCCTTTACCGCAACAGAAGCCGGCATGAAGTATTTCATTTTGGGGGCATTGGCATCGGGCATGTTGTTGTATGGCATGTCGATCATCTATGGCATCACCGGTGAATTAGGCATCCAGGCGATTGCTACGGCCTTGGCCAATGAAGAACTTAATCAAACGGTACTGAGTTTGGGGATCGTGTTTCTGGTGATTGGGATTGGCTTTAAGTTTGGTGCGGTGCCGTTTCATATGTGGTTACCCGATGTCTATCAGGGCGCGCCGACAGCGATTACCTTGTTTGTGGCCAGTGCACCCAAGATTGCTGTATTTGCCATGCTGATACGCATACTGACCGAAGGCATGGGCGATATGCTTAGCGTGTGGCGCGATATGCTGATCATGCTGGCGGTGTTGTCTATTGTTGTGGGGAACCTGCTGGCGATAGCGCAGACCAATATTAAACGGATGCTGGCATATTCCACTATTTCGCATGTTGGCTTTTTGCTGCTAGGTGTATTAGCTGGAAGCCAGGCGGGTTATGCCGCAGCGTTGTTCTATACTCTGGTCTATGCGCTGATGACCTTAGGCAGTTTCGGTATGATTCTGTTGCTCAGTCGCGAAGGTTTTGAAGCGGAAGAGATCGAGGACTTTAAAGGCTTGGGACAGCGCCATCCCTGGCATGCGCTAATGATGCTGTTATTGATGTTTTCCATGGCAGGCATTCCACCGCTGGCCGGTTTTTATGCCAAATTAAGTGTGATTAAATCGGTGGTCGATGTTAACTTACTTGCCGTTGCGATTGCCGCTGTGGTGATGTCAGTGATTGGCGCTTATTATTATTTACGTGTCGTTAAAGTGATGTTTTTTGATGCGCCGCCTACACAACAGCCGCAGATTGAAGCTCCAGCCTCAATGCAATATTTATTGAGCGGCAATGTGTTGGCAGTGTTATTCCTCGGCTTATTTCCCGGGGCTTTATTTGCGCTTTGCGCCAGAATATTCAGTTAGGTTTTAAAAATGTCGATTTGGTTAATGTTGTTGATTATGTTTGTTTTGGCAAATCTGCCGTGGGTGAATTCACGTCTGTTTGTGGTTATCCCGTTAAAAAATGGCAAAAATACCTGGCTTAGAGTGTTTGAAGTCACCGTGTATTATTTTATCGCTTTATTGGTGGCGATTGCGTTTGAGCAGCAATTTTCCGGCAATATTTACCCACAGCAATGGGAATTTTTTGTCACCATTTTAAGTTTGTTTCTGGTGTTTGCTACTCCTGGAGTAGTGTATCGGCACCAATGGTTGCCATTACAAAAAAAGTTACGTTAAAAATCGCAAATATGCGCTCGCTAAGTGCATAGCAAGACAATCCAAAAATTCAAAAGACTGTTATCAAGGGCGCTTACAGGCATTTACGTTAATTCAGGATGCAACGCAATGGATAGTAGTTTAGAATTTGCGGGTTTAACTCCCTGATGATGTAAACAGCATCGGTTATTCACACAATAGAGACAGGATTTATGGCTTCCGATTTATCCAAGTACAGAAATATTGGTATTTTCGCTCACGTTGACGCGGGCAAAACCACCACAACCGAACGTATCCTTAAACT
>NZ_JAUSCC010000144.1 GCF_030651745.1 Methylophaga sp.
GCCCTTTACCACCCAGCTTGCCTAACGCCGTTTGGATTAATCCGCCTATTAACACAAAGGGAGAAACTTGACCCATAAATACACAACAATTAGACACTAAATAAAACAACTGGGTGTCTCAATGTCATTGACACATTCCGGCCGAGCGCATCCGGTGGGTCAACCGGATTGACTACCTCGACACCGATCATCAGCCCGCGCCCTCTGACATCACCGATTTGCGGTTTATCTTTTTGAATATTTTGAAGAATAGCCATCAACCGTTCGCCCATTTCATGCGCATGGTGTTCCAGTCGATGCTCTTTTACATACTGAAGTGTCGCGGTTCCTGCTGCCATCGCAAGCTGATTGCCGCGAAAGGTGCCTGCATGAGCGCCGGGTTGCCAACGATCCAAATCCTTGTGATACACCACTGCGCTCAACGGCAATCCGCCGCCTATCGCTTTCGAGAGCACCAGCACGTCCGGCAGAATATCGGAGTGCTCGAAGGCATACATGCGTCCCGTCCGCCCGATACAAGTCTGTACTTCATCGATAATCAACGGGATTTCCCGCTCCCGGGTCATGCGACGAATTTCCCGCAACCATTCGTCCGGTGCCGGAATAACGCCTCCCTCTCCTTGTACAATTTCCAAAATCATTGCGGCCGGCGGCGTAATACCGCTGTTGCTGTCATCCAGGAGCCGTTCGATATAGGCTAAAGATGAGCGCCAGCCGACTTCTCCGCCCAAGCTGAAAGGGCATCGGTAAACATACGGGAAAGGTAGAAAATGCACATCCGGCATCAACCCGGATACGTGCAGTTTAGGACCGATTTCGCCGGTCAACCCTAATGCACCATGCGTCATGCCATGGTAAGCGCCGTGAAAAGCCAGGATTGATCGCCGCCCGGTAGCCGTCTTCACCAGTTTAACGGCGGCTTCAATCGCATCGGCACCGGACGGACCGCAAAACTGAATGCGGGCCTGATCGGCGAACGCTTTAGGCAAACTGGAAAACAACGCCTCGACAAACCGGTCTTTAACCGGCGTCGTCAGATCCAGGGTCTGGAAAGGCACGCCATCCGCCAAGGTCCGTCGAATCGCCTCCACGACTACCGGATGATGATGACCTAACGCCAATGCCCCCGCTCCGGCCAGGCAGTCCATATAACGACGGCCATCCATATCTTCAACAAACACACCGTCCGCCCGGCGAATGGCGATAGGAAGACGGCGAGGATAGCTTCGAGCGTTGGATTCAAACCCCGACTGCCGATCCAGGTAATAGCGATTGCTCTCCGTTTCAGCAACATCCATTTCATCATTGACAACGGGTTGCATTAATGGCCCTTCTTCCAGAACGTAATCCATTTCAGGTTGAATAACTTCTTGTATCATGACGACATCTCCACATTAATTTTTTTCAATCATTGCCCTTTCGAACTTCCGGGCACCGTATCCACACTGTCAACAAGTTCAGCCGACGTTAGGTTACGGCTTTTTGTAACCCAACATTGACCGCCCCTTATGTTAGGTTGAAACCCCCCTGTGTCAGGATAGTTGTCGCCTCACCCATTTATAGAGGCAACCCTAATGCAAACCCGTTATAGTGAAGAATTTAAAGAGCAAGCCCTGAGTAAAGTCTTGCAACGCGGCGATAAAAGTATTCAAGCAATTGCCGA
>NZ_JAUSCC010000150.1 GCF_030651745.1 Methylophaga sp.
AGATAACTTTGTCGCCACGGTTAAAATGCAAATCCCTGATTTTGATCAGTGGTGCCATTATTTTTTGCCGATATCAAATATAAAGACCGCTAATTTTCTTGAATCGCTGATGTTAAGTCAAATCGCTGTGTGGAAAAACCATTCTTTATCGGCTAAAGTGTTGTCGCCATTTCAAGTATCAGGAACTTGTTCTGTTAATGCTGACTCAAAGTTCCTGAAGATATTGTGGTAAAACTACCGATCAAACGGAGAATCTTAATGAAGAAATTTTTACAAATCGTTGCTGCAACAGTTATTGCTCTACCTTTAGTAGCAACAGCTCATGGCCCTACCCGCCAACAAGTTGAAGAAAAGGTTGTTATTAATGCGGCCCCGGAAAAAGTCTGGGAAATGCTCAAAGATTTCAGTGCTATCGACCAGTGGCATCCTGCTGTTGAAAGCGTGGAAATGAAAGCTGATAACGTCCGTGTTCTGACGTTGAAAAGCGAAGGCAACCCGACTATCACTGAAGAATTAGAAAAAGTTGATGACGAAAGAATGTCTGTCATCTACAAAATCACCGATATGAGTGTCGTCAAAACCATCACCTTCAACAGTAAAGATACGCCTTATTACACACTGCCTGTATCAACCTACAAATCATGGATGTTTGTAAAAGAGGTTGATGGTGGTACAGAAGTTATGTGGCGTGCAAAATTCTACCGTTCGTTCATGGATAACCCTCCTGTACCTGAAGGTCAGGCTGACGCTGACGCAGTTGCAGTCGTTACCGAAGTTTACAAAACCGGTCTGGAAAATCTGAAAAATATCATGGAGAAATAATGCTTTTTTCTATTAACGAAAATGCATTTTTTAAAGCGACCCTTAACCGGGTCGCTTTTTTTGTGCTTGCCAGTTTTAGCCTGTCGGCCTGCGCAGAACCTGCCAATTATGCGTTTATCAGTAATCAGCTAAGTAATGACATCAGTGTTATTGATATCGATAAACAAACCGTAGTCAGTACCATTACTGTGGGTACAGCTCCTGCTGGTGTAGCGTTAAGTCCGGATGGTCAGCGTGTATTGATTACCAATCCAGACAGTCAGAATATTTCGGTATTAGACGCCCGCCAATTAACTGAGATCAGTCAAATCCCGGTAGGCCAAGGTCCTGTAGGCATTGCCACCAATCATAATGGCAGTCTGGCATATGTTGCTGACTGGTATGAGCATAAAATCAGTGTTGTTGAAGTAGATAAACAACTTATCCGTAAACGTATTGATGTCGGAAATTCCCCGGCCGGCGTGATTCTTAATGAATCACAAAACCGTTTATATGTCGCTAATCGTGATGATAATTCGGTGAGCATAATTGATACGATCACCGAGAAGGTTATTGAGACAGTCGAAGTTGGACAAGCTCCGTTTGGCCTTGCCTTAACGGCTGATGGCAAGCGGCTTTTCAGCGTCAATGTGCAGGATAACAGTGTCAGCATGATAGACACCGATAGTCTCGCGGTAATTGCAACGATTGAAGTCGGAGAATGGCCTTACTGCGCCGTGAGCAGTCCTGATGGCAAATTTCTTTATGTCACCAATCAGGATGAAAACACGGTATCTGTGATTGATATTGCTGCCGCTGAAACTATCAATACCATTGAGGTGGATGATAGTCCGGAAGGCATTGATATTACCGCCAATGGTAAGCATCTTTATGTTTCAAACTGGGGAAGTGGCAGTGTTTCCATCATTGATACTACAACCGGCAAACGTATTGAAGATATTAAAACCGGAGATGGTAGCCGTGCCTTTGGCGATTTTATTATCAGCCAATAACACTCTTAGACCGTGCAGATAGAATCACTGGCAGTAACCGATCCAGCTTTGAAAGGGCAAGCAGATATCATTGCTGCCCGCTGTGGTTTACAACTCGTCTCACTGAATACAGATCTGCCTCAGCTGGTGCTTACCGATACTAGATTGGAGATCCGGGTTCCCGGTCTGGGAGGTCCGATATTTATCGATTTTACCGCCGGTAAAAACCAACACCGCCGACAGTTTGGTGGCGGCCGTGGTCAGCCATTAGCCAAAGCCGTTGGACTCAAAAAAGGGGCTAACCCGTATATTGTTGATGCAACAGCAGGTTTTGGCAGAGACGCATTTGTATTTGCCAGCTTAGGCTGCCGGGTCACCTTGATAGAACAGAATCCTGTCATGGCAGCTTTGTTAGCCGATGCGTTACAGCGAGCTGTCGCGGATGATGATGTTGCGGAGATCATTTCGCGCATGCAACTACATCACGGTAATGCCGTGAACTATCTGGCCAGTCTTGCTGAAATTGACCGACCTGATGTGGTTTATCTGGATCCGATGTATCCCTCAAGGGATAAAACTGCATTGGTCAAAAAAGAAATGCAGCTGTTACATCAACTGGTAGGCCCCGATAGCAATAGCTCGGATTTACTTAATATGTCGCGGGAAGTTGCTTTAAAAAGAGTGGCTGTCAAACGACCTAAAGGTGCGGAGTTTTTTGCCAATCAACAACCGCATGTCAGCATCGAAAGCAAAAATACCCGTTACGATATTTACACCCTTAAATTCGCTAACGGCGTTGTTTATCCAACTCTCTAAGATGGGCCAGCTTTTCGGCAATTTTGATTTCCAGACCACGATTCACCGGCTGATAGTATTGCCGCTGCGGCATGGTTTCAGGAAAATAATTTTCCCCCGCCGCATAGGCATCCGGCTCGTCATGGGCGTAACGGTATTCTTTACCGTAATCGAGTTCTTTCATTAATTTGGTGGGTGCATTTCGCAAATGCAATGGCACTTCCGCTGAACCAAAATTTTTGGCATCCTGCATCGCAGCTTTAAAGGCGGTATAAACGGCATTACTTTTAGGTGCGCTGGCAAGATAAACCACGGCTTGAGCTATCGCCAGCTCGCCTTCTGGGCGTCCCAACTTATCAAAGCTCTCCCATGCATCCAAAGCAATGCGTAATCCACGTGGATCGGCATTACCAATATCTTCAACCGCCATTCGCACGATGCGACGCATCAGATAGACCGGATCACAGCCGCCATCCAGCATTCTGCACAGCCAATACAAAGCGCCATCCGGTGAAGAACCACGAACTGACTTATGTAATGCCGATATCTGATCGTAAAAGGCTTCACCGCCTTTATCAAAGCGTCTTAACGTGCCGGATAAAACTTCAGCCAGATCGGCTTCATCAACTTCTGTTTGCTGTTTGCTATCTGCCAGATCAATGGCAATTTCCAGCAGATTCAGTACTCGCCGTCCATCACCATCAGCAGCTTGCGCCAATTGTTCACGCAGTCTGTCATCCAGTTTGATATCACGACCGGCAAGACCGCGAATACCATCCTGCATCGCCCGATCAATGATCAGTTTTAAGTCGTTCACTTCCAGAGATTTGAGCACATAGACCCGTGCTCTTGATAGCAAGGCATTGTTCAGTTCAAAAGAAGGGTTTTCGGTGGTGGCACCGATAAAAGTAAATGTGCCATCTTCAACATAGGGCAAAAAGGCATCTTGCTGAGATTTGTTAAAACGATGTACTTCATCAACAAATAACATGGTGCGTCGACCACGCTCCTGCTGCAGTTGCTTAGCTCGGGTAACGGCTTCCCGTACTTCTTTAACACCAGCTAACACCGCAGAAATACTGATAAATTCTGCATCGCAATATCCGGCAATCAGCCGTGCCAATGTGGTTTTCCCAGTGCCAGGAGGTCCCCAGAAAATCATTGAGTGCGGTTGACCAGTGGCAATCGCCTGTCTTAATGGCTTGCCTTCAGCCAGCAGATGCTGCTGGCCGATATAGTCATCCAATGTCTGCGGCCGCATCCGGTCAGCCAATGGTCGGCCAACCTGTGGATGCAGATTATCAAACAGACTCATTAGGGAATATCGCCCACCACATCAACACCTTCAGGTGTTATAAATTTAAATCTTGAGTCAGGTAGACCCGCATTAATCCGGACATTATTGAATACCAGCCGAGTACGCTGATCAAAACTGTCGACCATCAACATTTCACGGATACCGTTCGCATCAAACGCCAACGCAACAGTTTGATAGGTATTATCGTTTTCTTTCGGCATCAATCGAACCCATTGCAGTTCATCTTCCGATTCCAGCTCGACAATATTGTATTCAGCCTCAGGCAATGTATTACCTGAAAGTAATCCGGCAGGCGTTTCGGCTAAAGCTTCGTCTTGCAGTTTGACGGTAATTTGTTCTAAATCGACGTCGTAAAACCAGATCCGCTCACCATCAGCAACGATTTGTTGAGGAAAAGGCGTGTCATAATCCCAGCGAAATTTACCGGGTCTGGATAACAAAAACTGCCCGGTGGCTTCCTCTACCACCTGTCCATCGGTATCAATCACAGTTTGCTGAAAGTCGGCTTCCAGCTGTGAAACCTGCTTTACAAAATTATTGAGCCTATCGATAGCTGATTCAGCAAAAGCCAATGAAGGCAGGATCAAACCGCCTAAGAGCAACCACTGTGTTGCACAGCGTTTTATCATTTTTCTACTCCAAATCGTTTCAGAACAACTAAGACAACAAACGCAGTCAACTAATTGCATTAGTTGCGTGGTGGTGGGGCCAATACTTCGCGACTACCATTCGTTTGCATTGCAGATACCACACCTGCTGCCTCCATCGCTTCGACAATTCGGGCCGCACGGTTATAACCAATTTTCAGGCGACGCTGCACACCAGAGACAGAGGCACGGCGGCTCTCTGTGACAATTTGCACTGCCTGGTCATAAAGCGGATCGGTCTCACCATCACTGGCATCACCAATACCTGCACTTTCGCCATCATCATCGGAGATATCCTGAGTGATTTCTTCCAGATAATTAGGACCGCCTTGTGATTTCAGGAAATTCACCACGGCATGCACTTCATGATCATCCACAAATGCGCCGTGAACACGTTCCGGTAAACCGCTACCAGGTGGCAGATACAGCATATCGCCCTGGCCTAATAGTTGTTCAGCGCCCATCTGATCAAGGATGGTGCGCGAATCTATACGTGAAGAAACCTGAAACGCCATACGGGTTGGAATATTGGCTTTAATCAAGCCGGTAATAACATCCACCGAGGGTCTTTGCGTGGCCAAAATCAAATGAATACCAGCGGCACGGGCTTTTTGCGCCAGGCGGGCAATCAGTTCTTCCACCTGCTTGCCAACTACCATCATCATATCGGCTAATTCATCGATGATAACGACGATAAATGGCAAAGTTTCCAGCGTCGGGATTGGTTCACCGGGCAATACTTCTGCCATTGGGTCAGGAATCGGCTCGCCATTATCGATGGCATCCTGCACTTTCTTGTTATAGCCAGCAATATTGCGCACGCCCAATGCTGCCATCAAAGGATAACGTCGTTCCATTTCCGCGACACACCAACGCAGTGCATTGGCGGCCTCTTTCATATCGGTAACCACAGGCGTCAATAAATGCGGAATATCTTCGTAAATCGATAATTCCAGCATTTTCGGATCCACCATGATCAGGCGAACCTCTTTTGGTGTGGCTTTATAAAGCAGGCTGAGGATCATTGCGTTAACGGCAACTGATTTACCCGAGCCTGTTGTACCGGCAACCAGCAGATGAGGCATTTTTTCAAGGTTGGCAACCACGGGTCTACCAGCGATATCTTTACCCAAAGCCATGACCAATGGGGATTTACTGTTTTCGTAATCACTGCATGCCAGAATTTCGCGTAACCGAACCACTTCACGAATTTCATTGGGAATTTCCAGACCAACAAACGGTTTGCCCGGAATAATTTCAACAATACGCACGCTGGTAATGGATAACGCCCTGGCCAGATCTTTTGCCAGACCACTGATGCGACTGACCTTGATCCCTGCTGCCGGTTGCAATTCAAAGCGGGTTACTACCGGACCGGGCTGAACCTCAACGACCTGAACTTCCACACCAAAATCTTTTAACTTTAATTCGACCAGACGCGATAACGCTTCTAACACTTCTTCGCTATACCCCGTGGTGATTGCTTTTGGCATGTCCAATAAAGACAAGGTTGGCATACCCGGCGCATCAGGTGTTTCGAACAAGGGTTGCTGGCGTTCTTTTTCTTCACGCTTGCTAGGCTCTTTCACCACTATCTGTGGTTCAACCCGTACTTTAGGCTTACTTTGCATTTTTTCTTTCTGCGCGATAAAGCTTTCTTCACGCTGTTGACGAGTGCGTCTGATTTGCAAATTGCCCTGTAATTCACGACTCCAACGAGACACATGGATCAATACCACCATCGCCATCGCCCCCAGCCGGTCAATCACCATCAGCCAGGATAAGCCGGTAAACAATGTCACCCCTGTCAGCAATAAAGCTAATAGCAATAAACTGGTGCCCGATGCTCCGAATACCGCTTCAAACCCTTGACCAACGGATTGTCCAAGTACACCACCCGCCCCTTCCGGTAAATATTTTGCATACTCAACCAGACTGAGCGATGACAAGCCACTGGCAGCTGCCAATGCCATAATCAATCCGACAGATTTCAATACCCAGAAATGTAATTCATCATCGCCATCAGCACGCTTGCCCCAGCTGAATAACAGCCAGCCACTGAATCCCAGCATTAATGGCGCCAGATAAGCAGGTAAACCAAAAGCAAACAGCAAAGTATCTGCAAGCCAGGCACCGACAATACCTCCCCGATTGGCGATAAAATCGTCAGTTCCGGTGGTCGACCAGCCAGGATCGGTAGGTTCGTAGGTGATTAAAGACAGTAATAGATAAGCCGCCAATGCCAGCGCCAGGATCAGTGCTGCTTCACGAAGTCTGAACCCGACTGCGCCAGCGGAGACATCTGGTTTATTTTTGTCGTTTGCCCGTGTCGCTTGTGCCAATGTGATATTTCCAATGAAGCCAATTGATTAAACGCAG
>NZ_JAUSCC010000013.1 GCF_030651745.1 Methylophaga sp.
ATTAAAAACGTTAACGCCCAACTAATCATGGTATGTCCTTGTTAAAGTTGATGGGAATTACACGATAGGACGATTATAAAAAAAGCTCCTTAACACAGGTTAAAGCGAAATCTGGGTTAAAAAGATAGCGTGGGAGTACACTTGTTAAAGTTAATTAATAAATGTTTTAGCAAGATTAAATTAATCAATTGCAGATCTGCATTTTGACATCAAAGCTTAATGTTTAAAGAGGAACATAAAAAATGTTAAATAAAACTGATCCAAATCCTTTCCGGCTTTTATCTAAGATTTTGCTGATGACTTTTGCGCTTTCAAGTGTTGGGTTTATCACAGCATGTGATGATAAAGGGCCAGCGGAAGAGGCGGGTGAAGCAATTGATGAAGCAGTTGAAGATGCTGGCGATGCAATTGAAGATGCCACAAATTAAAAGATTGAAGTAATCAACTTAATCGTACTGTCACATATTTAGCCTGTCCGAAGCGACAGATAATTTTCAAGGAGATATTTAAATGGCAACGGCTCAAAATACAAATCAAGAACTTCAAGAACAATTAGATACCTTGCGTAAGGACTTTGCTGAAGTCACTAAAACATTAAAAGAGATGACAGCAACCTATGCCAAAGAAAGCCAGGATCGTGTCAAAGTTGCAGCCGGTCATGCACAGGATCAAGTAAAAGAATCTTTTACTCGAGTTCAGGGCGAAGTTGAAAGCCACCCATATAGCAGTATGGCGGTTGCTTTTGGTATCGGCTTGGTGATTGGTAAAATTCTGGATCGTTAAACAATACCTTTTGCCGGTAAATATGGAATTTAGTAGTAGGAGATAAGCATGGGCTGGCGTTCTAGAGTACAAATCAATACCGTGGCATTAACGGTTGCAACACTGTTAGGCATATTTGCACTCGGGTTCGCTGGCTTTGCTATCTATCTGGCTTTACTGGCTCACTATCCTCCTAATATTGCTGCTGTTATTACTGCTGGTGGTTATGCTTTCGCGGCTATTTTGGTGATGTTGATAGCAAAATTTGCTGTATATCGCACCAAAGTCGCTTCCCCTGGCATGCAAAAAGCCAACACGCCTGATGTGGACGATTTGGAAAATATTCTCCAGGCAGTGATTACTCCGGCGATAAGCAAGATTATTCATCAACACCCAGGAAAATCTGTCATGGCTACTTTACTAGCCGGGCTGGTTGTCGGTTACAATGAGGAAACACGTAATGCCGCGAAGGACGTTTTCAAACGTTTTTTCGAAGAAAAGTAATGTTTTAATTGTCTGGTAAGTTTGCCGGTAGAATTTGACATTAGCATTGAGTTCATTGAAGTCAGGCAGGTGTACCGTGGGGAAAAAACTGAATCGAACCGCAGGTAAAACGCGGATTGAAACCTTGCAGAATCAGCGCAAGGAAAGAATCGCTAAAGCTGGTCTGTTGCTTGAACGATGGGGACAGCAAGAACGAGTCCCGGTTTCGGATGAATTGGAATTAGGCGAACTTGATCCGGATTTTATTGAGGATCAAATGACAGCAGAAGTGCTTAGTTCGTTAACCGTAGATCAGATGCGTATTGTTCGTCAGCATTGGTCTGCTGGCCATTCGGCTGCTGAAATCGCCGAAATGGAAGATCAACCTCGAAGTGAAATACGGCAGACATTGGGATTTGTTGTAGAACAAGTTGCCGATAAAGTTTTGAAATAAGCTGCCGATAACGATTTAGTCAACGAATAAGGGAGTCGATTATGGAAACAACAAACGTTGCTGCAATGGCAACTCAGTTGTCAGTACAGAAATCTGCCCAACAACAAATGGTCGCAACGCTGAAATTAACCAATGATCAGATTGCTGCTCAAGGTCAGGCAGTGATGAAGTTATTGGATGCGGTTCCAATGCCTCAAGGTAATTTGGGTAATGTTATTAACGTAAAAGTTTAATGATCTAATTCATCGCTTTTACAGAAGAAACAATTGAAACCACCCCAGTCCATGTGCTCGGGTGGTTTTTTAATGTCTGAAAAACACGTAAGCTTCAGCTAGCCCTTACTTATTCGGACAAACAAAATATGGAATCTGTGGTTGTAATCGTTTACCTGATCTTCGTTTTACTTATTGGATTATGGGCTGGACGTGGTATTAAAACCATGCACGATTATGCCCTGGCAGGAAAATCCTTTGGCACACTGGTAATTTTTGCAACCTTATCCGCGTCGTTTATTGGGGGCGGGTTTTCGATGGGTAATGCCGAAAAAGTATTTCTGGTTGGCGTAAGTAATATCGTTGCTTTGTGGGGTTTCAGCATCAAAGAGATTCTGGTCGCCCGTTATATTGCACCGCAAATGATGCGTTATCCCAATGCCATATCGGTTGGCGACATAATGGATGAGCATTATGGTAAAGGGGCGCGATTGTTCAGTGGCGTATTTTCGCTGGCCTTATGTGCCGGGATCCTCGGCGCTCAAATCGGCGCGATGGGCTATGTATTTAACCTGTTTCTTGATGTCGATCGGGTGTGGGGCGTGTTGATTGGCTGCGGCATTGTTATCGCTTATGCAACTGTCGGCGGCATGCGGTCAGTTGTCTGGACCGATATTATTCAGTTTATTGTGCTCGCCGTGGGTATTCCGATGACACTGTATTTTGGCTTGCAGCATGTCGGTGGCTGGCAAGCCATGCAAACCAATTTACCGGAAGCACATCTGTCTTTACCAACTGAACCATTAGCGATTATTGCCTTATTGTCGTTATTTTTGACCTTTATGCTGGGTGAGACATTGGTACCGCCTTATCTGCAACGTTTATTAATTGGCAAAAGCAGCAAAGATGTTATTCGTGGTTCATTATTAAGCGGATTGTTTTCTATTCCGTTTTTCGCTGTTACCGGTTTAATTGGCTTGGTGGCGCTGGTAATGCAGCCGGCTTTAGATGCCAATCTTGCAATGCCGTATGTTATCCAACAGGCTGTGCCTCCCATATTGCAAGGTATTGTGGCCGCAGCCATAGTATCGATCATCATGTCCTCGGCAGACTCGTTTTTAAATTCGGCTTCGATTGCTTTCAGTAATGACATTGTGAGGCCATTACGCAAAACCCCGTTAACAGCTAAGTCAGAATTAATGCTGGCGCGTGTGGTCACATTGCTGGTAGGTATTGCCTCAATGGTTTTTGCCTTGTCGATTGATAGCGTGATTGATATTTTGATTTACGCGTATAACTTCTGGGCGCCAACGGTGTTGGTCCCTTTAATGATGGCCATTCTTGGATGTTATGTAAGTCGTAAACGGTTTATTGCCGGAGCAGTAGCTGGCATCGGTTCAGCCATCGTCTGGAATGTGATTTTGCAACAACCCTGGCAAATTGATGCATTAGTGATTGGATTCTTTGCTAATCTGATTGCCTTTACCAGTGTTGATAAAGCTGCAGCAAAAGTAGCCAAACTGGCTCGTAGTTAATGGCTTTTGAGATTATCACTATGGTAATCAAGTTATGAGGAATCACTGATGAGAATATCGACACCTCGCTTTCACCGACTGCTGGCTTTGCCGATATTCGTTGTGTTGACTAGCTGTGCTGCCTATAGCGTGGTTAACAGTGATAGGTATTCTGGCTCATCAAGTGCGGTACCTGCTGAATACATTCCCTCACCGGGATCCTGTCGTATCTGGTATAAAAACCGCACCCCTGATCAACAACCTGCTCAAGGTGCTTGTGACAAGCTCAAACAAAATGTGCCCGAGAATGCTGTGTTGCTGAAAGGCTGACTTTTATGATGTGTTTAAGCTAAGCTCCATCCATGACTATACGACTACGTATGCTGACAGCAGTATTTATTATCATCAATTTATTGATGGTGAGTGTTGTCACTGCGTCTGTCGCTCATCTGCCTGACGATCATTATTCGGCGCATTTAAGTATCGTGCACAGTCATGCAGATCATGGACAGCATCATGATGATATTGACCACGATCATCAGTTGCACCTGCATCTGATTGCCGATTTGGTCAGTTTCACTATGACTCCCCATACGCTGACAGCAGACGCTGTCAGCCGAACCAGCAGCAGTCAGCTGGTTACTTTGTATTATTCGCCGCTATTACCACCCCCCAACGCTTAATTCCATAACGTTTTAAACAACTTAATGTTTTGCTGCCGGCTTTTCAGCTGGTGGTGTTATGGAGTTCATCATGAATCATCAAACGAAATTATTCGCTAACAGGCTATTGATCTGCCCGCTACTTTTAGCATTGGCAGTATGGAGCATGGCTGTGCGGGCAGAAAATCAGCCGAGTCTGAATCTGGCAACGGCGATAGAGCGCACCTTACTGCAAAGTCCTCAACTGCAGCAGTTTCCTTATCAACAACGAGCGTTGGAAGCACAAAAACTGCAAGCCGGCTTGCCACCTAATCCACAACTTCAGGCAGATTTGGAAAATGTATTTGGTAGCGGAGAAAGCCGTGGTCTTTCCGGTGCAGAGCTAACCTTATCGTTAAGTCAGCTTATTGAAATGGGCGATAAACGCCAAAAACGTATTGATTTGGTTGATGCTACATCCAGCCAGTTGCAGTACGAGTTTGAGCGCCAACGTCTGGATACCTTATCTGATGTCACGATGAAATATCTGCAGGGGCTGCGTATTGATGCCTTATTAAGCTGGAATCAACGACGACTTAATATTGAGCAACAGGCTTTGCAGATCATCAGGCATCGGGCAGAAGCAGGCGCTGTTGGCCAGGCTGATGTATTACGAATGCAGCTCTTATTGGAGCGTTCAGAATCCAGAGCACAGCAGCTGACTGGCGAACGTCAGATGGCCTATCAGCAACTGGCTGCCAGTTGGGGTGAAGAGGTTGACTTTTCGCAGCTTGAAGGCCAATTACAGCAACTGCCAGCGTTGCCAGAGCAAGACATGCTGGAACAGGCTATCACTCAGTCACCAGCGTTTTTACAAAGCCATGCTTTTATTCGCTTACGTGAAGCACAGTTGCGTCTCAGTAAAGCACAATCCAGAACGGACATTACCTTTGGTGCAGGAATAAGACGTTTAGAAGCGGCAAATGACAATGCCTTGGTTTTCAGCTTCTCCATGCCTTTGCAAATCCATGATCGTAACCAGGGAAATATCGCCGCGGCTGATGCGGAATATGCAGC
The DNA here is from genome assembly GCF_030651745.1 of Methylophaga sp. Next base: position 5,144 of record NZ_JAUSCC010000013.1, read on the forward strand.
CGGGGTTCTGCAACAACAGCTGACCCAAACTGAGTTACGTATGGCATTACTGGAAATCTATCAGGCCATGCGTCATAACCAGCAACAGGTGGAAAGGCTACAAAAAACGCTTATTCCCCTGACCCGTGAGCTACTTAAACAAACTGAAGCAGGCTATCAATCAGGCCAATACAACGTATTGCAGTGGGTGGATGCACAGGCTGAATCCTTCACTGTTGAACGTGATCTGATCGAAGCCCAAACCGCTGTACATCTGCAGTTACTCGAACTGGAACGCTTAACCGGCATACCGCTTAGCCGTTCAATCTTTACGGCCAGTTATCAGGAATAACCGATGAAATTAATAACAGTATTTTTTAGCCTGCTGTTGTTGCCATTTTCAATGGCAATAGCCGCACCAGCCCATGACCATGGTGAACATCAGGATCATGAAGAACCACTAGAAGGGCCACACGGTGGCCGACTATTAGAAAGTGAAAGGCTTTCATTGGAAATAAACTTCTATGAACAAGGTGTGCCGCCGGAACTGCGGGTATATGCCTATCAACAAAATAAGCCTGTTGATCCTGAGCAAGTAGAGTTGATGGTGACGCTTATTCGTCTGGATGGTGAAGAGAATATTATCGACTTTGCTGCTGAAGCGGATTATCTCGTCGGTGATACGGTAGTCGAGGAGCCTCATTCCTTTGAGGTGGTAGTGGAAGCCCAATATCAGGGATCATCCTATCATTGGCATTACGATAATTTTGAGGGTCGCAGTGAGATTAGCGATCGATTGATAAAGCTGTCAGGTATTGAAACCGAACAGGCAGGGTCTAAAACCTTATCGATTTCCAATGCGTTATATGGGGTGGTCACGCTGCCAGAAGACCGTCAGTACCGTGTGCAGGCGCCGTATCCAGGGATTATTGAATCAGTGTTGGTTAAAACTGGTGATAAGGTTAAAAAAGGCCAGGTTTTAGTAACCGTGCGTAATCAGGTCACGCTGCAAAGTTATTCCATTACCAGTCCGGCAAACGGTGAAGTGACGCAGCGGAATGCAAATGCGGGTGACCATAGTGATATGGGTAATTTGCTGCAAATCAGCGATTTATCCCGTGTTTGGATCGAATTATCGATGTTTCCTGCCGATATCGAACAGCTTCGGGTCGGTATGCCGATTCGGGTAAATGATCTGCATCAGCATGAATCAGCCGAGGCAACCATCAGTTATATCTCGCCCAAAATGACAGCTGGTCATATTGCCAGAGCACGAGCTGAAATCGCTAATGCCAAGGGTAACTGGCGGCCAGGAATGCATATCAATGCTGAAGTGATGGTTGAGCAATATCCTGCAAAACTGGCTGTTAAACGCAGTGCAATTCAGAGTTTTCGTGATGTGCCGGTCGTGTTTGTTCGCTACGGTAATACCTTTGAAGTAAGAATGCTGACCCTCGGCAAACAGGATGCAGACTATGTCGAGGTGATTTCAGGTTTAAAACCCGGCAGTGAATACGTAACAACAAACAGTTTTCTGCTCAAGGCGGAGGTGCTCAAAGCGGGTGCCACCCATGATCATTAGGAGCAGAAAATGATTAACTTAATTGTACGTTTTTCTGTCGAGCGCCGCTGGCTGGTGCTTTTTATCACAATGATTATCTCCGGAGTGGGTGCTTACAACGTTTTTCAACTTAATATTGATGCAGTGCCGGATATTACCAATGTTCAGGTACAGATTAATTCTGAAGCCGATGGTTATTCACCATTGGAAGTTGAGCAGCGTATTACCTATAGCGTAGAAAACGCGATGGCAGGATTACCCAATCTGGATTACACCCGCTCGTTATCCCGATATGGTTTATCTCAGGTCACCGTCGTCTTTGCCGAAGGCACGGATATTTATTTTGCCCGGCAGCTAATCAGTGAACGTTTACAGAGTATTAGCACTACATTGCCGGATGGAATAGAGCCACAAATGGGGCCGATAGCGACCGGTCTTGGTGAGGTATTTACCTATAGTGTGCGGGCTGAAACTGGTGCTGTAAAAGCTGATGGCACAATATACACAGCTGAAGATTTACGCACTATTCAGGATTGGATCATTCGGCCTCAGCTGGTGAAAGTGCCGGGCGTCACTGAAATTAACAGTATCGGTGGTTTTGAACGCGAATATCAGGTGGCACCGGATCCGGCCAAATTATTGGCTTACAAGATCAGCATGGCTGAACTGAACGAAGCATTAATCCGCAATAATCAAAATGTCGGGGCCGGTTATATTGAACGCAATGGGGAACAATGGCTGGTGCGTTCTCCGGGGCAATTAACATCGCTTGAAGATATTGCCAACGTGGTTATTACCAAACGCGATGACACTCCGGTGCGGGTTGCAGATGTTGCCGAAGTGTTTTTTGGCAAACAGCTGCGTACCGGTGCGGCCACCCGTGATGGACAGGAAACGGTATTGGGTACGGCATTTATGCTGATTGGCGAAAACAGTCGTGTGGTTGCCAGAGCGGTTGCCGAACGACTGGAACAGGTTAATCAAAGCTTGCCGGCCGGCATTGTGGCTGAAGCAGTGTATGACCGCACCACACTGGTGGATAGAACACTTAAAACTGTGCAAAAAAACCTGTTTGAAGGTGCTTTGCTGGTGATCGTGGTGTTGTTTTTATTGCTGGGAAATATTCGGGCAGCATTGATAACCGCTCTGGTCATACCGTTAAGTATGTTGTTTGCGATTACCGGCATGGTGAGTAATCGTGTTTCAGGCAATTTAATGAGTCTTGGAGCCATTGATTTTGGCCTGATTGTCGATGGGGCAGTGATTGTGGTGGAAAATGCCCTACGCCGATTGGGTTTGGCACAACAACGTCTGGGCCGCTTATTAACTTTGCAGGAACGCCTGACGGAGGTGATTGATAGCACTCGTGAGGTATTTAACCCGGCGGTATTTGGCATGTTTATTATCATGCTGGTGTATCTGCCGATTTTTGCGCTTAGCGGTGTCGAGGGCAAAATGTTTCATCCTATGGCTTTTACCGTGGTGGCTGCATTAATCGGCGCATTGCTATTTGCAGTAACTTTTGTCCCGGCGGCTATTGCGATTATGGTTACCGGCAAAGTTGCTGAACGGGAAAACCCATTGATGCGGTTTGCTCGCTGGCTATATCAGCCGGTTTTAAAACTGTCATTACGATTGCCGTTGCTCATCGTATTGGCTGCCACGTTGTTTGTCAGTGTCACCATTCATTATGGGTCAAAGCTGGGTAGTGAGTTTCTGCCACAACTTGATGAAGGCGATATTGCTTTGCATGCTTTACGCGTTACCGGAACGGGCTTAGAGCAGTCAGTTGCCATGCAAAAGCAGTTGGAATCGGTAATAGTTGAATTTCCTCAGGTTAAACATGTTTATTCCAAAATTGGCACTCCGGAGATTGCCACCGATCCGATGCCGCCCAGCGTGGCGGATACCTTTGTAATTCTCAAACCCGCTGAACAATGGCCGGATCCCAGCTTGAATAAAGCCGAATTTCTGAGGCAATTGCGTGAAGCCGTAGAAGCTGTGCCGGGAAATCTGTATGAATTCACCCAGCCAATTGAAATGCGTTTTAACGAACTGATTGCCGGGGTACGGGCTGATGTGGCACTGCGAATATATGGTGATGATCTGGACATGCTGTATCAATTAGGCGGGCGGGCTGAGCAAATGTTGGCTGAGGTGACCGGTGCGACAGATGTTCGGATGGAACAGCTGAGCGGTTTACCGATGTTGTCGATTGAACCGCAACGTGATCATCTGGCCTTGTTGGGATTGGATATTGCCAGTCTGCAGCAAACTATTCAAACCGCAATAGGTGGCACACCTGCCGGCTTGATTTATGAAGGGGACAAACGCTTTCGTATTGTGGTGCGATTAGCAGATGAAATACGTGAAAATCCAGATCGGCTGGCCAAGTTACCCATCTGGCTACCCAATAGTGATGATGCTGATTTGTCCTATGTACCGTTAGGTGAGATTGCGGATATTTATGAAATCAGTGGTCCGAATCAAATAAACCGTGAAAGCGGTAAACGCCATGTGATTGTCAGTGCCAATGTGGTCGACAGAGACCTAGGATCTTTTATCGCCGAGGTTCAGCAAAACGAATCTGAACTTGATCTGCCAGCAGGGTATTGGCTGGAATACGGCGGCACTTTTGAACAATTGGAGTCAGCCAGCAAGCGTTTGATGATTGTGGTGCCTGTGACCTTGTTACTGATACTGCTGTTATTGTTCAGCGTATTTAATTCGCTACGCGATGCATTGTTGATATTCACTGGTGTACCGATGGCATTAACCGGCGGTTTGATTGCGTTGATGTTGCGGGATATGCCGTTATCTATTTCAGCGGCAGTGGGTTTTATCGCCTTATCAGGAATTGCGGTCTTAAACGGCGTAGTGATGTTGACGTTCATCCGCCAGTTACGTGATCAGGGGTTGATGTTGCGTGAGTCAGTTTTTCAGGGTGCAATGCAACGACTTCGACCGGTATTAATGACGGCTTTAGTGGCGGGATTGGGCTTTTTGCCGATGGCACTTAATACCGGTACCGGTGCAGAAGTGCAACGACCGTTAGCGACGGTAGTTGTAGGCGGAATTTTATCCTCCACAATACTGACATTAATCGTATTACCGGCTTTGTATCTTTTAGCCTATCACTATAAAACTAGGTCAGGTCACAACTGACAGACATAAAAAAGCCGGGAGAACCCCGGCTTTTTTACTACAAACGAAGCTGAAACGAACTTAGTTCAGCATTGATTGCACTTTATCGCGCAACTCAGGATCGCTTTGAATAGCTAAAGCGATATTACTGTAGGTTTCAACATCTAAACCTTTGTCTTGAACAGTCTGAACCATTTTTTGGCTCGCTTCTTGTTGTAGTTGTGCAGCTTGATCTGGATCTTCTGTGCTTTCCAGCCGGCCTGAATATTCACTACGGATGTCTTCGAGATCATCCTGAACATCAGCAAATTTCTGCAGATCAGCTTCACTGAAATCGGCAGCTGGAGCAGTTTCAGGCATTGGTGCTTGAGGTGTAGCCTGCTCCGGTGAGCCGTAACCTTGTTCTGCCATCGCAGAAGTACTTAAACCTAATGCCATTAAGATTGAAACTAACATCGCTGTTTTTTTCATGGTGTTTTCCTTTATTGGTTATGAAACACACCATCACTAGTGCGAGTTCTATGCCAACACATAGAGTTATTTATAAGTAATTGAATTTAAAAGGTATGTTTAAGGTTGTGATTTGCGTGCGAGAATTTGGTTGACTTGACCAGTGCTATTAGGTGTGTCATTTTGGCTCATGTGCCATAAAGTTCAGTGTCATAACGAGGCTTAAAAATGCGATTTCCTTCGATTTTCAGCAATTTGCGTTTAGTGTTGATTATGCAGGTCGCCTTACCGGTGTTACTGGTACTGGCTTTCATTCTGGCGATTGGCTTATCGATGGTCGGTCAGTTTATCGAAGAGCGTATGCAACGCGACTTGCAACAAGTCGCCAGAACAATCCATCTACCGGTATCTCAAGCACTGGAACGTCAGGATCTTGATCAATTGCAAAACAGCATGGCCTCGGTATTTGGTATTACCGAAGTCTATGGTGCCTATTTATTTGATGCCAACGGCAAGCGATTAAGCAGCTTTGGGGTGGTAAATCCCACTCAGGAACAGGCAACCGATGCACTAGAACAAATCATGCAGGGTGAATTCGCTCAATATGAACGGATTCGCGGTCGTGATGTGTATTCGTTTTTTATGCCGTTATTTGATGCAACTGGCCAGCCAAATGGGTTGCTGCAGGTAACCCGACGACGCAGTGATATAGATCGTGAATTAACCGAATTAAAGTATTGGGCCTGGGGCGGTTTTGGATTGGTTTCTTTAATTATTTTAGGGGTCATCAGCTATTCGCATCAGCGGGCAATTGAAGCACCGTTACAGCGATTGGTCGAAAGTATGCGCCGGGTCAGTCATGGCGATCGACAACATCGTGCTGCCGAGCAAGGACCCATTGAAATCAGTCAGTTGGCCAAAGGGCTCAATGGCATGCTCGATGCGATTGAACAGGTTGAAAACAGCGAAGCTCAACAACGAACCGCACGAGAGCAAATGGCTGAAAGATTACGCCAGACTGAAACCATGGCAGCGTTGGGCCAATTATCTGCTGGTGTGGCGCATGAACTTGGCGCTCCTCTAACGGTGGTTGATGGGCGAGCCAATCGTTTATTACGGCGTATGGACAATGAAAAAGACATTGCTGAATTAAATGAAATTCGCCAGCAAGCGGCCAGAATGACCTCGATTATTCAGCAATTGCTCAGTTTTGGTCGTTCATCACGAGCACAGATGCGTGATCTGGATTTGACCTCATTGGTCGAAAGGTCTGAATCACTGTTAGCCAATCAAGGTTATCAAATTACCTTGATTAAAGGCCCGCAGGCCAAAATCAACGGTGATTCGTTAAGTCTGGAGCAGGCTTTAATCAATTTATTACGCAATGCCTGTCAGGCGTGCCCAAGTGGGCCAGTTGAGCTTTCCTGGCAAGTGGAAAAGCAACTACAGATCCATATTGATGATGCTGGGCCGGGCATTACCGCCGATCAGCAAAATCAGGTATTTGAGCCATTTGTTACGACTAAAGCTCCCGGTGAAGGCAGTGGTCTGGGACTGGCAATTGTGCAGAGAATCATGCGTGAGCATCAAGGAGAAGTGGTTTTGAGCGAAAGCCCGCTAGGCGGAGCCAGATTCACTCTGATTTTACCGTTGGTTTCGACCCAAGATTCTGGAACTGCAGTATGAAAAACAAACAGAACAAAAATTTACCGATCTTATTAATAGAAGATGATCAGGCACTGGCGAGATTGATCAGTGATGAATTAGAAGCCGAAGGCTGGAGTCTGGTGGTTCATCATCAGATCCAATCGGCTCTGGAGTGGTTGAATATCAATCAACCTGCTTTGATTGTAAGTGATTTACGATTGCCTGATGGCAATGGCATGCAAGTGGTGGAACAAGTAGTGACACATTGGCCGGAAGAGCAACGGCCAGGGCTTATCGTGATAACGGCTTTTGGTAGTGTACGTCAGGCAGTACAGGCCTTACAGGCAGGAGCCGATGACTTTTTGACCAAACCATTGGATCTGGAGCATTTTCTGCTGGCGGTAGAACGTGTGGTTGCAACACGTAAATTGCATGATGAGTTATTTCAATTTCGTAAACTTAATCGGCAACCCAGCTTTCATCAGATGTTTGGCCGTAGTGAAGCCATGCGCAACCTGTTTGAGCAAATAAAAGTGATTGGTCGAGCGCAAGGGCCAGTATTGATTAATGGTGAAAGTGGTACCGGTAAGGAGTTGGTTGCCAAAGCTCTGCATGCAGAAAGTGATCGCGCTGAGGGGCCTTTTTTAGCGGTTAACTGCGCCGGTATTCCACAAGAATTACTGGAAAGTGAATTTTTCGGTCATGCAGCGGGTTCATTTACCGGAGCAAAAAAAGCCCGTAAAGGTTTATTGCAGGAAGCCAATGGCGGTAGTCTGTTACTGGATGAAATTGGCGAAATGCCGATGGCATTGCAGGCAAAACTGTTGCGAGCGTTACAGGATGGTTCAATTCGGCCGGTTGGCCAGGACACCGAAGAGAAAGTCGATGTCAGGATTATTGCTGCTACGCATCGGGATCTAAAGCAAAAAGTAGTTGAAGGCAGTTTTCGTGAGGATTTGTTTTATCGGCTGGAGACGTTTGCATTGTCGGTACCGCCATTGCGAGAGCGTGAAGAAGACCGGGAAATTCTCGCCCAACAGTTTTTACAGCAATTGGTGGTGGCACAGGGTCGCAACATTAAAGGATTCAGTGACAAGGTTTTGGAAATCATTCGTCACTACGCTTTCCCAGGTAATGTTCGAGAGTTACAAAATGTGGTGGAAAGAGCTTTTGCCTTCTGCACTGAAGACTGGGTGCAACCACAACATTTACCGGCAAGGTTACTGGAAAATCAATCTTCTTCAGAAACGCCAACCAGCCCGGCGACGGAAAAGCAAAATGATGAGTTACTGGCTGGAGCGGTGTTGCCGACCTTAGATCAGTTACAGAAACGTTATGTGAACATGGTGTTACGTGAAGTTGGTGGCAATAAACGTCGCGCTGCAGCATTACTGGGTATCGGTCGACGTACTTTGTATCGCTGGCTGGATGAGGAAACCGATGAAGCTGAAGAGGCAATCGCGAAAGATAAATTGTCTTAATCTTTGGAAATATAACCCCACTTATCACGGATCTTTATCGCTGCCAGACCTTCTTTAAAGGGATGAGCATGTTCAAACTGTGGCTCGATAACCACTTCGCCCTGACGATTGATAAAGCCATATTGCCGATAGTTATGACTTATCACCGCCAAACCGTCTGAGAACGAGTAAGCCCATGCGAATACCGGTTCAATTTCTGTAACGCCATCAGTATTGATATAACCCACCATGGCATCTTTTTCCACCCGTGCAAGACCTTCACTGAAATTCCAGGCATCATCAAAATAGGGTTGAACCAGTATTTCTCCGCTGGAATTGATATAACCATAAAGCCCATTCTGTTTAATAACCGCAAACCCTTCGCCAAAGGCCTTGGCTTCTTCAAATTGTGGCTGAATCAGCCAATCACCGGTGTTAGTGATATAACCCCATTCTCCATCAACCAAAACAGCTGCAACCCCCTCACGAAACACTCTTGCCTGATCAAATTGGGGCGTAATCAGAAAATTACCCTGGGCATCGATATAGCCCCATTTATCATCTATTCTTACTGCTGCAAGTTGTTCACTGAAGATATGTGTTTCATCAAACTGTTCGATGATAATTTCTTCGCCTTCAGTGTTCAGATAACCCCATTTACCATTTTGCTGAAACCCGGCTAAACCTTCGGAATACACCCCAACCTTGTCATATTGAGCGGGGACCATTTCTTCACCAGCGCTATTGAGAAATCCCCATTTGCCATTTTTAATAAACGCCGCAAAGCCTTGTTTGAAGGATTGAATTCGAGGGTAAGTTGGCGGAACAAGCACGTTGCCATCACGATCGATAACACCCCATAGATTGCCTTTACGATAAGCCGTCACGCCACTGTCCACATCATTGATTTCATCTGCAGTAAATAAAATGTCACCTTCGGGGTTAATGATGGCAAATTGCGCCCGCCCTTGATGAGCAATCATTACAGCGGCGCGTTCATTGTGAAAACTGCCGGCATCATCAAAAATTAAATCAATCTGAAGATTTTCCACATACGCCATGGTAGGCTGGAAGGCATGACTGGCAGTGAAGCCGGTGAACATCAATGTCAGCGCTGATAAACAATATCCCAATGTTTTTAAAAGATTTTTGGTCATTTTCCAGGGCCAGATTGTTTTAACAGGTTTGATACTAAGTCTGTTTGGATGATAGTGAAAATCTCGTGAAAATAAATTTTGGGAAAAATCGCCCTAGAGCCCGCATTACAGCTTGAGCGATAGTGAATCAACAATGGGGATGGAGAGTGTATGGAAAAGGATGAAGATACTTATAGTGCGCTGAAATTGATGGCCGAAACCATTGATATGAGTTCTCGAAATGATAACGACGAGATTATCGGTCTTGAATATTACGTGAATTTTCATGTGTTGACCGAGGAAGAGCTGGAAGAACTGACACTGCTGTGGGAGAAAAAGCTGGCGAACTGCCAGAAAGAAAAACTGGCTTCACAATTTACCGTGGTACAAGTGTTTGGCTTGATTATTCTGGCTATGCTGATTGCCTGGTTATCCGGAGGCATTGCCGGAGCGATAGCCAGTATCGTTGGTGTGGTAGGCATGATCGCGATGATTGAAGACAAGCGGGTCATGAAAGCAAAACGTAATCTGAAAGATGCTGAGAAGGTCTGCAATAAGTTACATTCTGCCGCACGTTCATCAGTTTCGAGAGATGCCGGTCTGGCTGAGCCTGGATAAAGATCATTTATACTGCTGCAGTATCTCAGAGTAACTACTACCGTTAACTAGCCAACACCGTGCTGGGTGATAGTGCGTGACGCTTGTCGGACCAACACTTTATTGACCAACTTGGCTATGTTTTAAATATGCAATAAGCTGCTGTGCTAAGGCCTCAGCGCTACTAAATGCCGCTTCAACCCTTCCCTGAATACACCAATCACCACAGGCCGCTAATTTTAGCTCGGTATCTAAGTAAGCTGGTTGACCCACCTGTGCTGGAAGATTTGCATAAACCCAGCGTTTCAAATCTATATGGCTGGCGTTAGCAGCATTGATACCGCTGATCCGTTCAACTTCTGCCAGCATCAATTGTGTAATGGTTTGATCGGCTTGATGCAGATGTTGTTCGGCCCACTGATTGTTGGCTTGAATCACCATGGAAAAAGCCTCAGGACGAGCAGGCTTGCTACTATTTACCGACATCCAGCTAATGATGGCATCACTGACCAAAGCGGCTTGCCAATCCAGTTCTGGTGGTTCGTCAAACCCTAACATCAGAGCGTAGCAGGCCAGCATTTGTGTTTTTTCAATAGCGTTAAGATTTTCAAAATGTTCTGGTAACAAATCTGCAGTTTGTTTCGCCGGCAGACAGCAGACCACCCAATCAATATTGTCTGTCACCAGTTTATCGTCACTGAAGAGACTCCATTTTGCATCGCAATGTTGAAGCTGGGTAATTTGGCAGTCAAATTGAATATTTAAGTTTCCAGCAAGAGCTTGTGCTATCGCCTGCATATCGGGACTACCCACATAGTGTGGATAATCCGCATTCCATTTGCGCCGGGCGATTTGTTTGCTGCCTGAGAATTCGACAAAATCGGCATCCCAGCGTTGTATCACTTGCTGTTCGATTAATGGTTGAATAAATTCAGCAAAACGCTTGGTTTTTACCGTGAAAAATTGCGCGCCAGTATCGAAATTAAACGAGCCGGCTGAACGAGATGCCAATCTACCACCCGCACGTCTGGCTTTATCGAATAGTTGGATCTCAGCAAATGGTCGAAGCAGGTGGGCCAGGGTCAGGCCAGCCAGCCCACAACCAATGATTGCAATTTTGCGCATGATGATCCGATATAAATTGAATTCGGCAATCAGACCAGAGTGATGGTATGAGGTTTCCGGAAGACAAAAAAAAGCCCCAATCCGAAGATTGAGGCTTTTTTATTTTAACTACGGCGTATTAACGGTTGCAGATGTACATTGTTACTTCAAAACCGAAACGCATGTCTGAATATTCTGGTTTAGTCCACATAATATTTCTCCTCATTGTTTGGTATCAGCATTTGCTGACTTGGTTACAGATTACTGCGATTACATAAACAACACCTCAGTGAATCACCTGATTGGGCTCAGGATTTTCCTGATTAATCGCTAACCGGTGTACGCATAGTGACAAACTCTTCTGCCGCTGTCGGATGGATCCCGATAGTTGCATCAAAATCAGCCTTGGTGGCACCGCATTTAATGGCAATAGCAATGCCCTGCATGATTTCACCAGCCGAGTCGCCTACCATATGCGCGCCGAGCACTTTATCGGTTTCAGCGTCTACCAGTAATTTCATTAAAGTACGTTGCTGCGAACCACCTAAGGTATTTTTCATCGCCCGAAAGTTTGAACGGAATTTCAATACATTGGAATATTCCTTCCGCGCCTGCTCTTCGGTCATGCCAACTGTGCCAATATTCGGTTGGCAAAACACAGTCGTCGCAATATTGCTGTAATCCAGTTTGCATGGCTGCTCATCAAACAGATAGCCAGCCAATGCCATACCCTCTGCTAATGCGACAGGTGTTAATTCAATACCACCGGTTACATCACCCAAAGCATAAATACTCGGTTCAGAGGTTTGGAAAGTGTCGTTCACTTCGATATGCCCACTTTTTGCGAGAGTGACGTTAACATTTTCCAGGCCTAAACCATCCAGATGTGGTTTTCTGCCGGTGGCAAACAATACTGTATCTACTGTTAAATGATGACCATCACTCATAGTTAAATACAGGCTGCCATCCGGTTGTTTTTCAATAGCTGTAACTTCGGTGTTAAAACGAATATGCACACCATTTTGCTGAATTTGCTCGGCGGCAAACTCTGCTATTTCCTTATCAAAACCATTTAATAAGCCACCACCACGAACCAGTTGAGTTACTTGAGCGCCCAAACCATGGAAAATACCGGCAAATTCCACCGCAATATAACCACCACCAACAACCGCTAAGCGTTGTGGAAACTCAGCTAAATCAAAGATGCCGTTGGAATCGACAGCGTGTTCTTTGCCAGGGATATCCGGCACAAATGGCCAGCCGCCGGTCGCAATTAAAATGCGTTCAGTGGTGAATTTTTTACCATCAACTTCGACAGTATGGTCATCAATAATTTTACCTCTACCATCGATGATCTCGACTCCAGCCCGGTCCAGAATGCCTTCGTAAACGCCATTCAAACGACTGATTTCCTGGGTTTTGTTATCACGTAATGTTGCCCAGTCAAAAGCCGGTTTACTGACCTGCCAGCCAAAGCCTTTGGCATCGGTAAAGTGTGATGAATATTCAGAAGCGTAAACATAGAGTTTTTTTGGTACGCAACCCACGTTAACGCAGGTGCCTCCCAGATAACGATCTTCGCACACAGCGACTTTTGCACCATAAGATGCCGCCATCCGGCTGGCACGAACACCACCTGAGCCGGCACCAATAACAAATAAATCGTAATCGTATTTCATCTGTAAAACTCCTGTTTACTGCTTAACTTTGCAAAAAAACACCGGGCCTGAATGGCTACAGGCCCGGTGAATCATGGCTAAAGCGATGTTACTGTTTGTTCAAATAATCCAGCATTGTATCGACACCACTGACTTCAAACGGATCATCAGGGCAGTTATCAATTTGGCCCGGTTCAGAAAACAGCTGTTTGATTTCACCGTCTACCACGTGCATGGAATAACGCCATGAACGTTCACCGAAGCCCAGATTTTCTTTTTTCACCAACATATTCATACCGCGAGTGAAATCGCCGTTACCATCTGGAAGCAATTTAACCTTGTTTACTTCCTGACGTTTGCCCCATTGGAACATGGTGAAAGCATCGTTCACTGACAGACAGTAAACTTCATCAATGCCTTTGGCTTTCAATTCATCATAGTGTTCTTCGTAGCCTGGCAAGTGGGTGCTTGAACAGGTTGGTGTAAACGCGCCGGGCAGTGCAAAAACAATCACGCTTTTGCCTTTGAAAATATCGTCAGTAGTGACATCCTGCCAGCGGAATGGGTTATCACCGCCGATGCTTTCGTCACGAACACGGGTTTTAAATACGACGTTAGGGACTCGTTGAGTCATTTTATTAATCTCCTTTACGGGGTTGAAGTGACCTGAATAATTATCCAGTTGCGAGCAGTGTAACGAAATGAAATTGATTAATAAAACAACTTATTCAGGTTGTTTTAATCGTTAAAAACGATTAATCGGATGGTTGGCTATTAATATTGATGGCCAGATTTAACTGTTGTCCGTTACGTTTGTTACGGTACATAGCTTCATCAGCAAGGGTATAGAGTTGTTGTAAGTCGTAATCACTTAATGATTTAGTTGTAGTAATACCAAAACTGTAATGCAGGTGAATATCAGCATGAATAGACGCATTGTAGTCGTCGACCTTAGCTGAAAGCCGTTGAAGGATAGTGGTTTGATCGGTGTCTTTCTGGTTGACCATCAATACCACAAACTCATCACTGCCTATTCGCCCAATCAGATCGGAATCACGAAACGTACTGCTCAATAAGGTTGAAAATTGCAGCAAAGCATTGTCACCCGCCTGATGACCCAGTGTTTCATTGATTTGATTGAAGTTATCGAGGTCAAAGTAGACTAAGGACGCTTCATAATCCTGGGTCCGACATAATTGCAATATATGGTTTGCCCTGAACTCAAAGCCTCGCCTATTGAGCAGGCCTGTTAAGTGATCTTCGCAAAGCAGCTGGTTGGTGGCGATTTCTTCTTCTACCATTAAAGCAAGTTCACGTAATAATCGGCAATCACGTTCACTCATATAGCGTGGCTTCTGATCAATCAGACACACAGTGCCAAGTCTTTCTCCTCCGGGAGCCCTAATCGGATATCCGGCATAGAACCGAATAAAGGGAGTGTTCAACACCAGCGGGTTATCCGAAAACCGAGGATCACTGGTCGCATCATTCACGATAAAGCTGCTTTCTTGTTCAATGGTGTAATTGCAAAAGGCTATTTCGCGCGGTGTTTCGTAGATGTCGACTCCCACTTTTGATTTAAACCACTGTCTTTCTGAATCCAGCAAAGTTATCAATGAAATTGGCACATCAAACATACGTTTTGCCAAACGGGTTATTCGGTCAAAACGCTGTTCTTCTACGGTGTCGATAAGGTTGAGAGATTCGAGAGCTTTTAATCTTTGCTGTTCTAATGCCAGTTTGCGTTGTTGTAACCATTCGTTGATCTGGTTCGCCGGCACCGGTTTGCCAATAAAATAACCTTGCGCAATATCACAGCCTAATTGCTGTAAAAACTGCAATGTGGCGTAGTCTTCAATGCCTTCGGCAATTACTCTCATATCCAGACTATGTGCTAATTCAATGATGGCTTGAATCACCAATCTGGACTCGCGAGATTGCTGCGCCGTCATCACAAAAGATTTATCCACTTTCACTTCGGAAAATGGCATACGAACCAGCTGTAGCATGGATGAAAAGCCGGTGCCAAAATCGTCAATTGATAGTTGAAATCCCTTCATCCTCAATCGGGTCAAAATATCCAGTGACGCAACCGGATCATCCATTGCACCGGTTTCCGTCAGTTCCAGCATGATGCTGTGGAGTTTGACTTCATGCAGTTCGCACAATGTTTCAATCTGATTAAACAAATTGAGATTAGGTAAGGACAGGGCGGAAATATTGATTGAGCAAATCAATTGACTGGTTTGAGCGGTGGTCGGGTTATGACGCTGTTGCTGACAGAACTGGCTAAACCAGGGTAATGCCTGCTCAAAGACCAATAAGGTTAAATCGTCAATTAACTGGTTTTGCTCAGCTATAGCAATAAACACATCAGGTGCAATAAAACCGTATTCAGAGTGATGCCAGCGCGCCAATGCTTCAAACCCCATCAACACACCACTGTTACAGCTCACTTTAGGTTGATAAGCCAAGGTAATGTCACGGTTTTTAATGGCCTGGGCAACATCATTTGCAGTGATGGCGGGCAAGCTTTGTCGGGGTTGCAAATGCTGACCGTCGATGAGGTCGGCCAGATTGCGTGATGGAAGGTCGATCAATTCGCGAAATGCTTTAGGATTAAAAGGTTTCGGCAGAATTCCGATAATGTTTAATCCATGGGCGGCGGCAGATCGGGCTGCCGCTTGAAGCACTTGATGACCTACACCGCTGGTGATAATAATTTTGGCGCTGATTTGTTGTTCACCCAATGCGCCTAAGACTTCTACGCCATCCATATCAGGCATGATCAGATCCAGCGCGATGTGGGTCGGCTGCCATTGTTGCAATAAATTGAAAAAATCTGCTGCGACGGTGGTTACCCTGACAGACATACCAGCATACTCTGCAACATTACGGATGGTTTCTCCGGTCAGTTCATCATCATCCAATATCAGCAGTTTATGCTCAGACATTAATTAATCTCTCAGCTTTTATAAGTCAGCATTTGCGCGATCCGGTTTAAAAGTGCTGCACGGTGGTAGGGCTTATTCAAAATGGCAATGCTGCCATTTTGTATTTCCTCATCTGTCAAAGCCTTTTCAGTGTACCCGGAGGTATAAAGAACCGGCAGATTTTTGCGAAGTTGTTTTGCTTGCTGGGCAAGTTCATAGCCACTGAGTCCGCCAGGCATCAAGACGTCAGTGAACAGTAAATCAATTTGCTGTGCAGAAGCAAGCCAGTTTAAAGCCTGATGCCCATCAGCAGCGGCAAGAACCTGATAGCCCGCATCTCGAAGTTGGGAGATTGCATATTGGCGGACCAGATCATTGTCTTCAACCACCAGAATCGTTTGTTGCGAATTCTCTGTCGATACCGGCGCTTCAATATCATGAAGTATCGCTGCAGGAGACACATTATCTGTATGTGGCAGTAACAGCCGGAATAATGTTCCCTGACCTAGCTCAGACTGAACTTCAATATGTCCGCCAGATTGTTTAATGAAACCGAATACCATGCTCAAGCCCAGGCCACTGCCTTTGCCGGTTGGTTTGGTGGTGAAAAAGGGTTCAAAAACTTTATCCAGCAAGTCTTGCGGTATGCCCTGCCCACTATCCAAGACATCAATTTTGACGTATTCACCGGCTTCCATTTCATTTTGTGGTGATTTTTTCGGATCCTGCAAAATAAACCGTTCAGTGCTAATCATCAGTTTGCCACCATCAGGCATGGCATCGCGGGCGTTAAGCGTCAGGTTTAATAAACTGCTTTCCAATTGAACCGGATCAATCATCACTGGCCAGATATCGCTGCTGAGATTCAAATCCAATTGATATTTATTGCCCAAAGAGCTTCTTAGCAATGCTTCCATACTTCGGATCAGCATGTTGATATTCACTGCTTCTGGAGACAGCGGCTGTCGTCTGGCAAATGCCAATAGATTACGGGTTAACCCTGCTCCACGTTCAGCGGCGCTGCTGATGAGTCTGGCCAGAGGCTGTAAAGCAGGTTTATCTGTGAGTTCATCAACCAATATTTCGCTATTACCGGTAATCACCGTCAACAAATTATTAAAATCATGTGCAATACCGCCGGTCAACTGGCCAATTGCTTCCATGCGCTGCGCCAGTTGCAACTGTTTTTGCATATGTATTTCTTCAGTAATATCGCGTTCCACCGAAACCCAGTGGGTATACCATCCCGCCGTTAATCCAATCGGCACGCTATTTAATTCCAGTACTATCTCACGACCACTTTTATGATATTGCGTCAGTTGGGCTCGAACCGGTTGCCAGGTGTTGTAAGCCAACTTGATTTTGTTGAGCTCGTTTTTTTCCGTTTTAGGGCCGTGCAGAATAGTAAGGGTTTTGCCAATGACTTCCTGACGGTTATAACCGGTTATCCGTTCAAAGGCACTGTTTACAAAAACGATATTAGGTTTTTCGTGTTTATAACGTGGTGCTTCAGTAATGATCACCACATCATTCAGCTGTGAAACGGCACTGCGTAATAATTTTAGCTCTTCACTTTCTCTTCTTTGCCGAGTGATATCACGTAAATAGACGGTTAAGCCTTTTGGTGATGGATAAACCTTGATATCCAGCCAGGATTGTTTTGCTTCATAGAAATGTTCAAAGGCAATTACCTGCTGTTGTGATAATGCCAGAGATAATTTTTTGAGTAGTGAGCCTGTTGGGTCAATGTCTGTATTTTCTATGCCTTTATGATCCAGCAAAATGGAGCGTGGTGCGTTTAATAACGTAACCGCCTGATTGTTCACATAGTTAAAGCGCAAGTTAAAATTTAAGGTAAAAAAAGCATCGGTTATGCTGTCCAGCGTATTTTGCAATTGCAGCGATAAGGCTTCACTTTGTTGTTGGAGCATTTTTATCTGGTTGATATTAATGCTGGATCCATACCATTTGGTGATTTGCCCTTGCTCATTACGTATGGCGCTGGCTTGAGCCAGAAACCAGATGTATTCATTATCAAAGCGGCGCAGACGATATTCATCTGAATATGCATCACCGGATTTTATGGAATGCCACCAGCGCTCATTTGCTTTTGCCTGATCATCGGGATGCAATAACTCAATCCAATGCTCCAGAACATAGGCTTCGGGCTTACCGAAAAAAGCGACTGTAAGCTGGGAGACGGAGTCGATTAATCCTTCTGGTGTAACCGTCCACATAAATTGGTGCGTGCTTTCTGCCATGTAATGCGAACGACGCTGAGCTTCCGCCAGATTTGCTTCAACTAGCTTGCTGTCGTTTACATCCTGGATAACACCTTGAATCTGAGTCGGTCGCTGCACATCGTGGTGAGCCATTATTCTTATACGATGCGGACCATTTGCGGCAATCATTGAGAACTCGCCATCCAAAGGTAGTTGATGACTGAGCGAGTTATTCAGAGCTTGATTGAGCGCGTTTTGTTGTTGTTCTATAAACAAGGACACAAAGTATTGTTGCGAAACTTTGTTATGTCCGGGTTGATGAATCAGGCGGGCTGCTTCTGGGCTTAGCAGTAACTCTCCTGTGTTGTCTAACTGCCAATATCCCAGTTTTGCAATTTCAGCGGCAAGTTTGAGTTGTTGTTGAGTTTTGGCTTGTTTTTGCTGTGAGCGGATAGTAAAACTGCTCAGCAAAAAAATCGTCATCAGAGCCAGTGTGGCGAGTGTACGATTGGCAATAAACGGAGTTTGTAAAATGCTTTCGAGACTGACAGGCATAATAAGAAAGCCTGCCCAGAGTAATATGACACAAACCAAGAACGTCGACGTCAGGCGACGAAGACTGTTACCCATCCCTGACAGCATTAAAATAGGTGCGTAGAGCACCCCATGTGCAAATCCCGGGGTTGTGTATCTATCCGTCACAAATACAATTATCAGCAATAAAAAAATCAGCCAGGTAAATAGAGGGCTGTTCATTAAACGGCTTATCGTTTGATTCATAAATAGATGACTCCAGTCATCCTGCCTTGAGCGACAAAATGTAATTCAGAATATGAATATACTGGAATACTGAGGCTCGTCACATGCTTTTAATCATCAGGCCCTAGAGTGGTAAGTGTTACAGCAAGATAGACGTCTTAAGGATAGATATTTTTTTCGGTAACAATAAAGTCCATCGGTATGTCATGTGGCTGTGGGTAAATACTTGGAATTTGCATCCACTGATAACCGATACCAATACTTAATGGTTTTGCAGCTGTGGCCAAGGTCCGATCATAAAAACCACCACCATTGCCCAAGCGATATAAATCAGTATCAAAGCCGACGAGTGGAATAATTAACACCTCGGGTTGAACGATAAGGGTGTTCTGTGGAACCGGGATATTCCAGATTTCTGCCTGCATAAAGGAATCCGGACCCCATTGACGAAACTGTAAAGCTTGATTGGCATCAATAATTTTAGGCAATGCAGCTTGCCAGCCCTGTTTGATAAGGTCACAAATAAAATCGCGACAATCAATTTCTCCGCGGATCGGCCAATAAAAACCGATAGTTGCTTTGGGTAATGTGTCGATGATGGTTTGTAAATTGTTAAATAAAGCGGCCTGATGCAATAAGCGTAATTCATTGGCAAATCCAAGACGTTTTTCAGTCAAGCTAAAGCGTTGTTCATTGCGCCATTTTTGCCAGGGTGTTTTCATTTGGATTCTGGAATTTCCAGCAATTCCTGTAAACGATCTTTGTTAAAGATTACATCTGCCAGGGTATAGTCATCCAACACTTTTAAAAATGCTGCCTGAGCCTTATGCAACGCGTTTCTCAGGATGCAGGCCGGCTGGATTGGACAGGCGATTTCATCGCTGAAGCAGGGCAATAGTTGCAAGTTTTCGGTTTTGCGCACTAACTTGCCAATACCGATATCACTTACTGGTAAAGCCAGTTTTAAACCGCCCCCCCGACCCCGATGACTGACGATATAGCCATGCTGAACCAATGTTTGCGCGACTTTGGCAAGGTGATTGGAGGAAATATCAAATCGTGTTGCCGCATCCTGAATGGTTGCAGGTTGTTTACCATGATGTACTGCCAGATAGACCAGCAATCTAAGCGCATAGTCAGTATGCGTGGTGAGTTGCATTATTCATTGACTCCTTGAAGAGGGACAATACTATGCGTTTTTAAATAAGCATGTAAAATGCTTGTTTAAACGCTTGGAGTTCGGCAATGAAGCCAGAAACTTTCGATATTATTCGTCAAACACTGCCAGTATTAGAGCAGTATGGCGAGAAATTAGCGGATTGTTTTTATAAAAATATGTTCCGCCACAACCCGGAAATAAAAACATTTTTTAATCCTGCTCATCAAAATGAAGGCACGCAACAGCGCGCCTTGGCCGCCGCACTTTGCGGCTATGCCCAACATGCTGATAATCCTCAAAAACTGCAACATGCAATTGAGCTTATTGCACACAAACATGTTGCTTTGGGTATCAAGCCTGAGCATTACCCCATCGTTGGGAATAATCTTTTATTAACGTTACGTGAAGTTTTAGGCGAAGCCGCAACCGACGACATAATTGACGCTTGGGCTGATGCATATGGCGTTTTAGCAGGGCTGTTTATCGATAGAGAGGATGATTTATATCATCAACAAAAAGTACAGCATGGTTGGCAAGGCTTTAAGGCTTTTACGCTGATTCGACGCCATCAGGAATGCAGCAACATTACTTCTTTTTATCTCAGACCGACAGACAGTTTGCCATTACAAGCTTATCTGCCGGGGCAATATATCACCCTGAAAATCCAGTTGGCCGACGCTAGCCAAGCGATGCGGAATTATAGTTTGTCTGCTGCCCCGCGAGAAGATTACTTTCGTATTAGCGTCAAAAAAGAAAAAACGCGATTGCCAGAACACGACGATGGTGTAGTGTCCAATCGCTTACATGATAGCTTTAACGAAGGCGATCAGCTTTTAGTGGGGCCACCCTGTGGTGTATTTACCTTGAAGCTGCCAGTAGCCACAGATCGAAGGATTGTCTTTATTGCCGGTGGCATCGGTATTACCCCACTGCTTGCCATGTTACATCATGGTTTAGCGCATTCACCAAAGCGGCCTTTTACCTTAATCCAATTGGCCCGAGATAATGCTGTCTTGCCATTTTACGAAGAACTCTCTGTTCTCGCCCGAACCTATGAAAATTTTGACTGGCATATTCGTCTGAGCCAGCCAGCTCCAATATTGGGTACTGAAAAGTTGCATCACAGTGTGGGCCGTCTTGATACAACATTATTAGAGCAGTTATTGCCAGATCCTCAGGCGGATTATTATCTGTGTGGTCCGAGCGAGATGATAAAAGCAACACTATCTCTACTGCAGCAACGTGGTGTTGATAGGTCGGCCATTTTCACAGAGTTTTTCGGTCCGAGCCAACCGCTCTAAAACACCATCATTTATATACAGCTATATCAACTTGCCCGGAACATAACGTTAAGCGAGTTTTCAGCTTTATCAGTCAGCATGATCTCACAATGAAGCTATTTAAATCTGTGCAACAAATTTTATTAAATCATCCCAAAACCAGAGAGATGTTAAGCGCCAGTTTGGGAGCGTTCGTCTCAATTTTGCTACTAATGACTATGATTAGTCGGCTGCAACTTACGACACAAATGGAGTTACTGGTGCTTGCCTCAATGGGGGCGTCGACGTTTTTGTTATTCGTTTTGCCTCATAGTCCAATGGCACAGCCCTGGCCTTTAATCGCAGGTTATTTAATTGCTGCTGTTGTGGGAGTGAACTGTGATTACTGGATTGCGGATCCCATCATTGCCACAGCCACAGCAGTGGGTGTCTCGGTGTTTTTAATGCATTTTTTGCATGCATTACATCCACCTGCAGCAGCTACAGCAATGATTGCTGTAATTGGTCTGCCGGAGCACAGCACTATTGCCTGGCAGTTTGTTTATGCCGTCGTGCTTATCAATGCTGGCGGCCTGCTGGTATTGTCATTAGTTATTAACAATTTACTGCCAGGACGGTATTACCCGCAGCGAGACAGTCACCATAAGCACCATCAACAATTCATTAACAAGACTGATGACAGATTGCTATTAAACGAAGATGACTTTCATTGGGCTCTGTCTCAAATGGAAACCGTCATAGATGTTTCAGAAACAGACTTAGTGGATTTATATGAGTTTGCTGCTGAACATGCAGAACAACGAAATTTAAACCCAAAAAATAAAAATTAATTGTATTCAGTTTGATTTAAGTTTGATTTTGTAAAGTGGGCTCACCTTAATCGGAAAGGAGTACCAAAAATGAAAAATTTAAACAAAATGACATTAGCTACTTTACTTGCTTCGGCACTAACATTTTCTGCTGCAACAGCGCTGGCGGATGATGATTTGGCTACTATGCAAAAGAAAGCAGAGCAGTTTGGTTTGATTAGTGTTGATGAAGCTAAAAACATCGCCCTACAAGAAAAACCAGGTGTGGTTACTGATATCGAATTAGATAGTATCGATAATGGCGGTGGCTGGGAATACGAAGTTGAAGTTGTGCAGGAAGATGGCACGGAATGGGATATTGATATTCATGCCAAAACAGGTGAACTTCGTAAAGTTGAACGTGATTAATAGTTCATTATCTTCATAAGTGTAAAAAGCAGCGGCCCGTCATTGATGGGCCGTTTTTTTATATATGCTTTATAAAAAATAGATTATAAAATTCAGCTTTATTTAATTTTCTTTTTATATCGTAAAGCTTCATAACTAATAAGGTGGCGATATGAAAAAAATATTAATGTTTATGTTGATTAGTTCTGTAATAAGTTTTCCTGCTTTTGCAGATGATCTCTATGAGATGCAAACCAAAAGTGAACAGCTGGGTTTGATTAGTGTGGACCAAGCAAAAACCATTGCATTAGAAGCCAAGCCCGGGTTTATTGATGATATTGATTTGGAAAACCGTACATTTTTTGGTGGCTGGGATTATGAAGTTGAAGTCGTTGGTAAGGACGGAAAGGAATGGAATGTCTTTATCAATGCCGAGACCGGTGAGGTGAGAAAAGTCAGTCGAGACTGGGACTTGTTCTAAGCGTTTTCTGAAAACCCGCTTCGGCGGGTTTTTTTATATAATCAGGGGTAATCTGACTTCTATTTTCAACCCGCCCATGGAGGAGCGACTAAACAACATCTCACCACTGTAACTATCCACAATATCTGAAACAATTGCTAATCCCAACCCACTTCCAGGAACAGATTCGTCGGCTCGGTATCCGCGTTGCGGGAGTTGGGACAATTCGTTTTCGTCACAACCATTGCCATCATCTTCGACCACAAAATGGCAATATTGATTTTGATAGACGCTGATATTGACTCGCTTCCGGCACCATTTACAGGCGTTTTCCAGCAGATTACCCAGCATTTCCAGCAGATCTTCTCGATCGCCAATAAATAACAAATCAGGTTCAATCTCCCAATCAATGATCGGAGATTTGTCACGATAAAGTAGCTGTAGTGTTCTGCTCAGTTCGGCAATTTCCTGCTCCAGCTCCACTTTTTGTCCTGGCATTGGTGAACCCAACAGGCGGGCACGTTTTAACTCTCTTTCGATGATTTGTCCCATATCACGGCTTACCTGATTTAATGAGCTTTGAACATCCGGCAGGTTTTTTAATGACTCGCGTTCGGCAGTTTGATTTAATAATGTCAATCGGGTTTTTAGTGCGTGGGCCAGGTTGCCTAATGCTGCACGGGAGCGTTGTGTTTTTCGGGTCATGGTATTAAGCAGACGATTCAGCTCTTCAATCATCGGTTGAATTTCTGTGGGCCCTTTTGCATCGATTTTTGCTGTTTCACCGCGGCGTAAACGGGAAAGCTGTTTTTGGATGCGTTGTAAAGGTTGCAGGGCTTTACCGACAATTAGCCATTGAATGAAAAGTAATAAGATCAACCCAATGGCGGAGACCAGTGAATAAAGCATCTGAAACTGAAAAATATCTTTATCCAAGGCAGTGATATTCTGAGCCACCATAATAGTTAGATTGTGGCCTTGTTTGTAATAACCGCGATGTAAGGTAAATAATCGCTCATCATTTGGACCAAGCAGAGAGGTTTGAAGTTGTTGACCGCTGGAAAGAGATTCGATGGTTAATGATTCGTCCCACAAAGAACGGGACTGTCTGCAGGACTGATCAGTGCAAACCACAAAATAGTGTCCGGAGAAAGGGCGTTGATACAAGCTGCTCAGGCGCAGTGAATTTAATTGGAAGCTACCATCCGGATTCATTTCGACACTGGCCAGTAGTCCTTCACTTTCACTTTCCAGCCGCTCCAGTAATTGGGTTTCGGTAACACGTTCAATCACTAAAGTTATCAATGCCCATTGCAATAAGATCAACAGACTTAGGGTAAACGTCAGACCCAGTGATAGCCGGCGTTTAAGCGACATCATGAGGAGCCGAAAATATAACCTTGACCGCGACGGGTTTGAATCAAATCGTTGCCTACCTTCTGCCGCAGCCGATTAACGTAGACTTCGATAACATTGCTGTCCCTGTCACTATCGTATTCATAGACATGCTCTGTGAGTCGGCTTTTGGAGATAACTTGTCCTGGGTACAGCATAAAATAGCGTAATAAACGAAACTCAGTTCCTGTGAGGGTAAACATTGTGCCATCAGTTAATTTAACTGACTGAGCGTCTTCATCCAGCTCAAGTCCGGCTACCACCAAAGGGCCGCCACTGATACCTGAACTGCGTTTGAGAACGGCACTGATACGCGCCAGTAATTCTTCAGTCTGAAATGGTTTGGCAACGTAATCATCCGCTCCGGCCTTAAATCCCTGGACTTTTTCTTCCCAACTGCCCCGGGCTGTCAGGATAACAACGGGTACATGATTGTCCCGGCTGCGCCAGTTTTGTAAAACTTCCATGCCTGAACGTTTGGGTAAGCCCAGATCCAAAACAACTAAATCATAAGGTTCAATATCACCAAGCGCTTCGGCATCAATACCATCTACTGCCAGATCGACAGCATAACCTGCCTGGGATAGCGCATTTTGTAAGGTGGGGCCCATTTGCGCATCATCTTCTACCAGAAGTAACCGCATATTTAGTCGTCCAACTCCAGTTCAAGCAAATCGCCATTGGTGGCATCAAACTCCAGCTCCCAAACCCGGCCCTGTTCATCAAGAATTTCAATTTCGTAGATCAGCATGCCGTCTTCCCGCTCAAGTTCGGTGTCGATCACCTGACCTTTACGATAAGTCTTGGCTTTCTCAATAATGGTTTCCAATGGCAGGATCTTTCCGGACTCACGTAGCATCCGTGCCTCAGAATGGCTTACGTCGTCAGCCATAACCGGAGTGACGACGAAAACGGCAAGCAGTAATGCACCGATTAACGGAAGTTTTGAAGAAAATAGCCGTTGCATATTGTTCCTAATCACTAAAATAGTCATAAACATAGTCCGATTTTAGTGTGCCAGGCTTAATTTAAGCTGAACTTTTCCTAAATAAGCCTATCCCTGTTGAAAGCGTTTAATCATGTCGCTCATATGATGAGATTGGGTGGACAGGCCGTTTGCTGCGTTGTCAGCAATTTCAGCACCATGGGTGACTTGTGCAGCACTTTCATTTACTTGCACGATGTTGCGGTTTATATCTTCACTGACACTGCTTTGTTGTTCAACGGCAGTGGCAATTTGAAAATTCAACTCGTTGATATGGCTGACTTCAGTGGCGATGGTTTCCAATGCCTGAATGGAAGCTTTGACATGCTGTTCACTGGCACCGCTGGTTTGCTGGCTTTGCTCCATTACTTTTACGGCTTCTTTCACGGCGTTATTCAGTTCACCGATTAAATTTTGGATTTGTTGAGTGGACAATTGAGTTTTACTGGCTAAGGAACGAACTTCTTCGGCGACAACAGCAAAACCACGACCATGTTCACCAGCTCTAGCCGCTTCGATGGCTGCGTTTAAAGCCAATAAATTGGTTTGATCGGCAATACTGGTAATCACTTCAATGATCTGACCGATGTTACGGGTATCTTTATCCAATTGAGCAACTACTTTGGATATATTACCGATAGCAGTGCTTACATCACTTAAAGAAGTGACGGCCTTGGATGCACTGGAAACACCATTTTTGGATAGCTCGTCAGTTTCACGTGCTTTAGTGGCAGCATAGGCGGCGTTATTCGCAACTTCCTGAATGCTGGCAGTCATTTCGGTCATTGCGGTCGCTACTTCTTCCATTCGCATGGCTTGCTGGCGAATGGCAGATTGGATATCCGCAACCGATTGTGCACTGTTGTCCGCTTCTTTTTCGATACTGGCGGCAGAATCCCGTATGCGACCTAATGTTGTTCCAAGCCGACCTTTTAAAAATTCGGTAGTTAACTGGATCTGACCGATTTCATCGGAACGGCCGGTATAAATTAATGCCATTAAGGGATTATTAATTTCTTCTCGAGCGCGTTTAGCAGCTTGTTTTAATGGTGAAAATGCCCAGCCGGATAAGCCTAGAAAAATCACTACTATAACTGCAGCAATTATGGCTGATTTATATGGTGTGATCTGTAACAGCGAGCTAGCAACTACAAAAGAAATAAGCAGTGCCACTACATGAGCCAATAAAAAACGATGCTGTAGATTCAGACGAGAAAGCCAGCTGCCATCGATTGCAGACTGACCGTTATTAATGCGTTTATAAACTCTTTCAGCCCGTTCTACGCGCTCACGCGTGGGTTTGGTTCGAACAGATTCATAACCGGTCACCTCGCCATCTTCAATCACAGGGCTGACATAACCGTCCACCCAATAATGATCACCATTTTTAACGCGATTTTTAATAATTCCCATCCAATGGTGATTGGATTTCATCGCTTTCCATAAATCATCAAAAGCGGCTGGGGGCATTTCCGGATGTCGAATGACATTGTGATTTTTATTCATCAGCTCATCAGCTTCGAAGCCACTGATTTTTTGAAAGGTATTGTTAAAGCTGCTGATGATGCCCTTCAAGTTGGTGATTGAAATGATCTCTTCACCTTCAGGATAAGGTACTTCCTTATTGGTTATGGGAAGATTTTTTTTCATTTTGTTGCCCCTCTCGATGCTTTTTATTAATTTTTATTTGGTAACAATGCAACTGAACTGCTTATGGAGCAAGTTTTAATCTATATCGGCATTATCTGGGCTGACTTTAAGTAAACAAATTTAATTTGTTTACTAATTTTCAGCTTAATCCACGATGTAATTCAGGTCAGTCAAAAAAACAGGAATAAACTGATACAAATCAATAGATTTTTACGCTAAGGTTAAGGTTGCTGACGCAAAATATAGAGGAGAAATACCGTCTATGACTGATTCAACTTCAAAAGTGGCTCATCTCAAGTTGAGCGAAGAGCGGCTTAGTCAAACCAAAACGGTTTCACCACCAACAATTTTGCGAGATGCCGCTGCTTTGGCCGGTGTTAATTTTAATGGAGATAAGCCCTGGGATATTCAGGTGTTTGATTCCAGAACCTATCGTCGCATTCTGACTCAAGGCTCATTAGGCTTCGGTGAGAGCTACATGGATAACATGTGGGAATGCCATGAGCTGGATGAGCTGTTTCACCGACTCCTAAAAGCCGATGTGGAAAAACATCTGGGTGGCGTTGCCAAGCTCAGTTTAGCTATTGAAATTATCCGGCAGAATATTTTTAATCGTCAAACCAGCAAACGTGCCTATGAAGTTGGCAAAAAGCATTACGACACCGGCAATGATATTTTCCAGGCGATGCTAGATCCCACCATGAGTTATTCCTGCGGTTATTGGGCTAACGCCAATACGCTGGCTCAGGCCCAGATCAATAAATTAGATCTGATTTGCCGCAAACTTATGCTTAAGCCGGGAGAAAAGGTGCTTGAAATCGGTTGTGGTTGGGGCAGCTTTGCCCATTATGCTGCCAAAAATTATGGCGTTGAAGTACTTGGCATCACCATCTCCAAAGAGCAGCAAACATTGGCTCGTGAGCGTTGTGCCGGATTACCGGTCACCATTGAATTAATGGATTACCGCGATCTGGAAGGGCAATTTGACAAGATTGTCTCCATTGGCATGTTTGAGCATGTGGGCCCCAAAAACTATCCGATTTATTTTGATAGTGCATTAACGCTGTTAAAGCCGGAGGGGTTATTTCTATTACATACCATCGGTATTCATGCGACCTCTCTCAAAGTCGATCCCTGGATTGATAAATACATATTCCGTAATGGCAAACTGCCTTCAGCAGAAGAATTGGCAAAAGTCATCAATGGTCGTTTTGTCATAGAAGACTGGCACAATTTCGGTACCGACTACGATAAAACGCTTATGGCCTGGTGGGAAAATTTCGATAAAGCCTGGCCAGAACTATCAATACACTATGACGAACGTTTTTATCGTATGTGGAAATATTATTTACACAGTTGTGCTGGTTTTTTCCGTTCCAAGCAGGGGCAGCTTTGGCAACTGGTGTTAAGTAAGCATGGCCGCGAAGGTGAATACCGTTCGTTACGTTGAGTTCGTCCAAAGAAATTTGTATATATCGGCATAACCGATTAATAGGATTGGAATTAATTGTTTCACCGATAGGGTGGATTGGCCTATAGTGAATTATAAGCTCACGGAGATGAGTCTTAATCGCCTATTAAAGGAGGCCGAACATGGCAGACAAACAAAAACTCACCACTAACGGTGGTGCACCGGTTGTAGATAATCAGAATAGTATGACGGCAGGTCCTCGTGGCCCGTTACTTATGCAGGACGTCTGGTTTTTGGAAAAAATGGCTCACTTTGATCGTGAGGTTATTCCGGAACGTCGGATGCATGCCAAAGGTTCAGGTGCTTTTGGTAGCTTCACGGTTACCAACGATATTACCCAATATACCCGCGCTAAAATTTTCTCTGAGGTCGGTAAAAAAACGGAGCTGTTTGCTCGATTTTCCACCGTGGCAGGTGAAAGAGGTGCTGCCGATGCTGAGCGTGATATTCGTGGTTTTGCCGTCAAGTTCTATACCGAAGAAGGTAACTGGGACATGGTCGGCAATAACACCCCGGTATTCTTTTTACGCGATCCTCTGAAATTTCCGGATCTGAATCATGCAGTAAAACGTGATCCGAAAACCAATATGCGTAGCGCCCAGAATAATTGGGATTTCTGGACATTGCTACCAGAAGCATTACATCAGGTTACGATTGTGATGAGTGATCGTGGTTTGCCGAAAAGCTACCGTCATATGCATGGTTTTGGCAGTCATACCTATAGTTTTATCAACGCTAACAATGAACGCTTTTGGGTGAAGTTTCACTTCAAATGTATGCAAGGCATTGAAAATCTGAGCGATGAAGAAGCGGGTAAATTAGTCGGCGAGGATCGGGAAAGTCACCAAAAAGATCTGTTTGAAGCTATCGAAAGGGCTGACTACCCAAGCTGGGAACTGAAAGTCCAGATCATGCCGGAAAAAGATGCAGATACCTATCATATCCATCCGTTTGACTTAACCAAGGTCTGGCCGCATAAAGATTACCCATTGATTGATGTCGGCGTGATGGAATTGAATCGCAACGCTGAAAACTATCATGCGGATGTTGAGCAATCGGCTTTTTCACCAGCCAATGTGGTGCCGGGGATCAGCTTCTCTCCCGACAAAATGTTGCATGGACGGTTGTTTTCCTATGGTGATGCCCATAGATACAGATTAGGGGTGAATCATCATCAGATCCCGGTGAATGCTGCCCGTTGTCCGGTAAACAGTTTTCATCGTGATGGCGCAATGCGTGTCGATGGTAACTATGGTGCAACAAAAGGCTACGAGCCAAACAGTTATGGTGAATGGCAGGAACAACCGGATTTCAGTGAGCCACCATTAGCGATTAATGGAGCGGCGGACCACTGGAACTTTAGAGAAGATGATGATGACTACTTCTCGCAACCCGGTAATTTGTTCCGTTTGATGACGCCTGACAAACAGCAACTGCTGTTTGAAAACACTGCCCGGGCAATTGATGGTGCAGATATTGAGGTAAAGAAACGCCATATTCGCAATTGCCTGAAAGCTGATCCGGCTTATGGTAAAGGTGTGGCTGATGCTATCGGTATTTCGCTGAACGATGTGAACTGAACACAGATGGATTATGGTCACCGTGATTTCACGGCTGGCTTCGAGTTTTATCAGGAGGTAATTGTATGAGTTCAATTGATATTGGTATTAACAAAAAAGACAGAGAAAAGGTCGCCGAAGGTCTGAAGAAGTTATTGGCTGACACCTATACTTTGTATTTGCAGACCCATAACTTCCATTGGAACGTAACTGGCCCGCGCTTTCGTGAACTGCATTTAATGTTTGAAGAGCATTACGTCGAATTAGCAACGGCCGTGGACGATATCGCGGAACGAATCAGAACATTGGGTGTCTCAGCACCAGGTACTTATAAAGCGTTTGCTGAATTGAGTTCGATCAAGGAAAAAGACGGTGTACCTGAAGCGAAAGAAATGACTGAAATTCTGACGCATAATCACGAATTAGTGGTTAAAACCTGCCGTGAAGTATTGAAACTGGCAGAAGCAGCGGATGATGAATCGTCATTAGCTTTGGTTTCAGACCGTATGCGAATTCATGAAAAAACGGCCTGGATGTTACGGGCGATGTCTCAATAATAAGTACTTTCTCTCTCCCTCATTTTAAGACCGCCTTCGGGCGGTCTCTTTTTGTCTGACAGTTACTCGGCAAAAGCTCACGGAATGCTTTTTGAAGTCAGCACAATCATCTTATCAATCTGCATATCTTCCATGCTGTAAGCAATACCACCAGTGCCATGCCCGGAATGTTTCAAACCGGCAAAAGGCATCCAATCAACACGAAACGCTGTATGTTCATTAATCATCACCGCCGAAGCATCCAGCCGCTCTGCAGCATATAAAGCGTTATCAATATTCTGGCTATAAACCGCCGCCTGAAAGGCAAAATCGAGACTGTTAGCCTCCGCGATGGCCTGATCGATATCCTGATATGGATAGATACAGACTACCGGGCCAAAAATCTCACTTCTGGAGACTTTGGCATCAGCAGGTGGAGCATATAAAACGGTGGTGGCATAACAGTTATTTGGCAGTGCTTCACCACCGGATAGTAGTTCCGCACCTTGAGCAACCGCTTCCTGAACCCAGTCATTTACACGAGTGACTTCAGTATGACGAATTAACGGCCCGATTTCGGTTTGATCGGACAATGGATCGCCAATCAGCATCTTGTTCCCTGCAGCTGCCAGTTTTTCAGCCAGTTCGCGGGCAATAGAATGATGGGCAAAAATACGCTGTACCGAGACACATACCTGACCGGCATGATAAAAACTGCCTTTAGCCAGGCCAGGAATCGCTGCATCAATATCGGCTTTTTCATCGACAATTACCGGAGCTACACCGCCATGTTCCAAGGCGCAACGGGTGCCTGCTGCCAGTTTTGAACGTAAATACCAACCGACTTTAGCGCTACCAATAAAACTTAAAAAAGCCACCCGTGGATCAGTCACTAATTTTTCAGCAATCTGATGATTTTCGGTTAATAAAGCCTGGCACCATTCAGCGGGCAAACCAGCCTGATGAAAGATCTCGAGCAGGCGGAAACAGGATAAAGGGGTATTTTCGGCTGGTTTAACAATTACAGGACACCCAGCGGCAATTGCAGGACCAACCTGATGGGCAATCAGATTTAACGGGTGATTAAAGGCGCTGATGGCAACCACAACCCCAATCGGTTCCTTGTGCAACATGGTTAAACGATGCTGGGATGCCGGATTAACGCCCATTGGAACTGGATGCGAGGTTTGATGACGCAGCGTATCAAGACAATGACGAATGCTGTCGATACAGCGCACCATTTCAACTTTGGAATCAATCAGCGGTTTACCGCCTTCTTCAGCCGCGCCTTTTGCCAGTTGATCGGCTTGTTGTTGCATCAAACTGAGTGACTTTTCCAAGATCGCTAAACGCTGCGGAACGCTGAGCCATTTGCTTCTATCTTTAAACAGACCATGTGCAGTTTGCAGTGCCGTCTCTACCGTGGCTGCATCGGCCAAATCTACTGTTGCAATCAGCTTGTCGTTATAAGGATTAGTGACATCGATTTTAGCCCATTGCTTGGCTGCTACCCCGGGGATAGACAGGGCGAAGTGAGGTGCGGTAGACATAAAGCTTCCTTTATAGAATGCAGATTTTCTGTTTCAAACCTTCATTGAGTATTGAGTGATTAAGTGAATAATCTATAGCGACATCAATTAGATGTACGCCGGGAGTGTCGAGCGCTTCACGCAGCATTTTATCGAACTCGATATAACTGGATGGACGGTGACCCATGGCACCATAACTGTCGGCATATTTCACAAAATCAGGGTTACCAAAGCTTAAACCAAAGTCCTTAAACCCCATGCCTTGTTGCTTCCATTTGATCATGCCATAGGCATTGTCATTGAGGATGATAACCACCAAATCAAGTTCAAGCCGAACCGCTGTTTCCATCTCCTGCGAATTCATCATAAATCCGCCATCACCACAGACAGCAACCACTTTACGATCCGGATTTAATAATTTGGCAAGCATGGCACTGGGCAGACCTGCCCCCATGGTTGCCAATGCGTTATCTAATAACAGGGTGTTATTTTCGTAACACTGGTAGTTACGGGCAAACCAAATCTTATAAAGTCCGTTGTCTAAAGCCAGAATATCTTGTTCACCCAGTGCGGCACGAATAGTGGTAACGGCGCTTTGAGGCAAAATCGGAAACCGATCATCATCGCTATACAAACCAAGCCGTTGTTGAACTTCCTGTTTGACGCGATAGAAATAGGAGAAATCCCAGTTTGACTGCGGTGACAAGGCATCAGATAAACGGTTGATGGATGTGGCGATATCACCGACAACATCCAGTTGCGGGAAATACACAGGATCCACTTCAGCCGGCTGGAAATTGATATGGATGACCGGAGCACCACCATCTTTCATAAAAAATGGCGGTTTTTCGACCACATCATGACCGACATTAATGATCAGATCGGCGCGTTCTATGGCGCAATGCAGATAATCGGATTCAGACAAGGCTGCGGTGCCGAGATAGCTGTCATGGCGCTCATCGATAACACCTTTACCCAACTGTGTGTTGAAAAAAGGAATACCGGTTTTTTCAACAAAGCGGGTTAACGCCTTGCTGGCACGTTTACGATTAGCCCCAGCACCAATTAACAGCAAAGGCATATTGGCTTTGCGAATCATCTCCAACGCATCTTTTATCGCCGTGTTATCGGCATCCGGGCGACGAATGTTTTCGACCACATAGATCCGATCATGAACCTCTTCAGCAGCAATATCTTCCGGAAGCTCAATATGTACAGCGCCGGGACGCTCCTGAACCGCTATTCGAAAGGCTTCGCGAACCACGGCCCCAATGGTGTTGCCATGTACAACTTGTTTAGTGAATTTGGTTATAGGCCGCATCATATTGACGATGTCGACAATCTGAAACAGAGCTTGTTTACTGGCTTTGATCGGTTTTTGTCCGGTAATAATCAGCATAGGCATGCCGCCAAGCTGGGCGTAAGCCGCCGGTGTGATGAGATTGGTTGCTCCAGGCCCCAAGGTTGAAAGACATACGCCTGGCTTGCCCGTTAATCGACCATAGGTGGCCGCCATAAACCCCGCGCCTTGTTCATGCCGGGTAACGATCAGTCTGATGGAGGAGTGTTGCAATGAATCAAGGAAATCGAGGTTTTCTTCACCAGGGATACCAAAAATATATTCGACCCCTTCGTTTTCTAGCGCTTTAACCAGCAGATCAGATGTTTTCATGGAGTGTTCCTAGGTCCTCTGGGTGAGTGGAGCAATCATCGCATCGTTGCTTGGTTGTACCATAAATAATCAAGGCATCACAGCCCTTATTGAGTGAGGACAGCTATTTCCACTCGTCGGTTGCGTGCTCGACCAGAATCCGTGTCATTTTCAGTAATTGGGCGTGTATCAGCGTAGCCTTCAACCCGGAAACGCTCAGCCTCATATTGAGGGTAGCGCAATAATTCGTGAACAACGGATGTGGCTCTTGAACCTGATAACTCCCAGTTCGATCTGTATTGTGGTGTGTTTAACGGGCGATTATCAGTATGACCTGATACAACCAGTGGATCATCGATGTCGGCCAAGGCTTGTGCAATAACATTTAGTACCGGCATAAAGGCCGGTTTGATAGTTGCTAAACCCGATGGGAAAGAGGCTTGTTCATCAATGATAATCACCACTCGATCTTCACGTGTTTCAACTTGGAGTATGCCTTCGTCAATTTGTTCACGAAGTGCTTCATTAATTTCTCTTAGTTGACGCTGTTGTTTGGCTTGCAAATATAAATTCAGATTACTGGTTTCAAGAATAGATTTGGTGGGATCCCCGGCCTGTCTGACTTCCTGGATAACGGTCACATCCGACGGATTTGGTGAAAAGGTTTGTTTGATTATTGATGTGCCCATCGGAATCGGCTCGGGAATTTCGGGTGGTGTCACCCCAAAGGCATTATGTAACGATTCAGAAACCATTTTCAGCCGGATAACATCAAGCTCTGACATCGACAGTAGCAAGACAAAGAAGCACAGCAATAACGTCATTAAATCCGCAAAAATAGCAATGTAAGCTGGGAGGGCTTTGCGTTTTAACATTCGATTTGAAGAACCCATTTTTAATTGATGGTTTATCGCTTGTCCGTATTCCAATGCCTCAAAATTTGCTGAAGAGGTCGTCGAAAATGAGCCAGTGTTTATGCGAGGTTTCATTGTTACCGTAAGTGCCTGATAAATCAAGGTTTGGAGAAAAATGGGTTCTGAATGGTAACCTGAATTGCAAGGCTGGCGTTGTGATACACCCCACAGCATTAACTAATTAGTGTTTTTATCGTTATAAATAGTTTATTAACAAACTTTAATGTAACGTATCCAAGCGGCTAAGCTCTGCTGGCAAAAGCTTCTAACGGATAATTAATGCGATTTTTAATAGCAACTAAACTGGTTTTTAATAGCATGATTGCTGTCATCGCATTGCTCATTTTGCTGGCGGCGATTTATCTGGATCACGTTATTCAGGATCGAACGGCCAATAGTCTGCAGTCAGATGTACAACAGCAACTAAGCCGATATCACAATAATCTGGTCACTAATTTACAAAATCACATCCAGATTGTCAGAGGCTTACCGGGCTTGTTTGCTGTTAATCCGGAATTAACTCAAGCCCAGTTTGAAATCGCCATGAGCCATCTGATTGGCAAACATACCCAATTACGCAATATCGCGGCCGCTCCGGATATGGTGATCCGATACATGTATCCGGTGACGGGCAACGAGCAGGCGATAGGTCTGGATTATCGTCAGGAGCCTTCTCAGGCAGCCGCTGCAGAACGTGCACGAGTCACCCGAAAGTTAGTCCTAGCTGGCCCTCTTGAATTGAAACAAGGTGGTATGGGATTAATCGCTCGAATCCCGGTTTATTTGTTTGATGAAATGGGTCAGGAATATTTTTGGGGCATCATCTCCGCGGTCATTGATGCCGAGGCTTTTTTTGAGGCAGCCGGGTTAAATGCTGCAGACTCTCCAATAGAGATTGCTATCCGTGGTAAAGATGGTCTGGGTGTGGAGGGGGAAGTGTTTTTTGGTAATGCCAGCTTATTTGATAATGATCCGTTGACCATGCCGCTGATCTTGCCGGAAGGATACTGGTCATTGGCCGGTCAACCGAAAGGTGGTTGGCGTACCAACAATAATGCCGTATGGCAATCAAGGATCTTAATATTTGGAATTGCCCTGGCCATTTTTGGTTTATTGACGGCCTTTGTACGGTTTATGTTTTCAGCATCTCTGGCCAATCTGAAATTTCGCCAAGTGATTGATTCTTCACCCGTTCCATACGTTCTGGTCGGCAAAGATCGCAAAATAAGCTTTATCAACCCAGCCTTTACCGGGCTTTACGGTTATTCATTACGTGATTTACCTACACTGGCTTTATGGTGGAATAAAACCAACCTTCCCAAAAACTTTCTAAAATCCATTAATGACTGGTGGGACGCCAATCTCGATGTGCAAACGTTACCTCGATCTTCTATTGAGGTCAGCATTACCTGTCTTGATGGCAGCGAGCGACTTGCTTTGCTTTCGGTTTCACCATTACATGATGCGGTAAATAACGAGCTATTACTGGTGGTGTATGACATCACCACTCATAAACTGGCAGAGCAGCAAATCCACTTTTCAGAACAGATTTTCAGTCAGGCGCATGAAGGCATTGTGCTGACCGATACGCAAAGTCGTATTCTGCAAGTTAATCCTGCTTTTACTGAAATCACTGGATATTCAGTACAAGAGGCGCTGCAAAATACACCCGCTATGTTGAAATCGGGCAGGCATGACGATGCATTTTTTCAGCAAATGTGGCAAAGCCTGGAAAATAAGAATTACTGGCAAGGTGAGATTTGGAATCGTCATAAAGACGGTCATTTATATGCCTTGATGCTGACAATTTCTTCAATGAAAGATCCTCAGGGGCAAATCCAAAACTATGTGGGTTTGTTTTCCGATATTACCCAGTCCAAGGTGCAGCAGGAAAAGCTCGAGTTAATGGCACATTATGATGTGCTGACCCGTTTACCTAATCGAATATTGTTTGCTGACAGATTTGCCCAGGCGGTAGCACATAGCCAGCGATTGGGTACCTGGTTAGGTGTTTGCTTTTTGGATTTGGATGACTTTAAACCGGTTAACGACTCGCACGGTCATAATATTGGCGATTTATTATTGGTTGAAGTGGCAGAGCGTCTGCGTTCCAGTGTTCGTGAGGAGGACACCATTTCCCGCTTTGGTGGTGATGAGTTTGCTATTTTATTCAGAGATATCAATTCATATGAGCAGTGTGAGCAGTTACTCACTAGATTACATCAGACTTTGGCAGAGCCTTATTGGATAAATAATCTTCGGATTATGATCAGCGCTTCCAGTGGTATTGCCTTGTATCCCATGGATAACGTTGATTTAGACACGTTACTACGTCATGCAGATCAGGCTATGTATCAGGCCAAAATCACCGGACGTAATACTTTCAGATTGTTTAATCCGGAGATAAATCAAAAAGTTGTAAATAAACATAATGTTGTACAACGGTTGCGGGAAGCCATGTTGAACAACGAGTTTGTTTTACATTATCAGCCGGAAATAAACATGAAAACCGGCGAAATCATTGCGGTTGAGGCATTGATCCGCTGGCAGCATCCCGAACGTGGATTACTTTACCCCAATGACTTTCTGTCTGAAGTGGAAGGCAGTGAATTGGAATTTGATTTGGGCTTATGGGTTATTGATTCCGCGTTACAGCAGTTGCAGCAATGGCAGCAGCAAGGCTTATCGATCTTGGTGAGCGTTAATATTGCAGCAAATCACCTGCATGCCAACAACTTCATCGAATCCATACAACAAGCGTTGAGCCGCTATCCGGATATTCAACCGGCCTCATTACAATTGGAAATTCTGGAAAGTGGTGCATTGGGTGATGTGCAGATGTTAAGCCGAATTATTGATGATTGTCGTCAGTTAGTCGGTGTGCAGATTGCTCTCGATGATTTTGGTACCGGTTATTCCTCGTTAACCCATCTTCGACATCTGGCGGCAAACTCGGTGAAAATTGATCAGAGTTTTGTAAGGGATATGCTGGTGGATGACAACGACTACAATATTGTGGAAGGTGTGATCAGCCTGGCCAAAGCCTTTAATCGTCAGGTCATTGCTGAGGGGGTTGAGACGATTGAGCATGGTCTTATGCTGTTATCGATGGGCTGTGAATATGCCCAGGGTTATCAAATTGCCCGTCCAATGCCTGCCGCTGAAGTGCAAAGCTGGTGTCAGCAGTTTCAACTGGAACCGGCATGGAAGGCGCAGGTGAAATCTGCCAAACCTGAAAAATCATAAAGTTACATAAATCTGCGACAGAATGAATTTATCAAAATTAACCAGCTCAAAGTAATTCGGTTAATTAATACCATTGGAGGCAGATATGTCACGTGACCTAAGTAAATGGTGTTTCATTTTGCTGATTATGCTTCCCGTTATTAGCAGCTGTGCATCACGATCACAGAGCAATTATTATCGCGATGAAGTCGGTGAAATAATGGCCATCGAAGATGTTTGGATCATCTCATCCCGAATGGTCACTATCGAAGGGCTGGGTGATAAACG
Source organism: Methylophaga sp. (assembly GCF_030651745.1). The sequence goes on from NZ_JAUSCC010000013.1 coordinate 43,092, forward strand.
TCCCGGCTGGGGAGCTGCAGTTGGTGCTACGGTTGCTGGTGCATCAGCTTATGGAATTACCCAGGCTGACAATCCTGCCTGTGTGGCAATTACTATTATTGCTCTGGTTGGTGGAGCTCTGGCAGGTCAGTTTATTGATGAAAAGCTTAAGTCACAGCTGGGTGTGGAATATATTCTGGATAAACCCAACGGCCATAAAATTGCCGTAGTACAAGCTGTTAAAAAAGCTGACGAACAATTGCCTGCCAATACTCCAGCATTATTAATGCGTGGAAAAAGCGGTTATTACCGGGTTATCCCTCAATAAAGCTATAGCTTTTGTATTAATCAAATCATCCATGCATTCAAAAAAATGATTCATCTCAGGTATTAACCTGGGTAAATCATTGCCAATTGTGGCTGTGCTAGTCTTGGTCAATATTTGATCGGACAGGGAGCTCGTGTCGGTTTATGCGTGATACTAACATCATTCGCCCGGGTGAAAACTGTTGGCGCTATTTGAACGCCGATCGCGCTGCATTGCTGGTCGATGGCGAAAATTACTTTGCTGCTTTGTATGAGGCTATCAAACAAGCCCGATATGCGGTGTATATTCTGGCTTGGGATATCGATAGTCGCCTGAGTTTGATCAGGGGCGAAAGCCCAACAGATTATCCGGCAGAATTAGGTGAGTTAATTCATAAGGTTTTAGCCGAAAGGCCAGAGTTAAATGTTTATATTCTCAATTGGGACTGGGCAATGCTTTATACCCTCGAGAGAGAGTGGCTTCCACTTTTTCGTCCCAGCTGGAAAAAACAGGCACGTTTACATTATGAGCTGGATGGAAAGTGCCCGTTTGGTGGTTCACAACATCAAAAAATTGTCGTTATAGATGACAAAATAGCCTTCTGTGGTGGCATTGATCCCGGTAAGCATCGTTGGGATACCCGTCAACATGCCCCTGACGATCAGCGACGCATGGATCCGGATAATGTTGTTTATCCGCCGTTTCATGATATGCAGATGCTGGTGGATGGCGATGTGGCAAAAAGTCTTGCTGAACTCGCACGAGAGCGGTGGCATAAAGCAACCGGCCAGCAACTTCAGCAAGCTCCACATTATCAAGAAGATATCTGGCCAGCCGGTGTAAAACCTGACTTTCGCAAAGTTAATATTGCGATCGCCCGCACCATGCCGGAATTCAATGATCAAATAGAAGTTATTGAGATTGAAACCTTATATCTGGATGCCATTGCTGCGGCTGAAAATCTCATTTATATCGAAAACCAATACTTTACTTCCTGGAAAGTCGCAGAGGTATTAGCCCAGCGATTGATGGATAGCGAAGGCCCGGAAGTGGTGATTGTCTGTCCAAAAATGACCGGTGGCTGGTTGGAACAACACACGATGGATGTACTGCGTTCAAGAGTCAGTCGCAGACTCTGTGATGCCGATAAACATGGTCGTTTACGTATTTGCTACCCTCACCACGAAGCGCTGGGTGAAATGTATATCAGTCTGCACAGCAAATTGATGATTGTTGATAACACGTTCTTACGGGTGGGTTCGGCCAATTTGAGTAACCGCTCGATGGGTTTGGATAGCGAATGCGATTTGGCTATTGAAGCAGAAAACGATGATCAGCAGCAGACAATAAAGGCTTTCCGGCACTCCTTACTTTGCGAACATTTAGAGCTAGAAGCGTCCGAATTGGAGAACCTGCTTGCCGAGCACAGCTCGCTGCTTAAATTGCTTGATGCACGAGAGAATTTTCCACGAACGTTACGTTCTCTGGACTGTGAAATAGATGACAGCATCGACGGTTTGACTCCAACAGCAGATTACATTGATCCCGAGCGACCAGTGGACTCTGTTGCAATGAGCCGCAAGCTGGTACCGATTGACGAGCCTAAATCTCCCAAAAAACAAATCATCATTACAGCACTGGTTTTGCTGGCGGTTATCGCCTTAACCGCATTATGGAAATGGACACCCATCAATGAGCTGTTAACTCCGGAAAACCTGAAACAATGGATTAGCACCCTCAACAACAATCCTTTTACTCCGGTCATTGTGATCACGGTATTTGCGATTGCTGGCCTTATCGCTATTCCGTTGACCTTGCTGGTGGTGACGGTGGCTATTAGTTTCGGCGCTTGGCCCGGCAGTATCTATGCCATTGCCGGTTCTTTGCTCAGTGCAATTCTTGGTTATCTTGCAGGTCAGTGGTTGGGGCGCAGAAGCGTGTCTAAAATGGCCGGCTCAAAATTAAATCGCTTATCCAAAAGATTGGCTAATCACGGTGTGATGGCAATTATTACCGTCAGGATTATTCCCGTCGCGCCCTTTACCTTAATCAATCTGGTGGCCGGGGCGTCTCATATAAAACTCAAAGATTTTATTTTAGGGACCTTGTTTGGAATGCTGCCAGGCATATTGGCAATAACGGTTTTTGCCAATTCACTGATAAGGGCTGTTCAACAACCCGAACCTGTTGAGATAGCTGTTTTTATACTGGTTGTTTTAGCCATCGGCAGCATAATGTATGGTGTCAAAAAATGGCTGAATAGAATTTCGGCAGACACGTGACTGAGATAATCCAACAGCAAACATTCACCATTGCGACTTATAACATTCATGCTTGTATTGGGGCTGATGGCCGCTTTGATCCCGCAAGAATTGCCGCTGTAATTCGAGAGCTCGACGCCGATATTATCGCCTTGCAGGAAGTAGAACATCATTCGGTGGAAGATCTGGACCTGCTGGAATATTTAGCTTATCAAACGGGACACGAAGCCATGGCCGGCCCCACCTTGTTTCGGGAAACACGGCATTATGGCAATGCTTTGCTGACCAAACTGCCATTAAGATCATTCAAGCACATTGATTTATCTGTCACGGGGTGTGAGCCACGAGGTGCTATTGAGGCTACTTTTGATGCCGCCGGCTATGAATTACAGATCATCGCCACACATCTGGGTTTGAAACCGGCAGAAAGGCGCTGGCAAGTTAAGCAACTGCTGGAGCTGAAATCACAACAGGAAGCGGATATCAGTTGTTTGTTAGGTGATGTGAATGAGTGGTTACTCTGGGGAAGACCCTTGCGCTGGTTGCATCGTAGTTTTAATGCACAACCACATTTGCCAACTTTTCCTGCTCGCTGGCCCATCTTTAGCTTAGACCGAATCTGGGTGTCCCCACAACGCTGTCAAATCGAGCTGTTCGTCCATAAATCCAATCTGGCACGACAAGCTTCAGATCATCTGCCATTGATTGCCAGAATCCGTATTTAACGTCAGGGCAGATTTAACGTCTAAACATTCCAGTATCAGAAATGCTGTCAAATAACCCTTATTGGGCATTGCTCTGCGACTCAATGTCGACTATCTTTGACAAGATTATTTCAGAGGCGTGTATGACCTATTGTTTAGCTATTACCTTAGATGCCGGATTAGTACTGACATCCGATTCCCGTACCAATGCTGGAATCGATCAGGTGAGTACTTATAGCAAAATGACACGTTTTGAGACTCACGCAGACCGGTCTTTAGTGCTATTGAGTGCAGGTAATCTGGCGACCACACAATTTGTGGTGGAGCAGATCCATCGTGATATACATGAAGGTCAAGCGAGAAATCTCAATACCTTGAGTTATTTATCGGATACCGCCGACTATATCGGTGAAATTCTCAGTAGTCGGATTCGCCGTTATTCTGAAAATGAAGCATCAGGTTTTGCGCCGGAAGCGACACTGTTACTTGCCGGTCAAATTCAGGGTGGTCCGCCACAGGCCTATATGATTTATCCGCAGGGTAATCACATAACCAGCTCTAAAGAGACACCGTATTTGCAGATTGGCGAAAGCAAATATGGCAAACCGGTTTTGGATCGTTTTATCAGGCCAGATACTTCTCTGCTGGATGCGGCAACCTGCTCTTTGATTTCAATGGACTCCACCATGCAAAGTAACGTCAGTGTCGGTCCTCCGATTGAAGTCTTAATGTATAAAAAAGACAGTTACACCCTGAGTAATCACTATCGCTTTGGCGTAGAGAACGCATACCTTATTGAGTTAAGGAAGGCCTGGGGTGATAAGTTGCGACAGGCTTTTACAGAAATGCCTCGCTTTAGCGAGCAACAATAAACAGGGCCCTAGGACCCTAGTTATCGATGCATTAAATCATGGATAAATTGCAGTTTTTTCTGGACTGCGGTGGAAACTACAAACGGATACGCATCGCCGTTACCGATACTTCGATTCAAAGCGTTTAACACTAATACCAGTTGCATCCATTCCGATAACCACAGGTGAAATTCCCGATCTGATTCTGGCGCTCGAATAACATCAAAAGCCACTGCGGTTTCCAGTGTTTCGTGCATTAACAAATAATGTGCCCAGGTTTCGGCCCAATCTTCCAGCGGATGTGCACTGGCATAAGCCGAAATAAACTCCTGCTGAAAATCTTCAGGTGGTCCCACCTCATAATAGTGTGCCAAGGCTTGTGGGTAATCAACGGTATCATCGCCAAATAACGCTCTGAAATCGTTATAGATCGAATGATTTTTAATCAGTTTATCCCAGTAAAAGTGACCGATTTCATGGCGGAAATGCCCTAATAAGGTTCGATAGGGTTCATTCATTGCCTCACGGGTCGCTTCACGATAGCTATTGTCAGCTTCAGATGCGTTTAAGGTAATCACCCCTGCGGCATGACCACTGAAGACTTGCTCATGACCGTCAATGGGATTACTTATCTGATCTTCCAGAAAATGAAACTGCAATCGCTGAATATCATCAACTGGCCAGTTATCAATCGGTAAGCCCAGCCGCAGCAACCCATAAAGCATCCTGCGTTTTGCTGCCTCTAATACTGACCAGCGCTTAACGTTATAAGGATAGACCTGATTGGGAATGACTCGCGTCAGTCGGCACGACAGACATTGAGTAAAATGATCATCAGTAGACAGCAACCAGTTGCACTGCATCTGATGCTGATGATGGACACAACGTTTATATCGTTTTTCCGGTGATTGCACCGAGCGAAACTGGCCTTTATAGGGTTCTATGCTGATGAGTTTTTGCTGCTCGGGATCAAAGCCTAAAATACTGTTACAGCTGTTGCAGTAAGTATTATCGAAAAAAATTTCTTGCCCGCAGTGGCAATAGAATCGTCTCATGCAACAGATCTATCTGGATGAAACCATTGTTGACTGATTTGACTGCTCAAATCTGCGAGCTTGGCCTGTAATTCATCCATACGTGTATGGATCATTTCGGCAGGCAGTTCATTCAGTCTTTCAGTAAATATTTCGGACATAAGTTTTTGATGATGTTCCAATGTTATGGTGGACTGCGGTAAAGGCCATATATAACGGCCAATCGCTTTCAACGAGAAGAACAATGACCGTGGAAATGCTTCGTCGCGTATTAAGAAGGTTAACACGCCATCAGCATTCATGGATGAGCTATGCGTCTGAGTGTACATCTGCTGAGCACTCAAAGCGCGTAATAAATGCGTCCAAAGAATACCTTCGGCCGCCCGCAATGATTCACTGCGATTTTCGGCCATCAACAGTGAGGTCATTTCCAGGATCCGGCTGGTCATATCCGCACGTTCCAGATGTTTGGCCGTTTGCATGAAATGATAAGCATGGTTACGGCTCATATGGTTAGCCAAGATGCCCCATACCGTCTGGCAGCGTTCCATAATAGTTAATAACAATTGCTGACGCCGCCGCCGATTACTGATGGCAGCCATTTCATTTTTAACCAGTAAATACAGCTCATTTACCTGTTCCCAGGTTTCTTCCGGCAGGATATCCAATGAAGTCCGGGCATTTTCTCGAACAGCTGACAGGGAATTGAGCAAAGAAATTGGATTGTTAGGTTCTGCGAGCAAAAATTGCATCACATTATTTTCATTAATCTGGTCAAAGTTAGCGTGATAGAACATGTCAGCATCAAAAATGGTGACCAGCGTAAACCAATCGATTTCGACATCCCGGGGTAAGTCCATCAATAACCCGGTGTGGACATTAATTAACCGGGCAGTATTTTCAACCCGCTCCAGATACCTTGCCAGCCAGTAAACCCGTTCTGCAACCCGCGACAACATTAGCTAAGCCCCCCAAAATATGAATCATCCACTATCCATGTGTCCTTACTGCCCCCACCTTGTGAAGAATTGACCACTAACGAACCCTTGACCAAAGCCACCCGGGTCAAACCGCCGGGTGTGACATAGTTGTTTTTACCGGACAGGATAAACGGGCGTAAATCCACATGGCGAGGTGCAATATGATCACCGCAGCTGGTGGGGGATACCGATAGTTTAAGGGTTGGTTGAGCAATATAGTTGTTGGGGTCGGCAATTAATAACTGGCGAAACTCTTCAATTTTTTCTTCACTGGAATGCGGTCCGACCAACATGCCATAACCGCCTGACTCATTGGCAGGTTTGACGACAAGTTCGGGTAAATGGTCGAGAACGTGCTGCAATTGGTCGGGATCTCGACACATCCAGGTTGGCACATTGGGTAATAAAGGTTCTTCATTAAGGTAATAACGAATCATTGCCGGCACATAGGCATAAATCACTTTATCGTCGGCCACACCGCAGCCGGGTGCATTGGCAATCGCCACTTTGCCTTCGCGCCAGGCTTGCATGATTCCGGGGATGCCCAAGGTGGAATCTTCGCGAAATACCAGAGGATCAATAAAATCATCATCAATGCGCCGATAAATCACATCGACCCGTTCCAGACCATGAATGGTCTTCATATAAACATAACCATCATTTGCAACGGTCAGATCGGCGCCTTCCAGCAGTGTTAGCCCGGCTTGTTGGGCTAAAGCGGCATGTTCAAAGTAGGCTGAGTTATAGATGCCAGGGGTCAGTAACACCATATTTGGTTGAGCGATATCCGGTGCCAGCGAGGCCAGCATTGCAGACAGGTGGGAAGGGTAATCATTGACCGGGCTTATATGCAGTAATTTGAATAATTCCGGTAATACACGTTTGGTGGTTTTGCGGTTTTCAAGCATATAGGCGACGCCGGAAGGCACCCGTAAATTATCTTCCAGTACATACATCGTACCGTTGTCATCTCGCACCAGATCGGAACCACAAATATGTGCCCAAACTCCGTGCGCCGGTTGCATGCCTTTACATTGAGGGCGGTAGCCTTTGGATTGCAGTACGACGTCTTCGGGAATCAATCCATCTCGAATGAAGTTGCCTTCATTGTAGATGTCATTGATGAACATATTTAAAGCACGAATGCGTTGCACCAGCCCCTTTTCGGTGCAGTCCCATTCGCGTTTGGGAATGATGCGGGGAATGATATCGAAGGGCCAGGCACGATCTATATTGCCTGCATCGCTGTACACCGTGAAGGTGATACCCCGTTCCAGAATCTCCAGTTCAGAATCGACAATGCGCTGCTCAAAAGCCTCTTTACGCATGGATTTCAGATAATCCAGCAACTTATAACTGAAGTGTCTGGGCTGATGCTGATCGTACATCAGCTCATCATAGAACTCACCGGGATCATAATCACGCCACAGCTGCATCATGCTCATTTCCCCTTCTTCGGATAGTAATGAAGGTGGGACTGCAATAGTTATGCCCTAATTCCAAACGGCTCTTATTACAGCCCACTCAACAATATTTAACGAGCGATATACAGCTTCATTGTTGTAACAGAGCAGCCCAGCCTTTTTTCTGCATGCAGCTCAATAAGCCACGTGTCACCAAACTCATATTGGCTTCAGGTGAATGGCCCTCGCCTAATTCGGCAGTACAGGATTCACTGTCTGCCATCAATTTTTGTGGGCCCGCACCCATCCGCCACCAGGAATTAACCTGTAATTTTTCCATAGGGTCGACAGGTTGATCTGTGGTTTCTTCCATAGCATCAGCTGCCACGGAAATCGTTTTAGTTTCACCACGACTCAGCGGAATCAGGGGTTTGTCAGCGCTTACTACTAACCAGCCCTGTTGTTGCAGACATTCATCAATCTCTTTTTCAGTCTTTGAAGCGGTTTCACAACGCTGTTTTTCACTCTGAAAATCTTTCGCGGTCGCACCGCGTTTATAGCTGAACTCACCACCGCAGCCTGACAGCAATAAAACGCTGCCAACCAAGCAGAGTGCACCAATAGTGGGAATGGATTGGTGTTTCATTTTTCCTCCTGAGCGATCTGTTGTTTGAAGACGTGCTCAAAGAGTAACTGAAACCCTACGTAAGCCATGTACGCAATTTGACGTATTTAAGCAGCAGACCCGGCTGACTAGTATTGCTCTCGAACTTAATGGTTGATGAGCACCGAGGCGAATTCAACAACGACACTTTTAATTCTGGTGAGATTTTCGGGAGAAGAAATAATGAAAAAACTGAACAAAGTCGCTTATCTGGTCGCCTTGGCCACAACCGCTACGCTGGCTCCAGTAGCCACAACCCATGCTGCAGGCACAATTACCTTTGGTGAAGATCAGTACATCAGTGTTGGTTTTGGTCTGCGTGGCAGCTACAGCAACATTGAAGATGCTGCAAATGATGGTGGCAACACCAATGATTTTGAATTGGATAGCGCTCGTTTGTATGTCTCGGGTTCTTTAAACAAATACATCAAGGGTATGTTTAACTCGGAAAAATCCGGTGGTAATGATTCATTCCAGATTATCGATGCTGCGGGTATTTTTCAATTCACCCCTGATATGGCGATTTGGGCCGGTCGATTCCTATCGCCCAGTAGCCGCGCCAATATGGCTGGACCTTACTACACCTCAGGTGATGGTTATTGGGCAAACATTACCGCTCGCTATGGTTGGAATGGCGGCACCATCGGCCGTGATGATGGTGTGGCGTTAGTCGCAACTGCCTTAGATCAACGTTTAGCTTATTCATTTGGTGTTTTTGAAGCTGACAAGATCTTTGAGTTTAGTGGTGTCGACGATGTCACCAATAATTCAGATCAAGATGATGAATTGATGTATGCCGGTCGTTTGCAATACAGCTTTTGGGATAAAGAGCCTGGTTATTACGGCACAGGTAACTATCTAGGTACTAAAGACATCTTCACCATTGGTATAGCAGGCCGTTATAAAGGTGATGGCGCCGCTTCAGCAACTGCAGTAGGTGACTACTCACAGTGGACAGTGGATTTACTGGTAGAGAAAAAACTTGCTGCGGGTGCTGTGTCACTTGAGGCCGCCTACTTCGATTATGACACTGATGATGTTTTCCTCTCAGAACAAGGTGAAGCCTATTACGTAAGTACTGGTTTTATCTTCAAGGAAAAAGTCGGTTGGGGTCAATTTATGCCATTCGTTCGCTACCAAAATTTTGATTCTGATGCTGGTGAAATCAAGCGTACAGATTTTGGTATCAATTACATCATTGATGGTTACAACGCATCCCTTACCGCCGTTTATCGCGATCTGGAAAGAGAAGGTTTAGCTGATCAAGATCAATTCGTAGTTTCAATGCAGCTGCAATTTTAATTCCCGGATTCAATAGCAAAACGTTTCTTCAACGTAGGAGATACAGATGAAAACCTTAGTAAAACTTGATTTAGATAAAAAACCCTGGGAACAGGACGGACAAATCCATAATCGCTGGCATCCTGATATTCCGATGATTGCCATGGTCAAACCGGGCGATGA